>JAYTMA010000053.1:0-2268 GCA_043728975.1 bacterium
AGGGTACTTCCATTTTTATGGTCGCCCGAAGGGACTCCCTAAAAATTAGGGCGCGAATAGTCGCTACGCTCGTTTTCTTACTTAATATATAGGAGGCAAAGCTTTAGCTTCCTCCAGAACGTCAACGAACATACCCAGCTCTGAGTCCTTTTCTGAATGGTGGTGACATCACACAAAGTAAAGCCAGCAAGTCTTATTCAGAAAAAGCGCATCAGCGCAGTCCCAATAGTGTATCACTTTATTGGAAAAATGGTATAGCACTGGGTGTGTGGATAGGACTTACCAATAAAGGGTATTTCTGCTATCCAAACACGTGAGCTTAAACCTTTTTTCTAATGTTAAAATAAGACAAAATCGGGAGTGGTCTGATGAAGAAGACGAGGTATATTTGCCTGTCTTACAGCTAAAATATTACAAAATGGTTTTGGATTTTGGCAATTAAGCCTTGTTTTGGCGGGGCGCTCCGCGTCCCGCCGTGCAGACTCAGGATGTGTGACAGATTTTGTCCTTTATATTTCGACGCTTACAAACAGCCAGTCTCCCCTACACCTCATAGTTATAAAAGACAGCCAACTACTCTATCTAGTTGGCTGTCTTTTATTTCTTATATGAGTATCTAGACCAACGTCTTTCTCCTTCTCGAATCACTTGTCCTTTTTCTATGAGACTATTAAGTTCACGTTGGATTGTCTTTTCACTTACATCAGTGATGATTTCGGCAATGTCTTTTATTGTGGCTTGAGGCTTGGCTTCAAGGACTGTCCGTATGCGAGCCGCCCTATCGGTCAACTGACTATAGACCATGTAGGCATCGGTACTTATATCACCGGCTGGAATACGGACTGGCTTCTTGCGCGGAGTGGGTGCACTGGTGCTTGTAATAGCTCGGATTGGTTTTGAAACGCTTCCAATTGGAAGGCTTTGGTGTTGATTAAAGTCAATTTTTTTATCGAATGTGTAGTGGTTCTGAAGATAACGCTGCACGCCATCTAATTGCTCATAAAGAAGTTGGGTGAGGTTCCCGGGGATAATCTCGGTTGCTTCGGCCAGCCTCAGAGTACTTTCTAGATCCATCAATTTGAACTGGAAATGCGGTAGCTCGTTTACGACTTGATGGGCCTCTAGGCGCAATGTCTTAAGTGACGCTTCATGTGTCGCGAGGGCTCTGTCTTTAAGAATATCTATTTGTCCTTGATTCTTATCGGACTGAGTTGTATGGGACAAAATATAGAATATAACAGATATAATCTTTTCTGTACGCTTAAAGACATTAACAAAGTAGTCCTTTTCGTTGGCAAGTCTTTTAATTTCTATTCCTGTGTCTTTTTCGGGATTCATAAGCATTGTCTGTTAGATAATCATCTGTCTTATACCTACTATAGAGACATCTACGACTTTTGCAAGCTCCAAGGACTTCCGAAAATGGCACACTTCTTCGTATCTAAGGATACATCGTGCGCTCGCTCGGTCATAAAATTAAGTAAACTTAATTTTGCGACTCTCGCTCGCTACGGTGTTGTCCTACACAAAATACAAATCAATGTACCGATGTACGCCCATATTTTAAGAAGCGTTGGCGACTATAAAATAGAAGTGCTCTTGGGGTACATCTCGTCGTATTTTGCTTGAACGCCTTGAATTGCACTCATTTGCGAAAGTCCTAGTTTATAAGTATCCCCACTTTTCCACATGGTATTATGTGCGTATTCCTATGAGCGAAAACAACTGCTATGGCACGTAAAAAAATTGATAAGAAAGTAGAAAAAGCACCGATGTTTGACGATCTCACTCCCCAGGCCAGACAAGCAATTGGAGCTGTGGTGATGGGCGTGCTCGGCGTCTTTTTCTTATTTGCTCTATTTGAGAGCGGTGGCCCCATGGGGTCGTATATCCACTTGGCGCTTCAATTCCTTTTTGGTGGTGGTGCTTGGTTGGCTCCCTTTGCTTGCTTCCTCTATATATATGTATTGCTCAACCCCCGCGAAAATGAAACTGTTAGCGCAGCGAAGGTGATTGGGACCATTCTCCTCTTTGTGGCGTCGCTCGGGAGTCTAGAGCTCTACAAAGACGAACTAGGCGGTGTGGTGGGACTCGCCTTTGCCTGGCCGATGGAGCACCTACTAGGGACTCCGCTTTCGGGAATTCTATTCTTTGGCGCTCTCTTGATTTCGATTTTTCTTATCTTTAACACCGGCATGAAGCTCCCATCTTTTTCTTCGCTTAAGAACCTCGGTGCTGGCGATGATGAAATAAAGCCGGAGGAAGATG
>JAYTMA010000054.1:0-1482 GCA_043728975.1 bacterium
ACCTTATTTATAAGACTTATTGTAAAGGACAAGATGTTGAATGTCGTAAATGTTGTCCTTTATCCACCTATCCCCATGGTTATCCCCAAGTATAACAAAGCCCGCACATTTCTGCGCGGGCTTTTATACACTGCCGGTCTAACTGTGCAGCGCCATGTAGAAGGTGGGGAGTAGGGGATCGGCAAGCCAATATTTTTCGGCGACTAGACGTGCTGGGCTTTTTCGACGAAGAGCCATGACGTATTTGTTGCCGTTTTCATGTTCTATGACTTTGCCGCAGAAAAGCAATGCTACACACTGACCATCTACTGGTCGGTGTGTAAGTACAGATGGAGCTTCTTCCGGATTGGCCAGAAGGCGCAGCATCTTTCTATGTCCAGCATGCCTTTTGCGGCTAGATTTGTTTAGCATTTGCTCAACAGTAATCTGGCTTGACCCCTGCCTCTCGTCCTGATAAAGAACGATTTCAGCGGTTTTCATTGCAAAAAACTCCAAAATTCAAATTTGAGTGATTAGACTCTCCACTTCTGTATACGTTTCAAACAGTATATTCTTACAAGAAAGCAGGCGATGCCATTTGTTTGCTAGAGAAAAGACCGTTTCACACGAAACGATCTTTTCTATACACTTTGGTGCGGCCAGGGGTAAATTCGCCTCCTTACTTGAACAAATGAGTGTTTAAACAGAAACTCGTTTATATTTAATACGCGAATGCAGTTCAAGAATGTTTACATACAGGAGCAGTACCCTAACTGGCTAGATTGATACGCTGCGCTTCCAATCTAACTCAACCAGGCTTTCGATTACCCCGAAACGTGCTCCCAGCACGTTTCTCCTGGCCACACAAAAGTCCCCTTACGGGGACTATTTGTGCGGCCAGGGGTAATCGAAACCCCGACTAATCCTTGGCAAGGACTCGTTATACCACTTAACCATGGCCGCATTTATGAAATTGTCAGTTCTTTCTGCATTAGCTCGATCCAGCGGACAAGTTTGTGCTTCAAAACTGTGCTGCCGATTATAGTATTTCCTACGCCATGATGCAATGTCTTGTGTTTGGGTTTGCCTTTAACAACCTGATTCTTGTAAAATTGAGAGTAGGGGAGGGCGGTGAACTTGTGCCACTTCTTCATGCAGGTTTCTTCATTGTGATTAGTATAGAGAAGTAACCATAATTTGATTTTATTCTTTGGAACTCCTAAATACTCTACTGCAAAGGAAATAAACGTCTTGTGGGCCAGCAGGCGGGCTGTGGTGAGGCGGA
Source organism: bacterium (assembly GCA_043728975.1). Taxonomy (GTDB): domain Bacteria; phylum Patescibacteriota; class Minisyncoccia; order Phycocordibacterales; family UBA918; genus OLB19. The sequence goes on from JAYTMA010000054.1 coordinate 1,265, forward strand.
TAGTTCGTTCGTCGGTTAGATCTCCTAGCGAGGCGTAGGTTATAAGGCCCGCTATGAAGAGAGGGTTCTTTTTGTAATGCTTAAATTCTGTTTCGGCAGACAGTTCCACTTCTTGATAGCGAAGCGCTCGTTCCCGAGTCCGAGTCTTGCTCATTAGTTTCAGTCGCTTGGCATTTTCTACTCCCGCCCGACGCTTATTTTGCTTAGTAACTTCAATT
>JAYTMA010000055.1:0-1507 GCA_043728975.1 bacterium
GGAGTATCGTTCACCCTGAACTGACTCGTGACGGTGATACACCTCCCGAAGATGGATTAGATTACATCCCTCCGACACCAGGGTTTCTTAACGACGAAACGCATGACACTTTAGGCCACTCGCCAAGTGTTGTCATTATCAGTAACGATGAGATTGACAGTGAGAAAACCGATACTTTCGGACCTTTCCTCCAAGGGACTAGCCCTGATTTACCGCCCGACAGTAACGGGTCAGACAAGTTTCTTGACGAAATAACTTTCGTTGGTATGGAAGACCAAATAATTGCAATGAAACTTCTCTGCTTAGAGTTTCGCGACTTGTTCAGCAATAAAATTGCAACTCTACCAGCTAAACTAGATCCGTTTAGACTGGATGTGAGGGAACAAGAATGGGAAATATCCGCGAACCGGACCCCGGTCCGACCCCAATCATCTCGTAAAGAGATTGAAATAAAAAAAGCCTTAGACGAGATGCTTTCATTAGGTATCATCGAACCTTCGAGTGCAGTCTATTACAGTCACCCTGTAGTAGTACAAAAAACAGCTGATACGTATCGATTCTGCATCGATTACAGACTCTTAAATGCGTGCATGCAACCAGCTAGTTTTCCGCTACCGAATATTCGGGGTCTTTTTGAACGCATTGGCCGTCACCAAGCCGATATTTTCGGTGTAATGGACTTAACTGCCGGTTACCATCAAGCTCCGCTTTATGAACCACATCGCCATTTTACGGCATTCATATGCTATGCAGGCATATTCCATTTTACTAGACTCCCCTTTGGACCTAGGTGTGCTCCCTCTTACTTCCAAGAGCAGATGGCCACCAAAGTCCTTCGCGGTCTCATATATATGATATGCGAAATATATCTTGACGATATAATTATATATGGCCGGGGATTTGCAGAGTTTCTTAGTAGACTGAGAGATATATTTTTACGTTTACGTGAATTTCGGATTTTGCTAAAAGCAAAGAAATGCAAATATGGTTGTAAAAGCCTAGAGTATGTTGGTCGTACAATCTCAAAAGACGGATTATCCATGTCTGAGACAAAAATTGAGTCTATACTCAACTTTCCAAGACCACAGACTTTAACAGCACTTCGCTCGTTACTGGGTCTTGCGAACTATTTTAGGGGATTTGTACCAAATCACTCCACTATAGTCGCACCTTTACAGAGATTAGTTGATTCTAAAGCTCACAAAAAATCACCAATCATTTGGACACCTAGTGCTGTACTAGCATTCCAACACGTCAGAGTGGCTATATCAAGATGCCCTCTAATGTATTTTCTTGATGAGAAGTCAACTATTAAGTTATACACTGACGCATCAGATTATGGAATCGGTGGTGTGTTAATTCAAGTTGTTAACAATGAATGGAGACCTATCGCTTTCATTAGCAAGTCACTTTCTGCAACACAATTAAAATGGTCCACGATACAAAAAGAAGCTTATGCTATCTATTACTCGTGTCAACAACTTGATTCTTTAATTAGAGATCGTGA
>JAYTMA010000056.1:0-9971 GCA_043728975.1 bacterium
CAACTATTTTCTATTGCTCTAGAGCTAGTTCTAGAGAGACCGGGCAATGGTCCGAACCCATGACTTCAGGATGTATCCGCGCGTACTTAATTAGAGGTACCAGTTCAGCACTTGCAAAGACATAATCGATCCGCCAACCAATATTCCGCTCCCGTGCCTCATTAAAATGTGACCACCAGGTGTAGTGTCCGCCGTCCTTTTGTGACAGTCGAAAAGTATCAGCAAACCCCGCCGCAACATAGGAAGAGAGTCCGGTCCGCTCTTGTGTGGTAAAACCTTTTTTGCCTTTATTATCTTTTGGTCGGGCCAGGTCAAGTTCGGTGTGTGCCACATTGAGGTCACCACAGAAAATAACCGGCTTAACCTTTTGCAGTTGTTTCATGAATTCTAAATAAGCTGGGTCCCAAGCCTCTCGCATCGGAATCCGGGATAGATCATCCTTGGCATTTGGGGTATAGACAGTACTTATATAGAAACCCTCAAATTCTAGCGTCAGCACCCGCCCCTCTTTGGTCGTGTCACCGTAGTTATCGGTTAGGTTATACCGTTTTGCAATATCCTCCGGTATTCCCTCTATAACCCCGTGTGGAACCTGCCTGCTAAAGATAGCCGTGCCAGAATAACCCTTCTTTTCTGCACTATTCCAGTATTCCTCATACTCTCCTAGGTCTATTTCTACCTGGTCCCTGGAGGCTTTTGTCTCCTGCAAACACAAGATATCGGGGTTGTGTTCAGCCATGAAACGTTGAAAATCACCCTTTTTAAGGACTGCCCGGATGCCATTCACGTTCCACGAGTAGATTTTCATAATATAGGTATGCTATTTACTCGTTAGTGTACCAAATGTTTCACTGCCTTGCTGTTTAATACAAAAAAGAGAGTTGGTACTATTCCAACTCTCTTACCCTAGAGTACCGGCAAATCAAAGCACCGGGTAGGAAATCGCGTAGCCCATGTCGGCGAAACCTTCACCCAAAGGTCGACCGGCGGCTTGTGCCATCAGCTCGCAAACTCGGTGAGCCAATTCATAGGGAATCTCTACGCAGGTAACCGGGTCGATGTCGCCCGAGCGAGTACCTTTGAGGTATTTTTTGCGCTGACCACCTTCTGGTAGTAAGCTTGTCACCTTTAAACAGAAGGTCTTCCCATCATTTTGTGAGAAACACCGGATAACATCCCCCGACTCAATCATATCTGTCATAATCTTCTCCGGTAATGGAGTGAACAAACTCTTTTCAAATCTTCAAGCATGCATAACTCAAAGACTTGATAAAGATGGTGAGGAGCAAAGCTCAACTCACCAGTCAAAGTCACGCTTCTGACCGATCTTTGAAGCGTTCCCAGTTACTCCAGCCCCTTTTAAGACGAACTTCTCCATCTGCATCGAGACTAAGGGTGTCATGCTCTCCGCACATTTTACGTGTGCCAGACCAAGCCACCACCTTTCGTGCTGTGTGGAAACATGAACGGTAACCACGAGCACGATGACTGTTGTTCATTTCGCTCATGACGCGCAACCTGTCCTTCCATTTGCAAATGTGGACAGGTTGACTGTGGGCTGAAACACAAATGTACGCCAGAATAAGTGGAAAATTCATGCTTATCTCCTCACACCTTCTCTCGTTACCCAATTCGAGTCGATCAAGAGGTATGCCTAGGTCTTAGGAGAAAGGGAGGTATCGATTACTCCCTGTATTCCTAAGACCTAGGTTGGTACAATTGAAATTTTGAAGAACAAATTCTCTAAAAGATTTCGAGGTGTTCAAAATCTTTATAAAGAGGAGAAGTGTGGGGTGCACACTTCTCCAACAACCGACCTAGAAGACAGTTGAATATCAACAACCCTTATTGCTCAGGGATCTTTCGATCCCTTCGAGAGTCGAGCCTTCGGTAGGGGTGGTCGTGTAGAGTTTTACCCCTTGGGATACACCTGTAGAAAAGGCAAAGGCCACGCACTGGCCCTCCAACCCGACACACTTTTCTGCGGCGTATTCATACCTCTCCCACCGAATAATCCCCCTCATTGGATCGTCCGCAAGGAGGGTACCATTTCACTTCGCAAGTGATTCGGTTATGCCAAGACGAATCACCCGTTACTCTGCCACACCTATCAGTGTTGTCGTAGTGTCTGGTGATAGAGCGGATCGTAAATGTTTGCGCCATGATTCTTACTTTCAAAGTGCAGTTGAGGCGCCTTTGGTCTTCTGGACCGCAAGTCAGCTCTCTAACTTTCTGCATTTATAATAGAACGCATTATGCGTATTGTCAGTGTTATGTGTGACAATATTTTATGACATTTAGTATTGTAAAATATAGTAATTATGCTATATTGTCATTGTATATATGACAAACAAAAACTTTGATTCTTGGAATAGCAGAAAAAAGTCCCTTGAAGACACAGTGAGAGAGCCGATTAAATTTAACGCCCGTGATATCTGGTGGTGTTCGTTCGGTGTGAATCTCGGTAGCGAACAAGACGGCAGTGGCAATAATTTTGAACGTCCCTGTGTAATTATCAAAAAGCTTAGCCCTACTACAGCTATTGTTTTACCTTTAAGTACCAAAAAGAAACTTGAAGTGTTTCAAGTTCCATTTAGCGTTAGTGGCAAGGAGGGGTATATCCTTCTTGACCAGATAAGGGTTATCGACGCCAAGCGACTATTTCGAAAAATGGGATACGTTGATAAAGAGACGTTTGCCGTTATTAGGCAAAAACTAAAGTCTCTCCTCTAAAAATCGATAACCCCGCTTTCGCGGGGTTATCTCGGAGGCCGAAGCCACTGTGCTCATATATGATAACAAACACACCTACTATGTCAACCCCAGAAACACACAAACAATTAATTGAACGCCTAAATAACTTTGGCCTGACTGAAGGGGAAGCGAGCGTATACATCACCCTCCTTGAACACGGAAGGGAACTTGGTGGCACTAAGCTTGCCCTCATCACCGATATGCATAGGCAATACATATATATAGCCTTACCCAAGTTGCTTAACCTTGGACTAGTGGAAGAAGTGGTGGAAGGTAAACATAAAAAATACAAAGCTCGTCCACCTCAAGAAATAGAAAAGATTGGCCGTAAGCGTGCACTTGAAGCTGGGGACTTAGCACGAGAACTTAATACTATAAGTAACATTGGCAACGAGCAGGAGTTTGAAGTAATTCAAGGTGTGCGGGCCATTCAAGAGTATGAGCTCCAGTATGCACTACGGGCTGAAGTGGGGAGTGAGGAATATATTCTTGGCGGAGCCTCAACTGCGGGTTTTGCTGCTGTGATGGGTGACACCTTGCCCGAGTATCTCCAAATTAAAACCGAGAAAAATATGCTGGTCCGGTATCTGGGGACTGAAGATGAACGGGAAGACTATGCGAAGTACATTGGCAAATACCCCAACCAACAATATCGCTTTATGAAGCAACTACCCAAAGGGAAGACGCACATGTTAGTACGCAAAGATTCAGTCTCTTTCTACACCTTCCTCAATCCGCCACTGGTGTATGTAGTAAAGTCAACCATCATCGCCCAAAACTACAAAGACTTCTTTCTGATGTTATGGGAAATGGGGGAGGGGTAGGCGAACAGACTCGGAACTACACTGTATGCATAAGCTACACTTAAATACTTTAACTTTCTTAAACTGCACGAGACTAAATCTCGTGCAGTTTTTTTGATTATTAATTAAATTAAGTTAATTAATTGGACGACAAGAGAAACGGTTTTGCTAGTTCTGAATAATGTTCTCAGGCATTACCTTTGGTGACGTATGCTGGCGCCCGCTTCTTATTATTATATTGTAGTTATTTTTATTCTTGCTTTGCCAGCCGTTTCTGTTATCTTGCACGTAGTCTCAGTTCTAGGCTTAAGCAAGATATTGCTTAGGTAAAATATTCACACAGAGAAAGGAGTTGGTCATGGTAGACATGAAGAAGGTGGGTGAATCATGGTTTCCGCCTTGGCTCACCCTCATCATCATTGGCACCTTTGCCGTCGGTACCGGTTTACTTTTTCTGGTGCTGGCCTCTCCACTAATTGTCATAGTCCTAATCTATCGACTCAGGAGCCCGAGCAAAATACGGGAACTCTACCGAGAAATGAAGGGGCATTGGTAGCAAACTGAGGGAGGCCGAACTTGACCCGTAGCTTGTGCTACGGGTCTTGTCTTACCATCTTTTGTACTAACATAAATTAGACTTTTGAACATACAAGATAAAAACGCTTGTGTTTATCTGTAACTGTGCTTTAATACTCGTAGCGAAACAAACTCCTCCAAGGCAAGGTGAAAGCATTGACCAGGTGAAGTGACGTTTTGTCTTAATCAAAGTATAAATATAATTCAAATGACAGGATCAATTGTGCGCAAGCGAGATAATGGTTACGGTTTTATTAAGCCAGATGATGGCGGCAAGGATGTTTTCTTCCATGCACAATCTCTAGTAGACGTCGCTTTCGACGACCTACAAGAAGGTGACCAAGTTACTTTCGATATTGAGCAAGGACCAAAAGGACCAGCTGCTGGAAATGTGCGACGTGCATAATTAAAGCTAAGCTTACAAAAGCCGCGCCCCTTAAGGGCGCGGCTTTTGTTGTTTATTACCACGACCTCTAAATTCAATTACGGCATGTATACTATATATGTATGTTGTTCGTCTCAGTCTTGCACCACTATTTACTTTGGCACTATGGAAAAGCCTTTGGTGAAATTTTCCATGTCTGGAAAAACTTCTTTTGGTTCGTGATAAATTTCTTTTCTCTGCCCCAATTAATCAAGTCATTGTTTGCTCCTTGGAAACGTATGACGGAAGATCGGGGAAACACCTTTAGTTTTGAGGATTTGGCTAGTTATATCATCGTCAATCTTGTCTCTCGCCTAATCGGACTGTTAATACGTACAACAGTAATAGTATGCGGGATAATTTCTTTAATGTTTCTTTCTATCGGAGTGGTCTTAACTTACATCTTCTGGGTAATCGCACCGATTATCATTGCTGGTTGTTTGTACTACGGAATAGTTTTGCTCCTTAAATAAAAATATGTATACCATTGCTGAAGATATAAAAAGATACGCCCCCGTCCTCACTTTTTCGCGTTTTATTGAAAGAAAGACCTTGGGTTATTTACGTGTTATATTTTTTACTATTGCTCTACTTTCTGGACTCGCCAGTGCTGGCCTAGCTGTTAGTTTACCGGATACTTACACTACTACCTTACTCGGAATTTGCCTGATTACGACCGCTTTGTGGCTGGAGCAAATTCTCATCTATAGCTACTACAATAGTTATTATTTTTATGGACTTAATTCAATTCTTGGACTAAGCCTTAAAAAAATTTCTGGCACGACCTATGAAGTAGCCGAAGCCTTAGTCGGTAAAGAAGAAGATGTCACCAAAGCGTTTTGTACTTCACAAATGGGTACTGAGATTTTGATCCGTACCGGAGTAGAGCAAAATATGCTTGATGAGTTCCTTAGTAGTAGTCGAGTGAAAATCACGACCAACGTGATTCCACTCCCAGAAGAGCAAGTCTTTTCCCTGATTTCTCTCGGTCGCTATCTCTTGCAACAAGATACTGCTTTCAAAAAAATGCTCGGGAGCCAAGGGCTTAGTGAAGAGACATTTTTTGGAGCTTTAAATTGGGTAGTCCTCTTTCACCACCAACAAAAGAAAGCCATGCGTTGGTGGGGTAAAGATAACCTATCTCAAACCAAAGGCATTGGTCGGGAGTGGGCATATGGTACACCATACCAATTAGAAAGGTTTTCGCGCGACTTAAAAACTAGTGCCATCTTTGCCAACCTAACTACCATAAATGCTTTTGTTGAAGAGAAAATTTCCGAAGTTGAAGTGGCTTTAGCTAGAGCCAAGGCAGCTAATGTACTTCTTATCGGTGAAGCTGGAGTTGGTACCATCGACTTATTATTGGAAGTTGATCGTCGCCTAAAAGCCGGCACCGGAATCGGCGCAGTGGAGGATCAGCGAATGGTCTTGCTTGATACCAGCCGTCTTTTTGCCACCCATCGTGAGAAGCAAGAACTGGAGTACACCATTCTCTCGCTTTTTACTGAAGCACATAATGCTGGTAATATAATTATCGTCATTGAGAATCTTAGTAATTTCATTCGCGAGGCGGAGGCTATGGGAATATTTATTCCTGAACTACTGGATCCATACTTAGCTTCACCAACGCTACATGTCATAGCCACCGACACCCCAGGTGCTTATCATGCTTTCCTCGAACCACTGGGCGCTTTCTCTCGTCGCTTCGCTGAAGTGCTACTTGATGCTCCAGATTTAAGTAGTACCACTAGATTGCTTCAGGGCATCGCAGAGCAAAATGAAGGACGTTATGGCGTACTCTTTACCTACGCTGCCCTAGAGACAATCACCACTTCAGCCGATCGATATATTGTTGAAGGTGCTATGCCTGATAAGGCCATCGAACTTTTGATTGATATCGCGACCAGAGCAGAGCACGCGAGAGTAGTAGTGATTAATCCTGAATATGTCTATGAAATAGTTAGTGAGAAGACAGGTATACCGGTTGGACCAATTGGTGAAGTAGAAAAAGACCTCCTCTTGAATCTTGAAAGTAAACTACATGAAAGAGTTATCGGTCAAGAGCCTGCGCTTAATGCGATTTCGCGCACGATGCGTCGAGCTCGTGCTGGTATTCAATCTGGCGAAAAACCGATTGGTTCATTTCTATTTCTTGGACCGACCGGTGTCGGTAAAACCGAAACTGCTAAAGCGATGGCTCATATATTTTTCGGTGATGAAAAAAATATGCATCGCATCGACATGTCAGAATTTAGCGGCGCAAACGCTCTCTCTAGACTGATAGGGGATGGTACAAATTCTGGCGTCCTCTCTGATATGTTGCGCGAACATCCCTATGCTGTACTACTCTTAGATGAATTCGAAAAAGGGGCTAAGTCAGTTCATGATATTTTCCTCCAAATACTAGACGAGGGAATTTTTACCGATGCGCGGGGTAATAAGGTAAATGCGCGGAACATAATTATTATTGCTACTAGTAATGCTGGCAGTCAGCTTATTTTACAAACCGTAAGTCAACGTCAAGAATTATCTACCCTGAACCAAGAAATAATAAACCACATTATAAAAGAAGGAGTGTTTCGACCCGAACTCTTAAACCGTTTCGATAGTACGATTATTTTTGAACCACTAAAATTAGAAGAGCAAGGACAGATAGCCGGACTCATGCTGGGTGGGCTTTACGATCGAGTAAAAGAACGTGGCTTTGAACTCACTGTGAATCGTGACCTAATGGACTTTTTGGTTGAGAAGGGTTACAGTCCTCAGTTTGGTGCCAGACCGATGCAGCGAGTTTTACAAGATGTGCTGGAGGAAAAAATTGCCCAGCTAATAATTAGTGGCGCAGTCGCCAAAGGCGGTAATATCACTCTCAGTAAAGCGGACTTTACTGAGGCCGAGTTGGCTGTCTCTTAAGCCAAAACTTTTCTCTTGCATTTCTTTTACTTAATAAGTAATCTACACCACAGTAGTACTCAACAAAACCGAGGAGGTGAATAATGATCGCGTATGTACTTTTTCTCTTTCGTTTTCTTGACAGGTTGCTCGGCGACTTGCAAGAAATAGTCTGGGGTAGGTTTATTACCCTACACATAATCACCTTCGTACTAGTCGACATTATCACCTGCCTGTTATGGCCGAAGGAAGATGACGAGTAGGAGTCCATTATCTGGCCCAGCGCATTAAGCGCTGGGCCCTAACTTTTAACTTATTAGAAATCTGTTTCATGCCGGTTAAATTGATCTTAATAATTATTTAAATTATTGTTTGTTTTATTTACAAGTTACCCTTCCGTGCCCTTACGGTTATTTAAAATATTCGCGAGTTCCACTTTTGCTAAATTAACCGATTAACCTGGTGTAGAAAAAGTGTCCCTACCTAGTGCTGGTCAAGGTTTTTGCAGACGGTAGCTAAGTCAGTGTAATAGGCATACAATAAGAGAGTATGAAAAATATTTTAATCGTAGTCGCTATTTTACTATTAATTGCCGGAGGTACTTACTATTACATTAGCTCAAAAGATGATGTTACCTACGAAAAACCAACCCCTGAAATTACCACCACCCCAACCCCTAAAGCCCCAGAGGAAGAAGTAACCCCTGCCACCTCAACTCCGATAACTGAAGTTATCCGTGGACCGGAAAGTGTTATAGGTAAATCAGTAGCTGGAACCGAGATAAAAGCTTATCACTTTGGTAAAGGCGATAAGGAGGTTTTATTTATTGGTGGCATTCATGGCGGCTACTCGTGGAACACGGCCCTACTAGCTTACGAAATAATTGACTGGCTAAAATCAAACCCAAGTGCTGTTCCTCAAGATGTTACTGTGACAATCATTCCGGTTTTGAATCCCGATGGTTTGAAGTTAGTAACGGGTAAGGATGGTCGTTTCACAGGAAGTGACGTTTCTACCTCAGAGACTACCCGCATTAGTGGACGCTTTAACGGCAACGAAGTCGATCTTAATCGTAACTTCGGCTGTGAATGGAAAGCCACTGGTACTTGGCAAGATCGTAACGTGAGCGGTGGCAGTAAAGCTTTCTCTGAACCAGAGAGTTTGGCCATTAAAACCTATGTTTCACAAACAGAACCGGTGGCAGTAGTGACCTGGTACAGTGCCATTGGTGGTGTCTATGCTTCAAATTGTAAAAAGGGAGTATCGAGTGGAACGGAAGCTTTGACTAATCTTTTTGCTAAGGCTACTGGTTACACGGCCTATGAAGAGTTTGATTATTATGAAATAACTGGCGATATGGTCAACTGGTTTGCCAGTTTAAATATTCCAGCTATTAGTGTTCTTCTCACTGATCATAAAAACACTGAGCTAGCTAAAAACAAGGAAGGGGTAAAGGCTGTCCTTGATTACGTCACAAAATAATAATGTCCCCGTCTAAAAATAAAATTTGGTTAGTTGCATTTATCATCACTATCGGTGTTGGCTTGGCTACTACATTTTTACTTTTGCCTGAGACATTAATCGCTCCCGAAACAGAAAAAGAAAAACCAACACCCGGAGAAACAGCCACCACGACTACACCAGTTTTTAGGGAAGCAAGAAATGTCATCGGCAAGTCGGTAGAGAGTAGGGTGATTGAAAGCTACACCTTCGGTACCGGAACCGATAATTTACTTTTTGTCGGTGGCATTCATGGCGGCTACGAATGGAATAGTACGATCTTGGCTTATGAACTTATCGACGCCTTGGAAGCCAGAACAATTAGCGTTCCAGCTAATTTAACTATCACAGTAATACCGACACTAAATCCAGATGGGTTGTTTGCTGTCGTAATGAAAGAGGGAAGATTCACGACTGAAGAAATCAGACCCAATGACACCTATACCACTGGAGTCGGTCGCTTTAATAGTAACAATGTCGATCTCAATCGTAACTTCGATTGCAAGTGGCAGAGAACCAGTACTTGGAAAGGGAAGACAGTTGCCGCCGGGACCAGTCCTTTCTCTGAACCAGAAGCTATAGCCTTGCGTGACTTGGTAAATAAAATTTCGCCACAAGTAGTAGTCTTCTGGCACAGCCAAGCGAATACTGTCTACGCTTCAGAATGTATAGAAGGGGTACTACCACAAACTAAAGTTGTGATGGACGCCTACGCTAAGGCTGCTCAATATAAATCTGTAGAGAGCTTTGACGCGTACCCGATAAGTGGGGATGCTGAGGGGTGGCTAGCGTCTATCGGTATACCAGCCATAACGGTTGAACTAGAGACGCGCACCAGCCCCGAGTGGGAACGAAATAAAAATGGCATTGAGGCGCTCTTGAAACTCTATTCGAAATAAATTACCTGCCGGTCTAGAATGCCTCAATGAATCTCCCCGCCCTTACGGGACGGGGTATCTATTCGGCCTATGGCCTTTTAGTTAAGCAACTTCGTTGCTTAACCTCTATCGCAAAGCGATAGA
>JAYTMA010000057.1:0-1279 GCA_043728975.1 bacterium
ACAACTTTTTATTAAAGGCTCAGCCTATAAAGTTTTCTATCATTTCAACCGATCTATGTATATTCTATCGTCTTAGACGCCAGCCGTCTTAAGCCCACTGTTGATAACCTTTTTGTCCTGACCTTTGTACCTATACAATAACCCTTTTTATAGGCCTATCAATTCAATATTACAGACAACCACGCTTAAAGTCGTAAGGTACAACTGTCTCTTTCCTCTATGTCTTTACCCTAGCTATGTCATTCCAATTTGTCGTGTACGCCGGCGAGCGAGATTCCTGCGACGATTGCCATCCGGCTGTTTTAAGGTGACTACCAAGTAAGATCAAGCTCGTCCCAGAGCGCATATTTAATTTATCAATCACCGGCATCAAGTCGTTCGTTTTACTCTTCTTATCATCATTGAACATACTTAACTGTTCAAACGCTTCTTGAGTAAATTGCTGAAGCAGAATGCCAGCTTTTTTATATGGTATATCTGCCTTAAAGAGCTTATCCACAAGCGTATCGGCCGCCTTCATAAGCTCGAAAGAATCACTGGTTGGTGTTGATAAAACGAGCATTTCCGAGCCTACTTGCAGGAAGTAGTCGCTCTGGCGACTGGTACCTAACATCACCTGAATGCAACTGGCTTTTAAGTGCATATTACGCAAATCCTCGGCCGCATGCCGGACGTGATACGCCACAGCATCCTTAAGTACAGACTTATTCGATGTAGTACTCTTGAATGAGCGTGAACTAAGAATACTTTGTTGTGAACCATTCTTTCGGGCACTATGTCCAGCTGGGATACCTTGTAATTCAAGCCACAATCGTTCTCCATGCACTCCAAATAAGGTCGTAACCTGCCGCCTTTCCAATTTAATCAAATCGCCAACCTTTATAATGTTATGTTTCTTAAAGCTTTCAGCAGAGCTAGCCCCCACACCCCAAATCTCCCCGAGCTTAGCAGAATTTAGATCTTCAGTTTGGGTAGTCGTGGATAGAACATAAAGGCCGCCTGTCTTTTTAGCAACGTTGCTAGCATATTTCGCTTGTGTCTTTGAGAGTGCTACTCCGATAGAAATGGGAATACCTACCTCCAGCTCTACCCTGTCCTTAATTTCAGAAATTCGTCGCGAGACAAACTCTACATCTCCTTCCAAAGTGAAGAATGCTTCGTCAATAGAGTATTGCTCGATAGATTCGAGTTCACTTACCATAACCTCAAAGACACGTCTGGAAATATCACGGTACAGGGCAAAGTGTGAGGAAAATGTGACAGCCTGAATGTCTTTAAG
>JAYTMA010000058.1:0-1646 GCA_043728975.1 bacterium
ATTTTGTACTGCTGGAGCGTGTCTTCATCTGAAAGCTCTCTCATACGGACGTCGTATTTGGAGAGGTCGATGGCTGGTGTCGACGATGACTCCGATTGATCGGAGCGTCTCGGAAACCTTGTAGTAACCCCAGGCTCTATGTTTGCGGAGGCTGGAGCTTGGGCAGACCTCCTGGGGGATCTTGCGGTCTTCCCCAGAGTTGGTTTATCCTCGTTGGCGGACATGTCGAAACTCAAAGATAATTCTGATGGGTTTGGCAAGACGAAGTGTCAGATCACGTCGTTAGCAATTTTTGGCGAGACTTAGCAGATAGTTACAGATGGGAAAACTATCGATGCCACAATCAATCGCTACCATGTCATAAAGTCAGCATTACCTGATGGCGCAGCCACTCAGGTAGAGAATCTGAAGCTTGCAGATGGCTCAGTCTAAGAAGAATATTGTCCGATGACAATTCTGTAGACTATACTTGATTAGTTACTGAACGAGTTCATGCAAAGGAAACGTGTTGAAAGGCTAAGCTAACGTAGAACGGCAGTTCGATAGATATCGATAAATCCACGACATTTATCTACGTTGAGCAAGCAACAGCGGGTATCGGTGGCGAGAACGGGTAGCGGTTTCGGAAAACATGGACTTTGGGTCATACATGTTCGTAATAACAAATGTGTGAATCGTACTTCAATTATGAAACGTCTACACTATATGTGAAACGGCTATACTATACATTGTTGTGAAACGTACATACATACTATATCCGTATACTATATAAATAGACTATAATCGCATGACACTCCCCGTAGTTAGGATATGGTATTATAATATACTAAATAGATTGGAATTAATACGTGCTATATAAATAGTATTAAGTATTATGATATTAAAAATATAAGTCCATACGTCTATAGATCATATTAAAAACATTGGATTATAATAATAGGTAAATATATTTAATAATTAGCTAAAGATTTTTACGAAGTGTCTTATCAACTAACTTATAAGATAATGCATTGAATAATGGTAAAAGTAATCTTGTCGTACCAATATCTGCATTGTTGTCCTTGGAAGCGACCTTGGTTACGATACATGTCTTGTCGGCTACTTTCTCTTTAAACCAGAATTGTGCCAGGTCAAGATGTCGGAGACCGCGAGTGATGTGGGTGACTTCAGAAGATGCAACACATGCACTATTATCTTCTTCAATGATGGTTGGGGCTTGCTTCCAACCCATTTGGTTTAATATTCCACGGTTGGCAATGACTTCACATTTTAGTGTGTGATTAACAGCTTTTATTTCAGATTCAGCTGTAGAAGTCGACACACTACCTTGGTCAGTGCTACACCAGCATATAAGGGATCCGGCGAGGTATCCTAAGTAGCTAGTCTGGGAATGTCCATTGTCGAGATTTCCTCCTAAGTCAGCATCGCATTGGAACGACAGCTGCATAAGCTCTGTCATAGTGATTATGTCTGTGGGTCCGTTGTGAGTGGTGAATTTGAGTCTATCGTCTTTGGAATGCTTTACATATCTGAGTAGGTGTTTTAGGAACTCGATATGTCTTGGACCTGGGTTGATACCGTACCGCGATAGTACGTTCAGTGCGTACATTATTGTTACCATGGTATGTACCATACCGTACATTAAC
>JAYTMA010000059.1:0-1538 GCA_043728975.1 bacterium
AGTTGCTACCTATAGGTTACTCTGGTACCATTTTGGTTCAACAACAATTCTATTTTATGGTTAGTGATTTTAAAGACATGCGTCCCCGGACAGAAAAGAAGCAAGCGGCTTTGAGCGATGCTCGGCCACGCGTTACCTTGTCTTTTTATCGGTATGTCCATTTAAGCGACCCGGAAGCTTTTCGTCTGCAGTTGCTTACCGCCTGGACCGAGCTCGGGTGTCTGGGGCGTATCTATGTCGCTGCCGAAGGTATTAATGCCCAGATGAATGTACCAAGAGAAAATTGGGAAAGATTTGATAATTGGGTACAAGCGAAACCTGAACTAGCTGGTGTACCGTACAAATTGGCAGTGGAGGAAGGACAGGTACCATCTTTTTATAAGTTGACCATAAAAGTAAGACCTAAGGTGGTAGCCGATGGTTTAGACGATAGTAGTTTTGATCCCAGCAATACCGGTGAATATTTGACCGCCAAAGAAATGAACGAGTATATCGATGATCCAGAGGCGGTAGTTATCGATATGCGCAATGCCTATGAGAGTGAGATTGGTTACTTTGAAAAAGCGATTAAACCAGACGTTGATACTTTTAGAGAAGAATTGAAGCTCGTGCCCGAGTTACTGAAAGTACATAAAAATAAAAAGATTGCACTCTATTGCACGGGTGGTATTCGTTGTGAGAAGGCTAGTGCTTGGCTGAAGCATCAAGGGTATGAGAATGTAAAACACCTGAAAGGGGGAGTGATTGACTATAAGCACCAAGTAGAACGCGAAGGACTCCCGAATCGTTTTAAAGGTAAGAATTTTGTTTTTGATGAACGCTTAGGGGAGCGAGTGGGGAACGAAGTGATTTCCCATTGTCATCTTTGCCGGGAAGCCAAGAGCGATACCCACTATCATTGCAAAAATCAAATTTGCCACGTTTTATTCCTGGGATGTGATGGATGTATCAAGAAGCGTGATGGCTACTGTAGTGCCTGGTGTCAGTTGACTGACAAAGCACCCACTGGTTTTAAAAAGCTCTTCGCTCGCTACTACAACCGCTACTTCAGACCAGCTCAGTTTAAGAAGACGAGGTTGCGGATGGTGGTGGAATAAAAGAAAAGCCAGGAGTAAAGCCCGGCTATTCTTTTGAAATTTAGACTCGATAAAGATTTGTTACCTGGTGAGCCTTCCGTTATATAAAAACCAAACACTGTGCGTGGGTGAAAAAGTGCTTGATGCACTTTTGCAAGACTCATTGAGAATCTTTATGAACGGAGTGAGATAAAGAGTCCAATGAGTGGACAGCTTCTGTAAGAAGAGGAGTCTTGCTCGTTACACGAGCGGTACAGGTCTCATATTTAACAATTCGAGGACTTGGTCACAGATAAATTTCTTGTAGAAATTTTCCGCGACCCGTAAAACAGTGTCTAAACACTGTTTTACCTCTCGTTCGCAAGCTCACATCGTTCCGGCTTTCAAGTCCTCCTGTAACAATGCACATGCATTTTTACTTCCCACGCAAAAGCCAGAACTAAAAGTTCTGGCTTTCTTGTG
>JAYTMA010000060.1:0-2572 GCA_043728975.1 bacterium
GTATTGGCGAAGCTCTCCCGGTTCCATTTTATCATTAATAACAGCTGGCCTGATTCCCACCCCAGCAGCACCCTGAGCTAATACGGTTAAACTATTAACGAGGAAAAAAGTGGTAACTAATAAGAACAAAACAAAACTGCCCCCAGCTTTCGAAAATATACTATTCATAAAGTAAGTCAATTGTAGCATTCAATATATGCCAGTCGTGAAATTATTAACATAAAACAAAACCACGCTAAGCGTGGTTTTGTTCTACTCTAACCGTATGAGATTAGAAAGTAGGTGTGGCGATATACATCAATACTGTTTGATAGTCATTGGCCGCTTCCTGAAGTGGTGTGATCTGTACTCGGTAACCAACTGTGGTTGTTCCGAATCCTTGTCCCACACCATTCACTGGATCATCATGTGCGTAGACAATACGTGGAGTGGTACTTGCCGCGACCCATTTGTCCCCGCCACCAGTAGTAAACTCGGCTGGTGATGCTGTCTCTATATCTGAGTCATCAGATGTAAGACCCCAGTGTCCCCATGTGTTTTCTACTAGTAGAGAGTTAGATGGTGCAGACCACGCAACTGGTGTATTAGTGTAAGCTCCATCAATGAATCCATCGATATCGGCGCCCGTTGATGATCGAAGATTTCCATCTTGTTGTACCGTTACTGAGAAACCATTAGCAGCGTTTGTCTGTACTCGAAGCTGTTGAGCCATCGTGTATACAGTTCCAGCTGTTAGCACACCGAATGGTATGAGAGTAGCAGTAGTTGAACCGGTTGTTGACGTAGCGTTTACTAGAGTTGATGTCGCAGTTCCTGAAACTAGGAAATCAAAAGTAGTATTTACGATTGCTGTTACTGTAACGTAATTGACGATAGCTACTCTCGTACGACCGACATCACTTGTTGCGTTAGCAACAGCGATAACGAATTCATATGATTGGATACCAGCCGGATTTGTTACTACTCCTGGTGCTAGTACTACAGTGATAACATCTGTAGCAACTGCTGGGATGTTGTTGAAGGTTAGTACTTGGCCAACCGCAGTGAAGCCAGCTAGTGTAATTGGTGCGCCTCCGTTCTTTCGAACAGTTAGGTTACCAGAAATTACTGAACTTACTCCTGTAAAACCAGCCGGGAAAGTGATGGTGTAGTTAGTAGATGTCGCAACGGTTGAACCAGTTGGAATCTTAAAACTAAAGGCATGGCCTGATAGAGCACTAGGACCTGAATCTGTTAAAGTGTTTTTAACCTCGATAAGGTTAGCTGCTTGTGCGGTTGTGTAGACTCCGACTGACCAGAGTACTACTGCACACGCAACGAGCATCGCGACTACCCGGTGCGTAAAGCCAACTTGTGTTGGTATTACGAACATATTATATGAACTAAATTTTATTAAATAACTACGTTTTGTTTAATGTTAATAAACAAAACTAAATCGGTTGAAGTTTTCTGTGGAGAAACGCGGAGGAAATTTTTTGAAAAAGCTCAGCCAATTTCACTGCGTCACTTCAACCGTCTGCTAACATTATAACAACTCATTCATCTACTTGTCTGATAAGCTGTGTTGATAACTTACTCTAATAGAGACAAGACCGGCTGTAAAAGCTAACGTTTAATGATTTGTTTATTTAAATTGCGGACATTCTATACCAAGGACATCAAGAACACTTGTCCGCAAGCACTAGGCCTTTACTTTACATAGGTCATCCCATCGTGTCGTATACTCGGGTGATTTAAGATTTTGCTTAGCCATCCAGGAGGCTTTATTGTCGACTAACTGCCCTAATCCAATTAGTGACTTACCTAACTTTTTATTGATGGCATAAATAGTCTCGGTAAGAATTTCTTTCTTTGTGTTGTCGTCATTAAATAATGAACCTGATTGTGAAGCGGTGTCTACCAGGTCAGTCAAAATAACTCCGGCTTTTTGGTATGGTACCCCAGCAATATAACACCTCTCTAGCAGCGTAATAGCTTGATCTTGCAGGGTAAATAGATCATTAGTTGGTCGAAGAAAAGAAGCCCCAAGAGACGCTCCTTGAAGAAAATAATCCCCATGCCGACTAGGATAAATAAGCACTCTAAGGTTAGAGGTCGACTGTTTATTTACCTGTAGATCTTTTACTACTTCATAGACATGATACAAAAGTGCCTCTTTGATTAAAGCATAATCGGTTGTAGTTTTAGCGAAAGAACGGGTACTCATTCTGGATTTATGGGGAGTAAGTTTAGAACTCAAAAACAGGACTGACTTTCCTTGGAGTTCATTCCAGAGCTTTACCCCTTCAATGCCAAATAACCGATCTACAATTCTAAGTGGTAGATTAATTAAATCATAAACGGTTGTTAAACCATTGCTGGTAAATTGCCTAGTACGCCCAGAACCAACTCCCCAGATTTGCCCTAAAGTGATTTCCTTAGTCAGCCTCTGCCAATTAGTATCAGACAGGACTTTCACTCCGTCTGTCTTTTTGGCTAAACGACTAGCATATTTAGCAATTGTCTTTGATTGACCGATTCCAACCGAGACTGGAATACCGACCTTTCGCATTACCTCAACTCTAATATTCAT
>JAYTMA010000061.1:0-3151 GCA_043728975.1 bacterium
GGTTGGTGGTCAGGCAACAGACTGTCTGAACCTTAGTCGTTTAGTTCTTGGACCCTTTGCTCCTCGGTCGCTTAGTGCAACCGAGGAGCTTTTTGTATATTAAATATGTAGTTAGAGCTCAGAGAAAACAACAGCCGCACCCCAAAGGGGTGCGGCTGTTGTTTTGAATGGTAAAATTAACTTTGAAGAAACTTTTGACTTCCTGTTCCAGCGATTTGCCCAGGTGAAGGGCAAATCGGGAACTAAATTCGCCATAGTCGCTACGCTCGTTGGCTTATTTAACGGATTCTACTAGACGGGAGAATGCTTCTGGTCGGTCCTTGGCTAGAGTAGCTAGAACCTTGCGGTCGATTTCAATATTCTTAGTCTTAAGAGTATTGATGAAGCGACTGTACTTGAGACCAAAGGCCATTAGGGCGGCGTTGATTCGTACGGTCCAAAGACGACGGAAGTCGTTCTTCTTGTCTTTGCGGTGAGCAAAGGCGTGGAGTTGAGCGTGGTAGATCGCTTCGCGCGCAACTCGCTTCTTCTTTGAACGTTGCAATTTGTACCCTTTAACTTCATCGAGGATATTGCGACGACGCTTTTGCGCCATCAAGCCTCCTTTTACACGTGCCATATGATGATTATTATTTAAAAATTACTGATAAAGGGTTTTATGCACCGGTACCTGGTAGGAAGCGTCGAGTGATACGCTTACTAAGATTAAGAAGCTGGGTACGCTTGCGGCGGAGACGTTGTTGTCCGGTTTGGCGAGCGTTGAAGTGGTTTTGACCAGGCTTACGAGCTACCAGTTTTCCGTTCTTAGTCACCTTGATGCGCTTACTGAATGATTTGTTTGTCTTCATATATATTTATCTAGCCTGAGCTGAAGTGTCGCAACTATAGCGTATATGGAGTCTTCTGGCAAGTGTTTTGCGGGCTTTTAGACCATTCCGTCTTCTAGTAGGTCTTCTAGGTTCTTTTTCTTTGATTTTGGGGTATTATCTCCGTCTTTTTTAGGCTTTTCTTCCACTAGCTTCTTAGGTCCGCCCTTGGCGGTTAAAGTGGCCTTGGTTCCCGGTATGCGCTCCAGAGTAATACTGTAGCCCTTGGGACTTTTTTTCATTTCATCGGCTACTTTGTATTCGGTCGGGATTATTTTAAGAAAACGGTCCAACCTTTCCTTTAGAAAGCCTTGTTCCATGTACTTGTAACGTCCCCAAAGGAAGAGGTCTACCTTTACGCGATGACCCTCTTCTAGCCATTCAGCGGCTCGCCTAGCTTTGAGTTGTTGGTCATGATCACCGGTACCAATTTTGACTTGCACACTCTTAGTCTCTGTCACGTGCGACTTGGCTTTCATTTCACTCGCCTTGCGACCAGCTTGGTAACGGAACTTGCCATAGTCCATGATTTTAGCGACCGGGGGATTGGCTTTTGGAGAAATTTCAATCAAGTCTAGGTTGAATGATTCAGCTGCCTTAAGCGCATCGCTCAGCGATAATTGTCCGAGGTTTTCACCCTCTGGTCCGACTACGCGCAACTCAGACGCTCTTATAGCGTGATTGATTCTAGTCTTGATGTTTCGTTCGCTAGTATATGGTTTCTGCAAGAAAGTGGGTCTTAAATTGTAAAATAAATCTGAGTGATGCCAAAAAATTGCTACAATCTCCTATATTTAAAGTCTGGCAACTATTGGTAAACAAAATTTACCATAGATTGGGTATTTAGCAACCTATTTCTTAGGTGGAAGGGGAATAAAGTAGCTGGTCTTTCTAATGTATTCTCGGTATTCAGCGCCGTAACGGGCGTCTTCCAGCATACCTTTGTTTTTGTGGTAAATTCGCAGACCGAGGCGGATAGACCACAAAGCCATAGCCAGCATTATCAAATTGGTCGTGAGCGATGACTGGCCGAGGGTGATGAAATAGCCCAAGCCCGCCAGGAGGAAAGTCGGACCATAGGCTATATCCATTAGACTATTATCCTTTTTGTACTGTGAGATTAAGAATACAAAAGCCGTAATTAAGAGTAAAAAGGTGTCGTAGATTAAATATGATTGCATTAGGGCTGTAGACATAGCTATTGGTATTATTTTAACAGATGATACAATGTTATGCATATGCCTAAAGTAAGTAGTGAAAATAGTGAAGCCCTAAAGCGCGCTCCACGCCGCCTGGTTGCTAAACCCAAAACTGCCGGAGCAGTAGCTGAGGTGGCTTCCACCACCCAAAGACGTAAGTCACCGACTTCCTTACCAACTAGTAGTGTCACCTTAGTGAAGCGACGAAAAATCACTGTCAAGAGATATGTAGCCCTAGGCGTGATGGTTACTGGTTTGGCCTTGGCCGCTTTTATTGGTTACTCAGATAAAGGTCAGATTAATATTACTTCAGTGATGACAGAAAGAAATGCCAAACTGACAGCTGGACTAGCGGATAGTGAAGGTGGTTCTGGGGTTATTGTGCCGGTCCAAAACACTTCTAATTTGCCCAATGGGGGACTGATTGGCAGTACGGAGCCGCCGACAGTTACACCACTACCCGTTATTGAAACAGCCACCACCACTTCTACTTCTACAGCCAGTACTACTGAAGAGGTGGTTACTCCAGAAGTTATAACTGAAAACACTACTACGGATGAAAGCGTTACATCGACAGGAGTTGAGGCGGCACAACAGTAGGAACCCCTTTCCTCTAGCTCGCTGTCTTTTTCGGAGCGCAAGAAGCACATAAACAACCAGCTTTACTGATTAGATCATCAAAGTACATTTTACCGTAATTGTACGTGAGCTCTTCTCTAGTCTTAATGGCGCGTTTGGCGTAAATAAAGATTTGGGTTTCGTCTTCACTTAGTTCGGGGTAGCAATTTGGCTTGCAGGAGTGATTTAGATAACGCGCGGTATTTTCCCGACCCTTGCCGTCAATCGTAAAATTATCATTCAGTTCAAATAGATATTTTCCCCCACGGCGATTGGCTTCTGCTTCGGTAATGCGTTCGCCAGTGTACTCGATTACCAGCTCAGCTTTTTTATATTCACTCGTCGCAAAGAGCCCTAGTCCAGCGGAAGATTTTTTGACGGCGTATTTTTTAGTTGTGTCCATATGGGGAAGAGTATAGCAACTAGAAGCAATATGTAAAAAGAAACGGTGTGTAAAGAATCTATAGT
>JAYTMA010000062.1:0-1069 GCA_043728975.1 bacterium
CAATAAATAGTCAAATTTCTTTTTTTCATGCATCGTCTATTATAATAAGAATAATACATAGATAGAATATCGTCGTGTATATAGTTTTGTCTGTATTAGCTCCTTTTTTTTACTTTTTCGTGTTGTGTGTTTTGCGAATTTCGGAAACCAGTCGTTCTTTGCCGTGGAAAGGTGGGACCTTGGGGGGTTGTTTTTGGGTTAATATTGGCAATAGAGTGTCAGCAAAAAATGTTGGCACAATGAAATGTCAATTTCCCGATTTCTTTCTATCTGGTGGTTCTGGACTTAATTCGGTGGGGATTCGGCGGGTTTCTCTTGGGATTGGCTGGTGCTGGAAACAGGATTGGCCTTGAGCAACTGAATTTCGTGATGGTGAGTTCTAGTTTTGCTCTTCCTTGTTTTGCAGGGACTTCAATTTGAGAAAAGTCAGGAGGCTGAGGTGTCAAGTAAACAAAGTCGTGATTTTCGAGAGCAGATTGAGAAGGAGTCCTGAACGAAATAGCGAGCATTGGTGGTGATATTTTCGCTGGCCGAACTGCAGTAGAAGCGGAAGTCTTTTGCAGAGTGTAAAGTGGTGGCTCACGATCACGGTGAGTCATTGGCTGGTTGGGTGTTGGTATAAAGCAGAGCTGCTTGGTGCACTGCTATTGGGTCAGAATCTGTGCAATTCCGTATCCATGGATTGATTATCGGTGGCTCTTCAAGTGGCTCTTCAGGCGTGGTACTCGGTCTTTTTCTTTAGACCTCGCAAGCATTGCACAAACGAGTCCTACGAACGCGCATGACGGAAGCCCGAAGCTTCTCGGTGTGGTCGACTAGTTAGCTAGCTTGATGGCATCTTTGTTAGTTAGGAGGGAAATCTTGTTGCAGTTCAGCGCTTTAATAATAAGAGTTGATATATATAGATAGGTATATTACGCATAGGTAGAAAGTGCGCCAAGATTAAATAGAAGAGATATGCCCGTTAGATAAAATGAGTACTCCTGCATAATTTTGAACGCTATGAGATAATGAGATAATAGAATGGGGTTAACATAATCTGCGGTTAGCAATGAGCACCATATATGAT
>JAYTMA010000063.1:0-4594 GCA_043728975.1 bacterium
AACATTGGCTTGATGCCAGTGACAGGCACTACCATCCCTTTCATGAGTTATGGTGGTTCACACTTAGTGACAGAATTTGTCGGGATTGGTATGGTCTTAGCCATGCGTCGCTATACCACCAGAAAGCCAATCGAACGCGATGAATTATTTGGTTCGGCTTAAAGTATAGAGCGGAAAAGTCTGAGCAAACATTTGCTCGGTAGAAAAATAAGTTCTAATTTCATGTGTCAGTGCACTAGAGTAGGCTGATCTTTTATCGGAATTAGTGAGCAGGAAATCAAACGCTTCGACTATACCCATGTGAGTTGCGGGGTCAATTAATATACCTGATTGGTGGTCTATTATCACTTCAGGGATACCACCAACGCGACTCCCGATACAAGGCAAGCCGGCTAGTCCAGCTTCTAGTAATGAATAGGGCAGACCTTCTTTCAGGGATGGAATAAGATAGATATCGAAAGCCAATAAATACTGCCGAGCCTCTTTTTGATAACCTAAAAATAGTACTTGTTCAGTTTGACCTCTAAGTTCCACTTGTTCTTTTAGTGACTCTAACAAATTTCCGGAACCGATAATAATATAAAAAATCTTCGTATTGTGAGTGCTGTTAAATTCAGCCACCGCGTCTATGGCCAGACTCAGATTTTTGTTGTGATTAATTTCGCCATGGGTAACTACCCAAATATTTTGGGCATGATTTATTATTAGTTCTTTAGGTAAGAGAGATTCGCGCGCCTCTTTGCGTTCTAGAAGAGGGAAGTCAGTGACAGCGGTATGAATCAGGTAAAATTTATTGCTAAGCCCTGGCATCCTGGTGTGATTAAGATCATTCTCACTAACAAGGATAACCCGATGGGCTAATAGACTGGTTAGATATGAACCAACCCAAGCCATGGCGCGCCAGAGGGGTTTCCGAGTTGGCTCCAAAAACGGCCAGCCATGAGCAGTGAAAATTATGGTTGGCACTTTAAGCAAGCGAGCGATGAGAGAACCAAGTCCGCCCACTTTGCTACTATTGAGATGAATGACATCTGGCTCATAGGTGCGGATAATTTTATATAGTGAATAGAGGGCTCTGATTTCTCGCCTGATACTAATATCTCTTTGAGCACCGGCAATCTCAAAAGTTTCAATTTGAGCGTTGTTTAGTCTAGAAACCAGCTCCTCCTTACCGCCACAGGCTACTGCCACACTAAACCCTCGTTTCTTTGCTTCTTTGGCCAATTCATAGACATAACGCTGGGCACCACCAAAGTACGATTTGGTTATTACATAGAGGATTTTGATTGGTTTTGTGGGCTCCATTGCTTTAAGCATACCCTATATTACTAGTTCGTCCAGAATGCCACGTCAGCTTGCGTTGTTGGATGAATTGACAAATAAATAAGTAACGGCGGAGCCGTCTCTTCTGCTAGAATAAACACCCTTTAAACTCTTTCCCAAAGAGTTTAAACCGCCCGCGCAATGCTCTGTCGGCTTGCCACGGGATAGCTAGGCGGATGTTTTTACTAAGCTTAGCGAAAAAACGTTTTGGCGATAAACTTGCCATTTCTAGAGACTTCGGTACCATAGCTAGCAAGTAATAAAATATGGGTGAAAGAACTAGAGAGTTAGCACTGTTAATTATTGGCGATATTTCGTTTTTTGTTGTCTCCTTGTGGCTGATGCTTCTGGTGCGGTATTTGTCTATTCCTAGTGCTGAATTATTTAGCAATCATTTAGGTCCTTTTCTGACCTTGTCGGCGGTTTGGTTATTTGTCTTCTATATTGCTGGTTTGTATGATAAACATACAGTTTTTCTTAAATCACTCCTTGTTAGTCGGATTATCAATACGCAAATAATTAATGGCATCATCGCCGCCTTTTTATTTTTGGTGATACCGTTTGGTATCGCCCCGAAATTGAACCTGGTTATTTATTTAGTGTTGAGTGTTGCTCTGCTAACTGTCTGGAGGCTGTATCTTTATCGTCTGATTGAGCCAAAAACGAGACATCGAGCCATCTTGTTGGCCGATGGTTCCGAAGCAATTGAGCTGGTGGACGAAACAAACAACAACGATCGCTATAGCTACACCTTTATTCGTATTATTGATGAAGCTACAGCTGAAAAGACCGAAAACTTTGAAGAGAAATTATTGCGACTGATCGAAAAAGAACGGGTAGATATCATTGTCGCTAATCCCAATAGTAAGTATGTGATAGCGGCTTTACCAAAGATTTTTGATTTATCTTTTTTGAGTTTCAAGGTTACTTTTTTAGATTTTAACAAAGTCTATGAGGATACTTTTGATCGAGTACCGTTAAGTTCAATTAAGTATGATTGGTTTCTGGCTAATATCTCTCAATCTAAGAGCGCGGTTTATGATTTCCTAAAGCGTACTTTAGATATAATCTTTGCTTTGGTCTTATTGGTACCGACGACCTTAATTTTTCCGGTAGTGGCTTTGGCCATGAAGTTGGAGAACAAAAACGGTAAACTTTTTTATACTACTATCCGCATCGGCCAACACAACAAAACTATCACGATCTATAAGTTTAGAACTAAAAACGGGGCTGACTCTGGTAGCGCGGCTTTAAAAAGTACCTTAGTAGATACCAAGGTTGGGTCAATCCTGCGCAAGACACGCATCGATGAATTGCCACAGTTGTTAAATGTGTTGAAAGGTGACCTGTCTTTTATCGGGCCCCGTCCGGAGATGCCGGCCTTGGTCGAGGTCTATGCTAAAGCCGTCCCTTACTACAATGCCCGTCATTTTTTAAAGCCGGGACTATCTGGGTGGGCTCAGATTAAAAACTTTGATGTACCAAGAGGCGGGGTAGATGTCGAACGAACTAAAGTAAAAATTTCTTATGACTTATTTTATCTAGAGCGCCGTTCTCTTTTCTTGGACATACAGATCGCTCTTAAGACGATAGCTACTATCGTGATGCGAACAGGAAGTTAGGGTATACTAGCGACTTATGAATATAGTCGATGGTCGGGCTCTCGCGCTCCAAATAAAAAATGAAATTGCCCATGCGGTAGCGGGTCTGCCTGAGGTACCGACATTGGCGATTGTGGCCTGTGACCCAAACTTTGAGACGCAAAAGTATCTAGAACTTAAACAAAGTATTGCCAAAACTTTGGGGATCAATATAGTGACTAACATCCTTCCACTGGAAGCTACTACCGAAGATGTCATTGAGAAGGTGGTGGCAGTAGCATCAGTTTACTCGGGTTTAATTGTACAATTACCACTACCAAGTCACATCGACACGTCACAAGTCTTAGCTTCTATTCCAAAAAATAAAGACGTAGATGCCTTTTCTTACCAGGGCGAAGCGACAGATATCCTGCCACCAGTTGTTGGGGCTATTGCTTACATTTCCAAGCAATATAAGCTGGATTGGCGAGATAAGTCGGTAGTGATTTTTGGCTCTGGACGATTGGTAGGGACTCCAACCCTACTTTATGCCAAAAATATGGGGGCTAGGGTAGAAGTCATAAATGCGAAAACTGAGACTGATGATATTAGTCATTTGACCAAGCTGGCCGATATTATCGTGCTTGGTGTGGGGCAGCAAAATCTACTTATGTCCGCCATGGTAAAGAACGGAGTAGTGGTTTTTGATGCCGGAGCATCTGAAGATGGCGGGGTTTTGGTGGGGGATGCCCATAAAGACGTAGCCAATAAAGCCTCTCTCTTTACCCCTGTACCAGGTGGTATCGGACCCTTAACTATCGCTATTTTATTTAGTAATCTCCTCAAATTACTTATTCGTCAATAGGAAAGTGTTTAGCAATATGCTATAACAACACCCATAAGTCCAATTCATTATGTCTACCCACACTGGTTCAGCCACGTTTTTGCGAATTTTTAGAGTCATTTTAATTATTGGTA
Organism: bacterium; assembly: GCA_043728975.1. GTDB lineage: Bacteria > Patescibacteriota > Minisyncoccia > Phycocordibacterales > UBA918 > OLB19. Next base: position 3,882 of record JAYTMA010000063.1, read on the forward strand.
TTTTAGGTTATTTAGGTTTCTTTGTTTACACCAATGCTACGAGTGATGAATCCAAATATCCCTTTAAGCTAGGATTAGATTTAGCTGGTGGCTCACACCTAGTATATGAGGCTGATACTTCTAGTGTAGAAGCATCGGAGGTACCTGAACTAATGAGTGTGTTGCGAGCCGTGATTGAGACTCGATTAAATCGCCTCGGTACTGAAGAAAACGCCGTTTACGTTGAACGTAGCAGTATTGTTTCTGGTGACCAGCGCGAGCGTTTAGTCATCGAATTGCCTGGGGTGACTGATATTGCGCAGGCGGTGGCTGAAATAGGCAAGACACCGCTTTTGGAGTTTAAATTAATTGATGAGGAGCGACTAAAAAAACAAGACGAGCTACTGCGATTAGCCCAAGATAAAACAGCTACTAATACTGATCCTGAATTACTGGCCGCTTCAATCGCTGCCGTGGGGGATCCTTATGTCTCGACTGGCTTAACTGGTCGTTATCTAGAAAGTTCTGCCCTTGAATTTACTGGTGGTCAAACCGGTCAGGTGGCCAATGAACCCGTGGTATCTATTAGCTTCAACCAAGAAGGGGCAGATTTGTTTGCCAAGATCACAAAAGATAATGTCGGTGCCAAGTTGGCTATTTTCCTCGATGGGCAAGTAATCTCCGATCCGCGAATTAACGAATCAATTGTTGGGGGTAAGGCGATTATTTCCGGT
>JAYTMA010000064.1:0-1085 GCA_043728975.1 bacterium
CAAGTTTTCCAACTCTGGGAAGGACAACCGCGACAATATGGAAACGTTCATGGTCGCTCTAGGTGAATGTAAACTTCTTACATTAGCCAAAGGCGATCGAGAGTTACCAGTCATTACTGCTCGGAACCCTGGAGGATACTCACCTAGGTCACTGGTATTATCAGAAGACGGGTTGTATGATGTCATCCCAGCTGATAACATCTATAAAAGATTACACGATCTGGATCGATTATTAGTAATTCTCAATATGGTTACTGGGAAGGATCTACATTATCTGATCAAGCGTGTAATTGCCGACAACGATGCGGTCCTATGGTTCAAGACTATCTACGATCACATCAACGGCACAAAGAACAGTGACATCAGGAAGGCAACGGATCAGCTCCACTCCCTGAAGCTCAAGTCCACACAAACCATTCAGGAGAATGTGGCAACCATCGAAGAGGCCTTCAGAGTCCTCAAAGTCGCAAGTGTCGTGCCCGTCACCGATGATCAAAAGCTTTATCATCTACAAGAAAAGCTGGAGCATGATGCAAGATTCAGTGACTTATCAATCATGGCATCATCAAAGACGTCACAGGCATCCTACGAAGACACCATTGTGGCTCCCTCAGGGTCTACTGCCCCATTCAGCCGATTAGATGCTGTTTCCACATTGGTATCTTCGTGTTCACAGCCACGACTATTAGTCACTAGCTAGTTTGTGCTGCTTTGCAGAAGATACTAGCGTACCTTCTGTTGCATCCCTAACTAACAAGCTCCTTTTAGCCTTTAGACTTCCCTTCTTTCTAGCCCTCAAAGGTCACACCTCGTAACATTAGCCGACCCAGACTTTCCAGTTTTTATTAAAACACCTCAAGGATACAAAATAAGACCAGGGTATGTTATACAAGCTATACGGTATGTTACACGGTTTTCCACCATCCGGTCAAAACTTCTCTAAAGCGTTCGATATATGTGTCCGAGAATGCGGATACACTAATACACCTTGGGACCTTAAATTATTCTACAAATGGAAAAAGAATAAACCTATAATCATAATTGCGCACAGCGATGATTTTAGATGGTTTGGGTCAAAAGAAAAT
>JAYTMA010000065.1:0-4309 GCA_043728975.1 bacterium
AGCAATCACCTACACCCCGACGTTGTTCGACGACATAAAGACGAACTACCGTTATTTATGTGACGTGAGGAATCTGCTTGCACATGGCCATCCAATCACTGCTTCATACGATAATGGCACTACGACTATTTCTAATGCCAAAGCATATCTGGAACCGCAACATTTTGCCGACATAACACATAAGGCAAATTTAGTAATCGATGCTTGGAACCAGCTTATGGACGAAGTGGGCCAACAAGAGGCACTAATTCAAAGCGCGAAGCTTCCTACAAAGAGTTTCTTTGGTGATTGTAAGTTTACTTCAAACCGTTAGTAAGCCTTTTTATAGTGTCGGAATGTAGGATTTGAAATAACCTAACCCCGACCCGAAGGCCTCGTCTCAGCTCTGAATTTATCGCTAAAATACCCTTATGGTGTCTTGAGCAGTGGGTACTTAACCCGAGACGCCCGCGAGTACAAAATAGCGCCTTCGGGCGCATATTTTGTTCGCAGAGGGAGAGCGCATGTTGGGAGCATGCGCGTGGGGATTCGAAGCTGTCTTGAGGCAGATTGTGAGGTAACGAAACAATATGTCCAAAACGGGTACTGGTCCTGTAAGGAAAACTTTCTTATTCCGCATTCGTAGCTCATGTATGAGCTAGCTCCTACATGACTACTCATTTGAATAAGTAAGGACCGAAATTCCCTCTCCCTCTGCAGTGAGTATTTAGTATCAATAGACTCAAAGGCTATCATTTTGAGTCAACGCCTCTGATTTAGCATTAAATAAAAGTCTGGGCATATGCCCGGACTTTTGTTTAACTTTTCCATAGAATTTCGTACCGAAACCTCACATGTTTCTCGGCCTCTCCTCGTTCATTTTCTGGAACTTCTACTACAATTCGTTTGTCTTCCCCAAACGATTCTGCACGTAGATTGGAAAGGTAAACCATTAACAATTCAAAGATTATCAAAAGATTAGATACTGTTGAGTCCATAAAGTTACTGACTTGCATTTTAGGAAGATTATAGTCTTTACCTGTAAATGATACAAAAGGTGGGTTAAGGGTATTTGTGGGAGTCAGTTTGTAATTTTCTATTGTAAAAATATATTCTTTCAACTCACCGTGTGGGTGCTCAATTTTGTTTCGGATATTACGAATCAATTCAGTGAACCCTTTAAGTTGCCTTATAAATTCAACGAAAGATTCTTCGGCAGGAAATGTTGATTCTATCTCTTGAAGTAACCTCCCCTCCCATCCCTTACCGATTATTGCTGGATAAAATAAATGGGCCATCTCCATAATTGACTTCATAGCATGGTCTGAATTTGTAACGAACCCTTTTACTTTTTGTTCTAAGTTTGGAAGTGACGGTATTTGTGACAGAGAATCTCTTGAAGTAACCTTTGAATTTGTAGCTTTTTCTTCCACAAGATACTCATTTTTTACCTTCTCCAAAGAAGTTATTTCCTTTAGAAAAGAAAATGCAATACTCAACCCTTTACCACAATCTATACTTTTCATTAACGAATGCTCTTTAAAAAGAACACTGGCCAGCTGGAGTGTTTTACCGACAAACTCATGGTCAGAACCGTACGGAAGAATATGCTGTACGTTGTGTCTAATCTTTGGATTTGATCTATCCGGGTCAATATCGTCTGCCAAGAGGATTGTTGAAATATTCTTTCTAGTTATACACAAAAGGTTTTCATTAACCTTAATGAGAGTAGACGTATGGTCCTCGTTGTCTGACCCAACACTGAAAGACCCGCCTTCTGAACGGTATAAAAATTGATCATCATCGGAATTCATTTTTCAATTTTAACATTTTTTGACAATGACTCGAGGGTGTAAAACTTACCGTGATAATATTCCCTCAAATACCTTAACATTACCTTGTTTCCTGAGTACTTAACCCACCTAGCCCGCCAATAGAACTAGGTATCGGCATGACCCGAGTGCCTATCGTAGTGTGACGACCCGTAAACATCCAATTAAATAAAAAAACCAGTGACACTTTCGCATCACTGGCTTTGTTTGGATGAACAATCTTGTTCATCCTTCAGGCACAAGCATTTTGTACGTGCTCGCTTTTCCGTGCATTCGAAGCTCTTCGAGAATCCGTCCGATGAGGTCCTGGTTCAGGATTTTCGATTGGTCTATTTCTTGACCGTCGGGGTTGAGGAACTGGGATGCCAGGCTTCCGGAAGCCTTAAATTCTTTTGTAATGGCCTCATGGACGGTCTGGAGTGTTCCTTCAACTGCTTTGATTGCATCCTCCCGAGTTTCGGCGAACGGCTGCGACGTGAGCATAGGCTTGTAGTTATGTCCGGGGCCGCGGAAGATACCGATGGCAAACTTCGCTCCTTCCTTTTCCTGTCCGATGGTGATTTCAAGGTCGCCTGGATTCGTGAAGATTTCCAGGGCGGTGATCATGCTAAGTCCCATAGTTTTGTCCTTTCTGGTTGATGGTTTGCTATCCGATCACGATACTACCAGAAACCTTGAGAATTGCTAGGAAATGACCCCAACCCACAAACCTCATTTCAATCTCAAAAATGATGCTAAAATACCTTTATGGTGTATCACCGCTCTGGTACTGAACCCACATAGCCCGCCCGTTATAAACAACACTTCGTGTTGTTTTTATTTCTCTTTAAACTCGAATACCCCGTTCCAATTTTCTGGTGGCTCTTTCAAGAGAGCTTCTGTACGCTTGAGGAAGACGGCCCCCGGTCCGTCCTCTGGAGCGACGCCTAAGACCGCTCTAAAATAATCTGCTGCTTTCACAAAGTCACCCTCCTTATATTTTTCTCGACCTAAAACAAACTGTTCTAGCGCCTGTTTTTTAGTATCAGATATCTGTTCCGTAAGCAGTTCGTAAATACGGCGAGGCTTCACCTTACCTTTCACCGTCACGTCGTCAAGTTCGCGAGTGATGAACTGTGGCAGGTGTTTAATTGCTTCATACGTGGTCTCGCCAATAATGCACCTTACGTCATACTGTTTCGTGAGGCCCTCAATCCGAGCTGCAAAGTTTACCTCGTCTCCAATGATTGAATAATTGAATCGGCGTGAAGATCCCATATTACCCACCACCACTTCCCCGGTACTCACCCCAACACCAATGGCAAAGGTGGGTCGTCCCTCAGCTTGCCATTTTTCATTCAACGCCGACAATTTTTTAAACATCGTTAAAACACTTTCACAAGCCAAGATGGCGTGTCTTTCATTTTTTAGCGGCGCCCCCCAAAAAGCCATTACGGCATCGCCTATATATTTGTCGACGAGACCTTGTTTCTGCATGACTGCCTCGGACATTTCTTCCAAATACTCATTCAAATGAGTCATCAGTTGTTGGGGACTGAGGATTTCGGAAATGCTAGTAAAGCCGCGAATGTCGGAGAACAGAATCGAGAGTTCACGGGCCTCCCCGCCAAGGCCGATTTTATCGGGTTGAGTGTATAGCTCTGCAATTACCTCCGGTGCAACGTAATGTTCAAAGCTACTTCTAATGAAGTGCTTTTCCTTTGTTTCAAACAAATATTGCAAAAGAATGAGAATACTGGAAAGACTAGCAAAGAGTATCAGGGCGTAGAGATGTGGAATAATCCAACCGGCTGTAAAGGCCAGATACGAAAGAACGACAACGCCCGCTGCAATACCAATGAGTACCAACGTCAGTCGCCAAAGTGAGCGGACCGCTTGAAGAGTACCGAGCACCAACAGAGCAATAAGGAGAAAAAGTGCGTACCCCGCTGGTTTTGGTAACACGGTTAGGTAATGTCCGGAACGCAACGTCTCAATCGTATTGGCATGAATCTCTACTCCTGGCATCGCACCAAACGCTGTCTGAAAGATGTCGCCAAGACCAGCGGCACTTGCGCCAACTAAAATTGTCTTGTTGGCAAAAAGTTCTTTTGGAATAGATCCGCGATACACATCCGCATAAGAAACGGTGGTGTAACTTTTGGCTGGACCGCGGTAATACACTAAAACACTTTCTGTTACACTGTGGCTTCCAGCCAAAATTACATCGAAGCTCTCGACTCCCTCTTTGTGCAGTGACACCTGACGCACAACCCCGTCCCGATCCGGACTCGTGTTTACAAAACCTGTCAGACTTTTGCTACGGAACGTTTCTATCGGATACACTATCCGACCACTTTGCTCATCAATTACTGCCGGCAAAACAACCTGTCCTTCAAAAGTACGCAAGGCGTTCGCAAACACTTCGTCGTCTTGAGCTCCCAGTCCCGAAGACTCGGTAAAGAGTACGTCAAACCCAACGATTCTTGCACCGGCGGTATTTTGCAGCAACTGGCCGT
>JAYTMA010000066.1:0-2152 GCA_043728975.1 bacterium
GTCGACGATGTCCCCGCGCACTCCTATACACAGGTTATGCACAGTTGCAGTTTTCTATTCTAAATCGAGGTCCGATTTGCTGGTGTAAATAATAATTTATTTACAGTTTTCCACACCCAGGTATAATGCAAGTTGCATCAAAAAACATTCTTCACTTCTATGAATCCGACTTCTCATCAAACAACCACCAACCGCATACTTCAAACAAAACAAATCGACGTAAAACAGCTTTGGGACGACGCTTTGGTAAAGATTGAGCTCGCCATCACGGCCGCCAACTTCAAGACTTGGTTTAGAGACACTCACATTGTTTCTATTGAAGACGGCACCGCTACTATTGGTGTCCCTAGTGTGTTTGTGAAGGACTGGCTCCAAGACAAATTCCAGACCATGATTCTGAAAACCCTCCGCGACCTGACTCCGCACATCCGCAGTCTCGAGTACGTCGTAGTGCAAAGAAATGAGAAGAAGCAGGAGGCTAACAAGAACCAAACCATCAACGCCGCTCTCCCACTGGAGGACTACTACATCAACAAGAGCGACAACCTAAACCCAAAGTACTCCTTTGAAAACTTTGTGGTTGGTCCCTACAATGCGCTCGCTCACGCGGCCGCTAGGACCGTCAGTGAAAAACCGGGCATCACCTACAATCCACTATTTATTTACGGGAAGACTGGTCACGGTAAAACTCACCTTATTCAAGCTGTGGGAAACCAAATCAAAAAAACTGGTAAGAAAGTATTTTACGTCACCAGTGAAAGATTCGCTGTTGACTACTTCAATGCACTACAAAGTGGTACCGCCAACAACTTCAAAGATAAGTACCGCCAGTACGATGTCTTGATTATGGACGACATTCAATTTTTGGCGACCAAAGAAAAAACCCAGGAAGAACTCTTTCACCTTTTCAACGCACTGCACGACAACAACAAGCAAATTGTTTTTTCTAGTGACATCCACCCGGCTCTACTTTCAGGTTTAGAAGAACGTCTTCAGTCTCGTTTCGCCCAAGGTATGATTGTGGACTTGCCAGCCCCTGACTTGGAATCTAGGGCGGCTATCCTGCGGGCTAAAGCTGCTCAAAACAGCATTGTACTTTACGACGAAGTGGTGGAATACCTAGCTCAAAGTATCGAGGGTAATGTGCGGGAACTAGAAGGAGCCCTTAACACCATCATGTGCCAATCCCAACTCTTAGGGCGCACTTTGGCGGTAGATGAGGTGCGTTTAATTATAAAAAACAGCTCTAGACCACGTAAAACCCTAGCCATCACCGACGTGGTTGATAAGGTGGCGCGCTACTACGATATTGATCCGGCTAGTATCTATGAAAAAACTCGCCGCAAAGAAGTGGTGAAGCCAAGACAAATCATTATGTACATCTTGCGAGAAGATTTTCAGATTTCCTACCCCGCCATTGGTAAAAAGTTAGGTGGCCGAGACCACACAACTGTTATACACTCTTGCGAAAAAATAAAACAAGAACTAAAGAAGAGTAGTGAATTGGAGGAAGAGATAAGTCAAGTAAGAATGTTGCTTAAGTAAAAAAATCCCTTCGGGGATTTTTTACTTACCCACAAACTTGTGGATACCCAACTTAAAGGAGGTGGATGTAGCCCCCAACAAACCCTCCACGGGCTGTTGGTAACGTTAAAAAAACAATCACTTATCACCACCCCCACCGAAGCGCTGATAGTAATCCCCCACAAACCCACAACTGTTACCAACACTATGTACAAGTAAATTGTATAAAGTCGCCTGAAATAACCTTTTAATACAGCATAGATTTATCTTTTGCACACTTCCACAACACTAATAATAAAGACTAAAATAGTGTATAAATAAATATATGGAGATAACTATTCCACACGCAGATTTACTAAAAGCCCTAGAGTTAATCGGCAAGATAAGTACTAAGAATTTAACCCTACCTGTTTTGCAATGCGTCCGTATTGAAGCCGCTACAGAAGGCATTACTTTACAAGCCACTAATTTGGAAATAAACATATCCTTACCGCTAAAAGGAGTTGTGGTTGAAGAGGGGGTGGTGGCAGTGCCAGCCCAGACGTTACTTCAAAGTATCCAGTTTGTTTCCCAAAAAGAATTAACTCTACGAACTGAAGAACAAGTTTTATTACTTGAAACCACCTCA
>JAYTMA010000067.1:0-24410 GCA_043728975.1 bacterium
AGTGATAAGCGAATCGGTTTCGGTTCCTTTATCACTCAGTGTTACGAACGCGTGAGTACCCATTAAAAAATTATTAAACCACATTATTATGAAAACAGGCACCATTACCCAAATTATCGGCCCGATTGTAGACGTACACTTTCCTGAAGGTGTACCAGCACTACTTAATGCCCTCACGGTCACCAAAGCTGATGGTACTACTATTACTCTGGAAGTCGCTCAACATGTCGGCTTAGACCGCGTGCGCGCTATTGCGATGCAGGACACTCAAGGCCTAGAGCGGGGGATGAGCGTCGCTGATCTTGGTGAAGGCATCTCCGTACCGGTTGGACAAAAGTCCCTTGGCCGTCTTTTTAACGTACTTGGTAACACTCTAGACGGTAAGGGTGATATCAAAGATGCTCCACGTCGGGCGATTCACCAAGAAGCGCCAGCATTTGTTGAGCAATCCACGAAGACCGAAGTTTTTGAAACTGGTATCAAGTCAGTAGACTTACTCGCTCCTTTCATCAAGGGCGGTAAGGTCGGACTCTTCGGTGGGGCAGGAGTAGGGAAGACGGTGCTCATTCAAGAGCTGATTCACAACGTAGCCTCTGAGCATGGTGGGTACTCAGTGTTTGCTGGTGTGGGTGAACGCGTTCGTGAAGGAAATGATCTCTATCATGAAATGAAGGATTCTGGTGTGCTTGATAAAACCGCCTTGGTCTTTGGTCAGATGAATGAAGTACCGGGAGCGCGTGCTCGGGTTGGGCTCTCTGGTCTTACTATGGCCGAGGCACTCCGAGATGAAGGTGGTAAGGACGTTCTCTTCTTCATGGACAACGTTTTCCGCTTTACTCAGGCCGGACAAGAAGTGTCTTCACTCCTTGGTCGAGTATCTTCAGCGGTAGGATATCAGCCAACTTTGGCTGAGGAAATGGGTAAGATGCAGGAACGAATTACCTCGACCAAAAAGGGTTCTATTACTTCAGTGCAGGCGGTATACGTGCCAGCAGACGACCTCACTGACCCAGCACCAGCTACTACTTTCTCTCACCTAGACTCGACCGTGGTACTTAGTCGCCAGCTTGCCTCGCTTGGTATTTACCCAGCGATTGATCCACTAGAAAGTAACTCAACCGCACTTGATCCGATGATTGTGGGCGAGGAGCACTACCGTGTAGCCCAAGGTGTGAAGCAAACTCTGCAACGCTACAAAGACCTCCAAGACATCATCGCCATTCTTGGTATCGAGGAACTCTCAGAGGAAGACAAGCAGACAGTCTATCGTGCGCGAAAAATTCAACGCTTCATGTCTCAGCCTTTCTCAGTGGCAGAAGTCTTTACCGGGGCACCAGGTAAGTACGTACCACTAGCCGATACAGTACGCGGCTTTGGGGAGATCCTCGATGGGAAGCATGATGAGAAATCAGAAAACGCTTTCTACATGAAGGGAAGTATTGATGAGGTTACGAGTTAAGATAATAGCCAATCTGCTTTGTTGGGCTTCGAAAAATAACGCTCACTGTACATTCAAGTACACCTCGCATTATTTTTCTCGCCCGCCTCGCATCTTAACTATTCTCTTAACTCTCTGGATGCTGAAGTACGACGCTTCTAAATTTTGAGATAACAAAATTGTTAAGCTAAATCAAATAAAAATTATATGGCTGAATTAAAACAATTAAACCTAACCATTTCACGTGTCGATGCACCAGTTTTCTCTGGACAGATTACTTCTGTCACCGTACCAGGCAGTGAAGGGGAGATGACCCTACTAGCTGACCACACCCCACTTATGACCGCCCTTCGCGCTGGGACTATCACTATTCGCAAAGCCGATGGCGAGACCGAGAATTTTCCCGTTACCTCAGGCACGATGGAAGTAAGTCACAACACAGTCACGATTCTGCTTTAGTAGGCCTCCCAGGGTCGGTCCTCGAGGGTTAAATATTTACCCCTAGGGTGACCCTAGGGTAATTTGTTATAATATAAATATGTACACAGAAATAGAAATGATGCCAAAGCAGTCGCGGTTTCCAGACCATTTGCGTGGGTTAGAAAAAGAGGATTTTACAGTAGTAGGCGAAGAAATAAGTTTCAACCCAGAAAAAGTAGATATTGTATATGAAAAAGATATTGATTTGTTCGGAGGAAATATGGCTGAAATGGCTAATTCGATTGATAGATTTCTGGCGGATGTTGGTACTAATGATGAAGAAGTATTGTCTGATCTAAGACAGACTTTGATACGAGCAATCGAAAGTATGCTTCGTGATTTTAAAGCAGAATCGGCAATGGTTATGCTACGTGTAGAGCTACCCACTACTGATTTTGAAGTTCCGCGCTGGCACCGAGATGGTTCGTTTTTCACTAGGACAAAGGGAAAAAAGATACATAAAAAAGTCTTTAGTCCTAAAGGGGCATCAACTCGCTTCGCTTATATCATTTCACCAGTCGCGTTAGATCTAGAAAAGGCAGATAAAGCTAATTTTAACAAATTAAGAGAAGGTTTTACTTCCCCAGAAGATTTTGATGAAGAAAATATGAGAATTAAAAAAGCCCTCATAGACTTTGTTGATGAATTACCGCCACTTACTCCTGGCTACTCTATGATTTATGAGATTGGAGGCAATGAGATGATTATGCACTCTGAGCCAGACATAAAAGAACCGAGAATTTTTATGTCAGTAGTTGTCGGCAGTGTTGAAGAAATTGAGGAAGCTAGGCAGAATGCATAGTTCACTACTATTTTAATACAAAGTAGTAAGGGCAAATTAATTACCCCTAGGCCGGTCCTTGGATTACTTTTTTAGACAAAGACACACCCGCCAAATGTGGCGGGTGGGGGGGTTGAATGCAACTGCTACCAGATACAAGCACGTAGTAGCTGTTGCAAGTGTTCGTTGTAGGTTGGGCTAAGCGACGAGAGACGGCCTTGCAGAGCAAGTGTCTCTTTGGAAAGTACCCGTGCCTTGGTTAGGGTGACCAGCAGAAACGCCTCATCTGCAAAAGCCGGGGCATCACTGCCACTGCTGTACATAAAGACGAAGTCCTCTGCATGAACAGCACCAGCAATCTTCCGGTCGCTGTCGCTGCTGAGGGTGATGCCGTTTTCCCCGCCTGGCATCGTAGCCACGCGACGAGCTCGTTGGTTTAATCGTCTCGTGGTTTCCTTCACTCCACAGCGTTGTCCGTTTGGAGTCACGTGCAGATCAAGGATGCACTCGTTCGTGTCCTTGTAAAAAATCTGTAGCCGACCTGGTACGGTCTTTGTGATCACGTTTTTGTTGAGAGCAGTTCCTGCGACGTGGTAAGCGATGTCACAGATAAGTGGCAAAAGAATTTTCAGGTCCATACTCTCTTCTCCGGTTGAGTGGTGGGGGAAGGTCGAATAAATTCTAATTTAATTTATACCATAAATATCTGCTATTTACAACTAAAAAATTGACTTTGGGTGAGAGTGTTGTCATTAGTGTTAAAATAGGCGTAGGCTATTTGTGCTTTCTCTAGCGCGACGGTGTGATTCATTACGTCTGATATTAGTAAGGTGGTGGACCAAACATCAGCCAGGACGGCGGTTGGGGCTTTGGTGTAGATACCGAGAGTGTCGGGGTTATGGTCGATCTGGGCGAAGCCTCTACCGACCTCTATAGTGGGCGCAACATTCTTCTTGGTATCAACAATGTGTGAGTACTCTTGGCCAGCCACTTTCCACCGCCTCTTGTGGGTACTTGAGGCAGCGAAGCCTTGGTTCATTATGGTAGTCTCTTTTATATAAGTATCAGTATTGATAGGATGTTCTAGGTAGATTGTGACGGGTTTGCCATAGTCGCTAGTAGCATACATATCCCCGCCACCATTAATGAGGAAATAATCAAAGCCAAGCACTTTTAAATAGTCAGCTAAGCGGTCGATGATAAAGCCCTTACCGTAGCCGCCGAGGTCGATCAGTCCGGCTTGAAGAGTAATAGACTCAGAGTTAATGCTGAGGTCAGTCAAGGGGGAGGGAAGTATTGTGGGCTCTGCTTTTGGGGCAAAGCTGTAGTCGGAATCATAGCCACGGGCCATCAGATACCCGCCAATTAAAAGATTAAAAATCCCACCAGTTTCTTTGTACATTTCTTTGCCAAAGTTTAGTAGGGAAATAGTGGTAGGGTCAGGCCGATATAGGACTTTAGTACGGTTAACCGTACTAATTATTGAGTCAGGTTTGAAGCGAGAATATTTGGCTTCGAAGTCAGACAAGAAAAGACGGATGAGGCCAAAGGCCTCATCCGTCTTTTCTGGTGTTACTACATCAAAAATTTCTACCAACCAGTGTGTTCCAAGAGCAGGGATGGCGGGAAGAATTTTTGACATTAGGATTATGATTGCTCCGCCCTAATCTTTGTTACTGCCTCATTAAAGGCCACTGAGCTAAGTGAAGCACCGCCGACTCGAGAGAGAGATATTCCAGCTAATGGTTTGCCGATCACTTCGCTCGGGAAGGCGCCATCAAAACGTTCTTGACTGGGGTTTGAAAAACCATCTCCACCATCATAGATTACATCAGCTTCAGTCACTAAACCGTTAGCTATTTTTAGAGTGACTGCCAGCTTATGTTCAGTTCGGGCCGGGGTGAGGTAAGTTACATTTTCGGTGTAACTTTTAGTTTCCATGGCTGAATCTACGGCTGGCGGTATTTCATTTTCTACTGTCAGTTCTTCTGGCTTTTCCATTTCTTCGGTACGACTGACATCTTCAGTGACGGTAGTAGAAACGGGAGAGGGGGAAGTGGCAGGCCCAGGAATAAGGAAAAAGGCCGCTCCTAAGACGACGATGATAATTCCTAAAACAGCGACTACAATTGGCATACGATTTGAATATTTAATTAGATTAATAGGGTCATATACATTATACTTAAATTAAATTGTAACTCAAAAACTTTAATCACCACACAAGTATCTGTATATCTGCGCAAGTATGAAAGTAATCTTTCAGAAAATTAACCAAGTATTAGACGGTACGGCTATGTACCGTACCGTTACTCTGGCGCTTTCATTCCTAGCGGTTTACGCTCTAGGACTAGGCTTTTGGCACGTAATCCCATATCGCTTTAGTGAGCAAGTCATTTCCTTGGCGGTAGCACTGACCGTTGCTTTAATAACCAATTACTTGGCTAGCCGTCTGTGGAAAGTGGCCGTGAATATGGAATCAGCGGTAATCATGGCTTTGATCATTCATTTCTTGATTATCCCGATTCAAATAACTAAGTTAGAGAATTTGTGGGTTATCGCGGCCGTCGTATTTTTGGCCGTTGCTTCTAAGTTTATTATTGCCTGGCGTAAGCAGCATATTGTTAATCCGGCCGCTTTTGGCGCGGTGGCCTTGGCTTTGGTCTACGCAGTTTTTCCGGTCCCGGGTTATTTCGAGAGTAATTGGTGGATTGGTCAAGTAGAGTTTTTTATCCCGTTACTGATCGCTGGCGGAGTAGTTGTCTTAAAGGTTCGTAAATGGACGCTAGTTTTGTCTTTTCTAGTGGTCGCGTGTTTGGTTTTCGTGTTTGAGGAGTGGCGTTTTAGTGGGGAGCCACTCAGCCGTTTTTCCTACTTCTGGCTGTCTGGTCCAAGTGTCTTCTTGGCCTTCTTTATGCTGACCGAACCATTCACCACACCACCTAGGAAACGTTTGCAGGGCCTCTACGGTGCATTTGTTGGGATTATTTCTCAGACTACTTTATTCCTCCCTTTAGGAATAAAGATGACCCCTGAGTTAGCTTTGGTTTTAGGCAATTTAGCTTTCTATCCGTTTACGCTCAGACGAAAACTTTATCTTAAACTTCAAGCGATACGAGAAGTCGCTAAAAATACCTACGAGTTTGTTTTTATTAAGCCAGTGGGAATCAATTTTAAAGCCGGGCAATACTTGGAGTGGATGTTACCGCATGCTGGAGCAGATAGTCGCGGAGTTAGGCGGTACTTCACTACCGCTTCCTCGCCTTTAGAAAATAACTTAAGAATAGGAGTGCGCTTTGGCGAAAAAGTCAGTAGTTACAAGACTGCTCTTTTGGCTATGAAGCCAGGAGAGACTATTATCGCTAGTCAGTTAAGCGGAGACTTTACCTTGCCTGCAGATACTCACAAGAAGATTGCTTGTGTTGCTGGCGGAATTGGCATTACTCCTTTTATTAGTCATATCTCGCAGATGGAACTGAGTAAAATGTGTAACAACACAGTGCTCTTTTACTGTAACAACACTTTAGCCGAAGTAGCTTATCGAGATAGGTTACAGGCTTCACAGTTGATCGTCCCCCTTAAGGTGATAAATATATTGGCAAATGAAGACATTACAGGTTGCGAGACTGGTTTTCTGACGGCCGAGTTAATAAAAAAACACGCTCCAGATTACCTTGAGCGACGTTGGTACCTGTCTGGTCCACCGGGAATGGTCGACGCCTACGCCAAACTACTCCGTGAGCTCGGAGTACCAAGACGAGAGATAAAAAAAGATTTCTTCCCCGGTTTGCTCTAGCATAACCTCTGGTAAGGTCGAACCTTGCCAGAGGTTAATTTTACAAAGGGGAACCCTCGGGCAAGGGTCCCAGAAAAATATAAGGGCCACCCTAAGCAACTTCCCTAGGTCAGACCTTTGCTAGGCACCCCAATCGATTGGGGTATAAGTGTGATTCTTTAAGTACTCATTAGTTTGAGAGAAATGCTTAGAACCAAAAAAACCGGTATAGGCAGAGAAGGGGGAAGGGTGAGGGGCAGTCAGAACTAAATGTTTCTCTGCATCAATAAGAGAAGCTTTGGCTTGCGCGTACTTACCCCATAGTAAAAAGACGACATGACTTTTTTCGGTCGAGATCTGCTTAATTATGGAATCAGTAAATTCTTCCCAGCCGAGTCCTTGGTGCGAACCTGGAGTGTTTGGTAGAACAGTCAAGGTGGCATTGAGAAGTAGCACACCTTGTTTGGCCCAGCTTTCTAGATTACCGGAGGTCCTTGGTGCAATACCGAGGTCACTTTCAAGTTCCTTATAAATATTTCGTAGTGATGGTGGAATTTTAATTCCGTTTGGTACCGAAAAGGCTAGACCATGCGCCTGGCCTTCGCCGTGGTAGGGATCTTGCCCTAGGATGACTACTTTTACTTTAGTTAAGGGACACAGATTAAAGGCGTTAAAAATATTTTCTTCCTCAGGTAAGACTGACCCCTTTATGTAAGAATAATTTATTTTTGTTATTAAATTAATGAAATAGGGTTGATTAAATTCACTGGTCATGGCTCTCTTCCAGCTTGATTCTAGATTTTGATGCATATTAGTAACACTGTACTACGGCTCGCCTTAGGTGTTAAGCCTATGCTAAACTACAATTTATATGTATGAATCACACATTAGAAGTATTCTAAAAGGTTTTACTTGGCGTATTATAGCTTCGGTCACAACTATGACAGTGGTCTATGCTATCACAGGAGACCTGGCACTAGTCGCTAGTGTTGGTTTAGTTGATGTGGTAGTAAAAGTCCTTTTCTATTATCTACACGAACGCACTTGGGGAAGAGTGAAGTGGGGTCTTTTAGGTATTGAACCACGGGTAAAGTAGACTAGTTTCTCTAGGTCCTTCCTAGGGAAACTAGCTGTCTATCGCTGGTCTATCCACCCCGAGGGAGGTCCTTAGGATGGCGATAGGGCAGGGGTAAATTATTTTTGACAGCTAGGGCAGTAGTGAGTTCCTCTGCCAGCGATGCGAATTTTTTTAATCATCGTCTGGCAATTGGGGCAGGGTGTGTTTTGCTTGCCAAAAACTTGGAGGTACTCCGTAAAGTTACCCCGTCCGCCACCCGTGTCAGCGAAGTGTTGGAAAGTAGTACCGCCCACTAGAATAGATTTTTTCATCACCTCACCACTGGCTTTGGCAATAGCATAAGCTTCTCTCTTGGTTACTTTATTAGCTATCCTGGTTGGCCTTACTGCTGAAGCAAATAAAGCTTCATCAACATAAATATTGCCTAAGCCTGCGATAAAAGTTTGATCTAATAAGGCGGCTTTTATCGGAGTGCGTCTTTTCTTCAAGGCGCTGGCAAAAAGCTCAGTATCAAAATCATCGGCGATGGGCTCTTGGCCAAAACGCGCTTTGGCTTTGGAGACTTCTTCAGCTGTAGCTAGTTTGAGATAACCAAATAGACGCATATCGTTAAAAAACAAAACTGAGTTACCAGTAAAATAGAAAGCCACACGGGTGTGACGACCTGGTAGTTCTCGTGTATCGGATGGTGTCATAGAATGACCACCACCAATAATTCCAGCTTGGTCGCGGTAGAAAAACTGCCCGGTCATTTTCAAATGGGCCAGGATAAACAAATCCGGCTCTTTGGCTAAGTGAAAAATAAGTAATTTACCAATGCGATCAATGTGTAAAAAACTTTTACCGACCAAGCTTTCTGAAAAATTTGGATTATTCTCTACAGTCTTATGATGAAAAACCTCCACCCGCTGGATGCGTTTATTAAGTATCTTGTGTAGTAGTTGGAGACGAACGGTCTCAACCTCTGGTAATTCAGGCATTAGCAACCATTCTAGTGCTTTGGAGACTAATTGCAACTGCGGTAAAGGCCTGTTGGAAATAGTAAACAATATATTGTTATTTTTGTGTTATACTCGCTCAAAATATGGCGCATCCCTTTGCCAAAATGTTTGATAAAGCGCTTGCTAAGAGCACTGATTTTGATAATGCTATTTTGACTGAAGCCGAAAGACTATTAGAAAAAGGTTATTCCGGATTTGAGATTGCAGGTGTTTTAGATAAGTTGGCACGCTCACTGATTGATCAAAAGGAAGCGGCTATTGCCCTTGAAGCCTTTGAAGAATTTAAGCATTACCTCGTCGATACTACAGATGATGAAGGGGAATCAGACTAGGTTTGCCAGGCACGTGATTCTTCAAGTAAAGAAGAATGAATTTGCCCCATGGACTGCGTCCAGGTAGTCTCGTGGTAGGGAATTTTCCTCTGGTGACAAAAAACTTGTACTATTTTACGAGCTTTGCCATATTGAAAACGAGGCATGGTGGGAAAGAGGTGGTGTTCGATTTGATGCTCTAATCCACCTAAAAAGTAGGAGCTAATAAAACTAGGTTTAATATTTCGAGTGAGAGTTATTTGCTGCACCCAGTTATAGCTAGCTTCTTCTTCCAGCATGTCCTGCCCCTTGTGGTTTGGGGCGAAGATAAGTCCCATATAGATACCCATGACTAGAAAGACTACCAGGTTGAAGACAATCGCAGTAGTAACAGGTAGAAAAAATATCGTCAGTCCAAAAACCACCAGGAAGTGTAAAACCATTAGTAGTATTTCTGTCAGCGAACGCAATGAAAAATTACTAAAGAGAAACCGCATACTATTTAAAATGTTATACGGGTAGACAAACCATAAGCCGAACCAGAATAAAACATGTTGGTGAGGAAAGACCCAATTCTGAGAAAAGGCCGTATACCTCTTTGCTTGTTCATGGTTAAAGACAAAAGGAATCTCTAAGTCTGGATCGTGCCCAATATGATTTGGGCTCTGGTGATGAGTGTTGTGCTTATAAAACCACCGACCTTCACTGAGGCCACAGCCTAAGCCCCAGACCAACAAAGCTAGATTACGATTTAGTTTACGGGAGACAAAAACTCCTCCATGAGATAGGTCGTGCCCAATTAATCCCAGTTGCACACTAAAGAAACCGAACATAACAGCATTGATAATTTGGATAAACAAATTATCAGTTAGGGTCAGGCCGATAAAGGTCAAGACAATACCTATCAGGGTCACTAAAGTAATACCAAGAAAATGAATATAAGTACGGCGGTAACAACCCTGCTCCTGTACTGTCTTGGCCAATTTTTCATAATCACTAACCGGAAGGCTATACCCACTGCCTCGTTTTTCTATTTGATTGTTGTCCATGATTTATTTGTTTGTAGAAAAAGGTACTGAATTACCAGCGACGTAGCCAGTGGTCCAACAGAGCTGAAGACTATACCCACCGGACGGTCGATCGATATTTAGTAAGTCACCGACCAAGTAAAGATTAGAGTAACGACGAGAGCGCATAGTTTTAAAATCAACTTCAGTTAGATCTACTCCACCGGAGGTCACGATGGCCTTATCGGTACCGAGTAAGTGCTTAACAGTTAAGGGTAGTGACTTTAGTAGTTGCCCAAGTCTTTTACGGTCATCGCGAATGATGCTGTTGCTTTGTAGTTCGGGTGAGATAAGAGAGAGTTCTACTATTACACCAGCCAAACTCGCCGGTAAGGTCGGAGAGAGAATATTTTTAAATTGTTTGTTTTGATTGTCTTCAATCAGGCTCAAAAGGAAAGTATCTAATGCGCCATGATCAAGGTTCGGAAATAAATCCAGGATAATTTTAACCTCACCATAGTCTAAGAGTTCACCGACCATTTTACTCAAGTTCAAAATAGTAGGGCCGCTGACGCCGACGTGGGTAAATAACAGCTTGCCCACTTTGGAGGCTTGTTTAACTCCGTTTTGGTAAACCATTAACTTTACTTCAGGCAAGGTAACACCCGCGAGCTGAGTAATCCATTTATCCAAGAGTGCAATCGGCACCAGTGAAGCATCTGGCTCGGTTATGGTGTGGCCGAGCTCTTTTAGCCAAGAGAATCCGTCGCCAGTTGAGCCGGTTTCGGGACGCGACTTGCCACCGGTCGCTAGGATATAAGAGTCTGCTTCAAGTACTCTGCCGTCAGTTAATCTAAGGCTGGTTATTAAATCACCACTAAGGTTAATAGTCTTAACTTCTGCTCTGGTTTGTAGAGTCACTTGACCTTTTTCTATATAATCGACTAGTACGTTATAGACCGACTCCGCACTATCCGAGACAGGAAAGACTCGTTTAAAGTCCTCTACCTTGGTCGGCATGCTGCGGCCGTTGAAAAACTCCAAAGTATCTTTAACACTATATTGGGCAAAGGCGGAGAATAAAAATTGGTCGCTGCCTTTAAAATGAGACAGGAGAGTACGAGTATCAAGTTCAGCGTTGGTGACATTGCAACGCCCGCCACCAGTGATGAGAAGTTTTTTGCCAGGCTTGGGGTTTTTCTCTAATAAAAGTACTTTAAGTCCGCGCTCAGCTGCCCTGCCAGCCGCCATTAAGCCGGACGGCCCTCCGCCGATTACGATAACGTCATATATAATGTGTCTATCTTTATTATCGCTCATTTAATAGGCGAATCTTAGCATAATGAGCAGAGATAAGTTAGACGGTGGGACGAATTTCGATATACCGTTTTTTCCAAGCCTGCTTGAATTTATCGATAGTGATATGACCATTAGGAGACTTTTCTGCTGGGTCGTTGTAGTAGACTTGGCCATTTTTGACACTATTAACTACTACTAAATGTGGAATCGGATTAGTTGGTTCAAAAGTGTAGTGTACCGAAGCCATGACGGGGCCGTTTTCTAAGACTGCTTCGAGTTTAGTAAAAGCCGTATCTAATGTATCGGCAGCCAAACTATAGCTTTGACCATTAAGTTTGTATTTTTTAGCCAGGTCGATGAGGCCTTGATGCGACCAACCGACATTGTCATTGAAAGCCCCACTCGTAATGCCGTCTTGAAGAAGCTCCTCTACTGATATGGTACTCCGATCATAATAACCAATAATCATTGCTACGCTAGCTATCCCACAACCGACTTTTTGCCAGTCAGTGGAGGTGATGTCCCTAAATTGCGAATAAAAGGGGACAATCACAGCTTTCGTATTTTTATTAAGAGTTAACTTTTTGGTACTACTTTTTTTTGCCACGGGAGAGGCTTGTCTCACTGTGTCTTTTGATTTACCGATACTGATTAGCTTCCTCTCTGCCGTTAGGTTTATTAAATATTCAGGTGAGTTTTCTATAACTAATTTGGTAGACGCTGGGGCGGTTTTGGGTAAGGCCAACAATACAGATAGGGAAGCGATAAACACACTTACAACAATAAAATTTTTAGATGTCAACACGGATACTAGTTTACCCTAGATAGGTAACCCCGACAAGCCAAAAAATATGGCTCTAAATTTAGTCCTTTACAACCACGGTGGTACCGAGATCGGCCCAGTCATAGAGTTTTTTAGCTTCATTAGGATCGACGTTTACACAGCCATGAGAATAGCGTTGGCCAAAACTTTTGTGCCAATAGGCGCCATGTATAACAGCACCGCCCTCGGTAAAGTAAAGATTCCAAGGCACTCCAGGGAGATCATAGACTTGTTGGTCTGCTAAGCCGGGCAAGGGTCCTTGCATGTAACGACTGGGGGTTTTTTTAAACACTTGGAAAGTTCCCCGTGGGGTAGGAGTTAGTTCTAGGCCGGTTGAAATATCTAAAGTCATAAATAGCTCTTCTCCATCGTAGGCCTCAAGGCTTTGCTCGCTTCTATTGACGACAATTTTTTTATTGGTCGAGGTGGAGTATTCATTTTCCCAGGTGGTTAGATTACCGATGTCTTCAATAGTCTCTACATATAATGCTGATACGTACCAGTCGCCATCTACTCGTTCTGGATAGCGTAGCCATTCGTCAAAGATAATTTTATGCCAGGTGCCACTGTCATTATTTAAAGTCTCGCTAATTTTTAAAACAATGCCGTTACGCAGTTTGGTTACTACCGGAAATTCTTGTCCTGGTCCGCTACGTACCACCAAGCATTCTTCCTCATAGTGCGTTCCGCAACTGTCGATGACTTTAATATATTTATTTAAAGCTATAGGAGGAGGAGTAACAGTAATTTTAGTGGTTGTTGTTGCGGGGGTGGTTTCTTTTATGGTATTTACTTCCGGAAGAAATATTGGTTTGTTAGAGCTGTGATTTTGTAGGTCTTGGTAGACACCAATTACTAGGGTGATAACTATCGCCAAGCTAAGAAAGGAGATAGTAATGGTTAGAGCTCGGTTTATCTTTTTACTGCGTGAAGACATGTATTTTGTATCAGTATAAGTTTTAAATAGCACCAGAGCAATATGAAATACTGTGTGGTGTAGGGAAAAGTAGAAATTAATCCAACCACATTGCAAACGGATGGGGTACTAGGTAAAAACAAGTAAGAAAAATTTTAATACCAAGCCACCTATCTATCCCTGGGCTGATAGGTGGCTTGGTGAAAATATTAATTTCTTATTTATCTAACTGCTTTTACTATACTGATGAGTACTACGGCGCCTATTAGAGCGACGATAAAGCTGTAGAGGTTAAAACCAGTTACTCCGGTCTCGCCAATAAAGCTCATTAACCAACCCCCCCCGATCATGGCACCAATAATACCTACTACTATGTTCAGGATTGTTCCTTGCTGACCATCGGTCTGCATTATTAAAGAGGCAATCCAACCCACTAAAGCCCCAAATACTATCCATAAGATGATTCCCATATATAATTATATTAATTTTTAAACACTTTATAAATCTTGACGATTTAATAAGCCAGGCCCACCCGGTGATACCCCCCCCGTCGGCTTGCCGCGGGGTGTTTCATTAATTGCGGTCTGCTATAATTGATTGATATGAAAAATAATAATATACCTAACAACAATGGCATTAAGGGCTCACAGTTTGTCCATAAGCAGAACCAAGTACCGCGCGTAGCTTCACGCATGGAAGGGTCAAAAAATAATGGGTCTCGCCCAGTTAAAAAAGCTAAACAAGGATAATTTATGCCACCAACCATAGAAGAGCAGTTGCTAGCACAAGCAGAAAAACTCGACGCGATCTACGCTTCAGTTGAAAAAACTCGGAAATACTTTCTGCTGATTATGTGGATTAGTATTGCTATGGTGCTCTTGCCGATGATTGGTTTACTATTTGCGATACCGACTTTTTTGGAAACTTACTCAGGCCTAAACCAGCTTTACGGTATCTAGGGCAGGGAATTATTCCGCTCGGGCTATTTTGAAAGAAATGAATAGTTTTCTGAATTATTCGCCTAAAACAATGGAGGATTATTTCACTGTCTAGTGGCCACGTATAAACACCTGCCTTGATACTTGAGATAGGTAAAATCGCTCGCATAGATATCACCAGGACCGAGTGGTATCTCAACCAGCAGAAGATTAGGAAAGACACTGTCTTTTGGCTTCTGATACAGCTTAGGAGTGGTACGTCGATATGGCTTTAGCACTGATACCATACTGCTTGGCGACATCAGTCACACTCAATCCATCATGCTTCAGCTTATTGATAATTTCATCTTTGATTTCTTTGGCGATTCTAAATCCTTGTTTTGCCATGGTTATTTTCTAAATGATAATAACTTAGAAAAGTTGTCTTAAGAAAGGGGTACCTTTCGTTCTCTCGTATGTGCGTATGCGATCGTTTCAACTTTTTCCACTGCTATAATGAAGTGACAAATGCCCAGGTGAGTACTTTGACTCTACCGGAGCATTCTGGATCATTCTTTCATCTTTTATTGTATTAAGTATTCGTTCTATTATCTTTTTATTATGAAAAATCACTCGTCACTTGTTGTGCGCATTGTGTGCGCCACTCTCCTCACGCTCACGCTCCCGCTTGGAGTATTCGCGCAAACCGCCCTCCCTACAGAGGAACGTCCGAGCACTCTCCCGATTTCCGCATCACCCACCGGAGAGGAAACAGACCTCGAGGGTCTCTTTGGTCAAAAAGAAGCGGCCGCTCCTGCTGGTAATGTCAATTGCTTTGACTACTACCGCTTCGGCAGTGCCGGAGTGATGCTCTCCACCCCGCTTTCCGGTACCATTCCCGGCACCCCCTTTACGTTTATTGGCACGGTGAATAATACAAACCCGTACCCACTTGTCGGACTTGAGGTGTACGTGAAGATCTTCAAGAAGCAGGCAAAGGAGTCTGATGTGCTTGCGAACGGACACCTCCTTGTCGACCAGTTTGTTGCTGTCCCCAGTATGACCATTCCTGCAAACGGAAGTGTTCCCGTGACCTTCATCTGGAATGTCCCCACCGATACCGAACCCGGGGAATACATGCTCGCAACGTACACCATGACCAACAAGCAGTACAACCTCTCCGGCCTTTCCTTCACCGACGACGTGACGGGAAGCGCAGTAAGCTTCACTGTGCGCGGAAAAAAGGACGGCGACGTTGCCTTCGACAAGAACAAAGTGATGATGAACGACACGCAGTTTCGTTTCGCGGCATACATCCCCGTATTCACCAAAGACGAGACCGTGACCATTTCCGTACCACTGACGAATTCAACAAAGGAAACCCAGACCGCGCACATTTCTTGGAAGCAATACAACTGGGACGGACTCCGCGCAGAAGCGCTCGTAGACTCCAAGAGCGAATCCATCACCCTCAAGCCCGGAGAGACGCAGGAAGTGTCACACGCAGTGACCAAAGTTTCCGGTGCAGTCACGTATGTGGTGGCCGACGCAACCGTCGGGACAGCGCACTCCATCCTCGACATGCGCTTTGCGCGTAGTGGCATAGAGCAGGCACGTATCAACTTTCCGTCACTCGCCTCTTTCCCGCTCAAGGAAGGGAAAGAAGCAACCGTCTTCTCTTGTCTGCATGTCGTTGGACACGAGACCCTTCCTGGGGGAAAACTCGAGCTGCTCCTTACTGACGCAGGTGGCCTGACTATCACCAAAGCAACCTACCTCGGTGACATCACGGGCGCCATGATGGGATTCGCAGAAAAGTTCACTCCCACAAAAAACTACGATAAGGTGACCCTCACCGCGATCCTTTCGCGCGGAGGTGTCGTCGAAGAAACAGGAACGATTACCTATGACTGTAGCGTGATTGACCCGACCACATGCGCGGATGACCCATCCGCACTTGATGCGGGTGACGCATCCGTGCCTGACGCAGTGATTCCCTCGGGGAGTGGTGGAACAATCTTGCTCGTTCTCGTTTTGGTCCTTGCCCTGCTCGGTGTCTTGGCGTATTTCAAATTACACAAAGGAAAAGTGACGCTTGCGGTGGTGTTTCTCGCCATCCTTATTGGTGCAAGCATGGGAAGTCCGACGACTGCGGAGGCGAAAACGTCGATACCGTGGGTATCAGGTGTATCATCTGAGGTTCATTATATGTGGATTATACCGCTGCTCAGGCCCAATGTAGCCTGGTTTAGCGCGTGGTCACTATCTTCCATGATAACAACCGTGACCTATGAAGCAAATGTATATAACAATGTGACGAGTGCATCAATTGCGGACGGAGCAACGATTCCCGTCGGAACCGTCCTCCGCTTTGCGCCGGTGTTTCAAGATACCAATATCAGCTGGGTGGGCACTGGTAGCTTCAATGATTCACCGTACGGCAAGTGGGGTGTCGACGGAACGGCAGATGTTTTGGCATTTCGCAATATGTGGTTTGACCGTGACACCCGTACGGCCAAATTGTTTAGTATGTACGCAACGCTACAGGCGCCCACACCGGCATTGTCCTATATACACAGCGGAACAGCATCGCTCTCCTGCAATGCGAGTGGTTCAATTTGTACGGTGAATTCAGCTGGTTCAATCACTTCTACGGTCAGATTTGCGGCCACCGATGCGGTCATGTACGGGAGATTTACAGACGGAGACACTCGGCCAATGCGAGACGCAAGCAAGTTGATTGCACGGGGCTGTTATTCGACCGTGAACGCAACGCTCATTGTCAATGCCGCCGCGCGGGCTTGTGATGCGGATCTTGCGGCGCAACAGTTTAGCTTAACTTTCCCCACACAATCCATCCCATTCTCCTTCACCGCGATCGCAGTAGGAAACCCCCCAAATGCCCCCACCATCACTGGTGGCCCTGGTACGGCAGGTGTTGCAATTCCTCTTACCTTTACCGCTACCGACCCTGACGGTGATGCACTGCACTATGAAATAGACTGGGACAATGACGGTATCGCCGACGCATGTGCCCCCGGTACCTGTGTAAATGCTCCTTCCGGCACTGCACAAAGCGCGTCATTCACATGGGGCTCCGCCGGCACATACACCATTCGCGCAAGAACGATGGCGGGTGGACAATCCTCCAACTGGACATCGTTCTCCGTTACTGTTACCGTCCCCCCTCCCAGCGTGTGGCTCTCGTTCTGAGTATGGGACATTTTTAGGTGATTAATTAACTCCCTTTCAGCAACTGACAAATCAATTTGTATCGTCTATCTTTCCGTAACCCTGTAACCCACCCATGGTGAGTGAGCAACAACTTTCTTTTCATCGAGGCAAAGTAGCCATTAATGGTATTAATGGTATTGGGGATATTTAGTTCAGGATAACGTAGGTAGGTAAACAAGTTAGGAAGATTGGTTTTTAATGAACGTAAAGCCGAGCGTACTTTCTTGTGTGTATACTGTGGAAGCTTAAGTCCAAGTACGATGGTTTTCTCATTAAGAAAATGCTTCCACTTTTTCTCATACTCAGAGAGAGCTTTAGTAGAGGTCTTCTCATCTGTTTTAGTTGATGTGAGAGCTAACGCCCGGAGTTCTTTACAGACCCTTAACACTTTTATCACCTAAAAACTTCCTTCAGCCCAAAATATTCTACACAGCTTTGGGTCTCTTATAAGTCTTTAAGTTGCTATACTTAACTGATGAAATCTTGGCAAAGCGGACCTGATAATGTATTAGCTGATGCCGTAAAGATGTCGGCTTTAATGAGCTTTTGTTTTGGGGTTGGTCTTTTGGCTAGTTCTATCATTGGTGTTGGGGTAGAGACCCAGCTGGCACAAGTAACTGGCAATGATGTTGGTGCTTCATATACGAGTACTGGCAGTGCAGGTAGTGGCGAAGATACCAATATTCCTCTCACACAAATCACTAACACTCCAGATACCTCCGGCACCACAATCCCGGGCACATCAACTTCACCAAGTGCTGTTATTTCATCACTAAATTTTACTTCAGCCGTACCTTCTATAGTGGCATCTGACTTTTCGGTGGTGCTGAATGTAGTCGCTGTCAATCGACCCAGGTTGGTGGTTCGTGGCTTAGACGTGAATAAGTTGGTGGTATTAGAACCTACTTCGCAGCAATTACCAACGGTTAATTTTTTGACGCGCTTTCGAGAATTACCACCTGGTCGATATGAGTTAATTGCTAAGGGCTTTCTCCCATCAACTGAAACGCCGATTGAGGTAGTGGGACCGCGTTTTGAGATATTGGCACCGGTGACAGCTATGTCTGGTCCAACCCCAACCCCAACCCCAACTACCGGCACTAGTGCCGGTACTGCTCTGGCGACAAGCACCGTAACTAACCCGGGTGCCGTAACGGTCGCTTCTACTACAATTAATAATCCGGTCCCGGTTTCTGGTCCTATAGAAGGTGAAGCTACGGTTCCTGAACTAAAGTTAATTATACCCAACCAAACTATTTACAAAGGTTTTGTTCCTGCACAGGTACGTATGTCAGTCAGTCTCCCGGAGGCTTTTATTTATCTGCAATCTCCAAATCTTTCAACTCCTCGGTTTGTGGGCAAGGCTCGCTATTATGACAATAGTACTTTATTGCTAATGATTGATACCAATCAGCTACCTAGTGGCGAGCACCGCATTTATGCGTCAGCTAAATTCAGTGATCTTAATGTTGAGAGTGAAAAGAAGAGATTTTTCATCGATAATTCGAGTGCTACCATTGCCTTAGTCTTAAATCCCGGAGCTGGTACCACCACAAATCCTAATTTAATTACCCAACCAACCAAATTAACCAAACCAGATATAGAAGAACCGGTTACAATACAACCCGCATCAATCAATGTAACGCCTAAAATCCAACCTAAAGAAGAGGTTGAGATGACTAATAAAGATGATAATAGAAATTCTCCAGTAAAAAAGGAACCAACCAGCACTCTGAATTCTAGTAATAACTCAGATAGCGTGTCCTTATCAGACACACTCAAGACGCTCATACCTCAATTGCTAAAAGAGAACGAACAAGAGATTAACCAAAGACTCAAAATCTTTGGAGAAGATTTGCATAAGAAAGATGCAAATGTGAATGAATTAAGAAAAAAAGTGGAAGATGATTTAATGGTTACTTTACTCGATGACTATAGACTTCGGTCGCTTTCATCTGAAGCTCAGAAACGGCTTCGGGCAGAAGTAAAGCGCTTAGTTAATAAAGCTGAGAAAGTTGAATTATTAATTATAAAAGCAGAAGTAAGCAGTGCTGGTTTGGACGAGGTAATGAAAACTTTTAGTCAATCAGTTGTACCCGCGGAAGATGCTCTGGTAGACACTAGTTCACCCCGCGAGTTTGGTTTGGTGCGTGAAGACATTTTGAAAATTGAATCTGTCTCACCAATATTATCAAGTGACACAAATTCCACCACCACTAAGATTTATACCGAAATCAAAGGCCGAGCGCTACCAAAAAGTTTGGTCACACTATACATCTACAGTACTCCCGTTATGGTAACTGTTCGAGCTGACGAGGATGGCACATTTCTTTACGTCTATGAGAAGGATCTAGATGATGGAGATCATGAAGTTTATGTAGCTTTGACTACTACCGAAGGAGACATCGTGGTAAAAAGTCCAGTCTTCCAATTTTTCCGTGAAGCCCAGGCGTTTAGTTCACCCGATTCCGGTAATGGTGATAGTCTTGTTCCAGCTACAGCCGGCACCCCCTTAACAAAAGATCCCTATTTTATTGTGATATCAATTACTTTATTAGTAGTTAGCTTTATCTTTTTCTTACTTGGTTTCCATTCAGTTAAAAGGCTTGGAAGAAACAGGGTTGTGTAGGATTTTATGATAACTAACATAATTAAAAATATGGTAAGGGCTTGGCTTATCATATTAAAGAGACCCCAGTTACAATTTACCTTAGTCTTACTGCTAGTTTTTCCGCTCCTATTTGCCTTTATCCTGCAGCAGTTCCTATCGGTAGCTAATACACAAATCGAGTTTAGTCTTAAACAGTCAATTGTCCATGATCACGATACGATAGAGGCCTTATTGCTAAACAATATTGAATTAGAGCAAATCATCAAGTTATTATTGACTTACTCCACTAGTACAGGTACGGCCAGTACTTTTCAATTGGTAAGGCAAGAAGGGGATAAGCTAATGGTAGTGGCCTCGACGAGGGTTTATGAATCCGGTACCAATATTCGTGATGTTAGCTGGTATCAGAGCGCGATAGCCCATTCCGGTAATTCTGTTATCTATCCTTTTTTACGTAATGGTGAGCGAGTTTGGTTGTCTTATCGGGCGGTTTTAATAGGTGATAAGCAGTGGTACATTCATTCAGAAGATAGTTTAGGTAATGTAGATAGTCAGTTACAAAGACAAGTTAATCGAGCTCTGTGGGCCCTAGTCATAATTTTTTTCTTCCTCGGCTTTTTTATTTGGTGGGTGTGGCGACAACATGATTATCATTTTGCTTGGCAAAAATCTGAGGATAAATTGCAAGAGCAGTTTAGTTTTACCAACATGATGGTGCATGAGTTGCGGGCTCCTTTAACGGCGATACGTGGCTATACCAGCATGGTAACTGAGGCTGGAGGGATAACGAGTGAGCAACAGCAATATCTAGAAAGAGTGTCTTCATCGACGGCACGGATGATAAGGCTAGTGAATGATTTTTTGGAAGTGGCGCGCATTCAAGCTGGTACCTTGTCAGTAAAGTTTGAGCCGGTAGATATTAGAAAGACCGTGAGTTTGGTGGTCGAGGAAATGCAGGCAATGGCCAAGACCAAGAATCTGCAATTGACCTGTTCCGTACCAGAGGAGGTAGTCATTTTAAGTACTGATGTTGCTAGACTACATCAAATTGTCACTAACCTCCTTAATAATGCAATAAAATATACCGTAGAGGGAAGTATTAGTGTAGTGGTCCAAACCAAACCGGGTGGAGCGGAAATTCGTATCCAAGATACTGGACACGGTATTAGTGCCAAAGATCAATCACAGCTTTTCCAGCCGTTTAAACGGGTCGGTGACGCTGATGCTGGAGCCGAGGTTGGTTCGGGCCTCGGGATGTGGATTACCAAGCAATTGGTGGCCTTGCTTAATGGTGAAGTATCAATTGAGTCAATTCAAAACGTCGGCACGCATGCGGTTATTCAGCTGCATAGCGAAAAGAAGTAGGGAAAATTAAAGATGTCACAAAAAATGACGCTACCCCTAGCGTCATTTTTTGTATTTTTATAAAGTAAACTTTATAAATCTTTAAGTAGCTTTCGCATTAGCTCGATTTCTGCCGTTTGGCCAGTGATAATGGCTTTTGTCAGGGTGGTTATTTCCGGGTGTTCAATATATGGAGTTACACTTTGTGCCATCATAATCGCACCCATATGATGCATTACCATATCTTCGAGAAAAGTTTTATCTAAAACTTTGGCATTTAAAGTGAGTAGCTGCCGCATCATTGGCTTGTACGTGCCCTTATCAACGTAGTCTTCACCATACCAGTTTTTGTACCAAGTCTTCATTGAGGCAATTTCCGCTTCTTGAGCCGTGACTATCCCTTCGGCCAATTTTTTAATTTCTGGCGTCGTACCCCCGCGGGCTATTATTTCCTTTGCGGTGCTAACTGCCTCTTCGTGATGAGGAATCATACCATCTAAAAACTCTCTTTCACTCTTTACTATCATATCCATCTGATCCATTCCGCCCATCATCCCCATATTATTTTGCATCATACTGCCATCAGGCATTTTGTGCATACCTGTTTTTGATGTTTCCTCCCTGTCTCCCTTTGTGTCTTGTCCCATCATTCCCATATCACCGATTTCAAACTGGTGTCTCTCATCACTCATCTGTGCTACACCAAAACCTCCAATTCCCCCAATTAATAGGGAAATTAAAGCTACTAAGATTAATTGATTATTCATTTTATTTATATTAGCTATAAGGCTTTAGGATAATTTGTTTTGTACTATACAAACCTTTAATATTATACGTTAAAGTGTAGACAATATTTCAATTACATTTTTGAGTATTCATTTTTGAGTATTTCTATTCACAAAAATGTATTACTGTGATTATATAGCAAAAATCGGGCCAAAGAAGTTTTTAGGTGATAAAAGTATTAAAGTACGGCTCTATTAAAAGCTAGGCTATCAAATCTGAATAAAAAACATACATAGAAATAATGGTTATTTTTCAAGAGCTCCGACTATTCCGATCGATTAGAGCTTATTATATGCGCAATGCGGCCAGAGTGTTGTTACCCAACCTACGAAATGATGGAGTAATGGCGTGCTTCAATGAGAAAGGGAAGTAACGAGGTCTAAGTTTAATGGTTTGTGTGGAAAGGAGATCTTGATTGTACAAAGGATGAAATTCATATATACTGAATTAATGAATACAATCAAACTACAACAACGCGGACTGTTGACTCTCCCTAAAAAGCTCCGAGAGGCTCTTTCACTAAGGGAGGGTCAGATTCTTAATGTCCAACAGCTAGACGGAAAAATAATCCTTGAACCTCAAATGTCTACAATTGATAGTGAGTTAGCGAAAGCCATCACTCAAGGAATTGAAGACATTAAGCGAGGTAAGTTTATTGAGTTTGGTAGCACAGATGAGTTGCACTCAAAACTAAAGCACTATGAGGATTAGACTCACTGAGGGAGCGATTAAACATTATAAGTCACTAACGAAACAGCTTCAGAAAAAGGCAGATAAGCAGTTTTCATATTTGATAGAAGACTTTAGACACCCCTCACTAATGGTAAAAAAGTATCAAGGATTTGAAAATCTCTGGCAGGGGAGAATCGATAAAAATTACCGTTTCTACTTTCACGTGGTCGAACCTTATTACATTATTGTTTCAATCATCAATCATCCTAAATAATGTATCCCAGTCACTGTCTACTGAAATGGGTGATTATCAGTATGGTTATTTTGAGAGCTCCGATCCGTGAAGGATGTTCGAACCGTTTGTATTTAATATTCAAGACGAAAAACAGCTCCAGTGGTGAGACTTACGTTCTCCGCCAACGTGGAGCTGATTAGGTAAAGTTATTGAATTATTCCGCGCTCGAGCTACAGCACTAGGCGCCTCCTGTTTCATCAGCCTTTTTCAGTGCCTCAGCGTAAGCTTCTTTAGTGAGATGTTCCCTTGGAAACCTCGCCGTGTTTGGGTTGTAGGGCTCGTGCTTACAGCTCGCACAAAGTTTTACTCCGCAGACAAGTGGACTTGATCCCGTGTAGTCACACTCACGGACGGCGTGGTCACTGCAAACCACACAGGTTGCACTCTCGTGCTCTGTACACAAACCGCTATCGCTAGGTTTGTTGCACCTACCAGCCCAACCACGGTCAAATTTACATAGTTGAAATTCAGGCATTTTTACGTCGGCCATAGCTTTTCTCCTGCGTAGAAAGTTGATAGAAGATCAAAGACTCAGTCATTCTGAGCATGAAAGTAGTAAACATGTAAGTAAAAGGGAAGTCAACTAAAAGTGCCAGATTCAATCTTGAGGTGCAACAATTGAGGCAGTAAAGAAAGTTATTTAAGCTAAACTGATTTGTGACCCTAAGTAGTACGAATGGGAACCAAATTATAAAACAAGTGCAAATTTATACTTTTATAAATTCATTCAACAGGAAATAATTGTGCCTGTCCCCGTTTTTTTTGTCCCCGTTTTTTGTTTTGCGTTTTTTTTGTCCCCGTTTTTGCCCCGTTTTTGTGTGTCCCCGTTTTTCCGTTTTTTCCTATTATCTAAGTAAGGTAGGCTTTGTTTTTTCATTACTAGTAATTATACTCTTAATCTCCAAAACTGAACTAAGTCTCCAATTTGTCGAATATTAAGC
Source organism: bacterium (assembly GCA_043728975.1). GTDB lineage: Bacteria > Patescibacteriota > Minisyncoccia > Phycocordibacterales > UBA918 > OLB19. Next base: position 23,707 of record JAYTMA010000067.1, read on the forward strand.
CTAATCGACCTGTTTTTGCTATACTCAAGGTATGAAAAACGCAATAATAGTTCACGGCACAAGCGATAGAGATGAATACTATTCCCCTGAGTACCCTTCAGCGAATAATTCCCACTGGTTGCCGTGGTTGCAGAAACAGCTGCTAATTAATGATATTCCAGCAGCTACACCAACAATACCTCATAGCTACATGCCAGACTACTCAGTCTGGAAACGAGAGTTTGAGCGCTTTGATATTACCCCTGAGACTATTCTAGTTGGTCACAGTTGCGGTGGGGGCTTTCTGGTCCGCTGGCTATCTGAAAATAGGGAGCAAAAAGTTGGCAAGGTGGTACTGGTTGCACCTTGGCTAGACCCAAACAAAAAGAAAGGTGCGGATAATGACTTTTTTGACTTTACGATGGACACCGAGCTAGTTAATCGTACTGGTGGCGTTACCATATTTAATAGTGACGATGATATGGAAGCCGTGCACACTAGCGTAAAACAGATTATGGAAACTATTTCAAATATGAAGTTGGTTGAGTTTCAAGGCAAAGGGCACTTTTGCCTAAGTGACTTAGGTGGCGAAGCGTTTCCTGAGCTACTCGCTGAAGTTTTAATAAACCATGAAAACACTTAAGTTTACGTCGCAACTATGCCAGCAGATACTACAAGGCGCAAAGACGTCTACATGGCGTTTATTTGACGATAAGGACCTTCAG
>JAYTMA010000068.1:0-4503 GCA_043728975.1 bacterium
GAAAAAAGTAATGCAGACATCATTGATATATTCTATACCGAGCACTTCAATGTCTATCTCAATTACCATCGAGTGTGTTTGTATGCCACCGACTATGTCGACAAGCGAGGGAAGATTAGAAAGAAGTATGATCAGACGTTTGTGCCGTATGAAAAACTGAAGTCACTTCCTAAGGCAGAACAGCATCTCAAAGAAGGAATAACATTTGCCAAACTTGATGTCATAGCCTATGCTCAGAGTGACAATGAGTGTGCTGAAATGATGCAAAACGCGAAGTCAAAACTAGATAAAGCTATTAGAAAATCACTCAGTATTAAAAAGTAGTTTCAGGGGACATTATGGGATTGGAATATACTGGGTTGGACCTTCCCTGTTTACTTCTTTGGATACCCATCATAGTTCACGATCTATAAACATCTGTGCTACCCTATTTAAGGTATGCATACCATCAAAACTACCATTTGCTACTCCCTCCTCTTTAGTGTGGTCATGGAGTTCCAGATCAATGTCCTTATCAAGGGCACTCCGGCTAATATGATTGGGGTAATTTTATTGTATTTTCTACTCGGACTCATAACGTTTTACACCGTACCCTGGATTATGCGTCGTTTTAGCTCAACCAAGCGCGGCTTCTGGGTCGCCTTGACCACTCACGGCCTCTTGGGGCTCATTGTCATCGAATGGAGCATCATGGGTAACACCCTGAAGAGTATCCCGGATCTATTTTTGACCATAGTAGCGCAGCTTGGTATGTTCGCTTGGTGGGGCACTATTGCCGCTATGCCGTATATGCTCCAGCACCCCGCCGCCGCGGTCTTCAAGAAAAAGATCCTCTGGTTCTATGCTGCCTACGCACTCATTTCTACCAGCCTCGCTATCCCGTTTGGCATGGCTCCGGTTATCCTGTTTGAACCCCCGGTCTACCTGAGCTTCTTCTACTTCTACCGTAAATTTGGTCGCTCGCTGGCGAACTACTTGAACGCAACCGGACCGACTGTCTAGTTACAGCCAAAGAAAACCCCTAACGTCGGCATACCGACGTTAGGGGTTTTCTTTTGTATACTCTTGAATATGATCAGTTCATTATGAAGAAGCTACCTGCTCGCTCGTGACCGGGGCCAGGTGCGCTTCGGCCGCAACTTCAGTCTTCCCGCCAAACAACCGATCGTGGTTACCTGAACCTTTCAGAGATAACCTTCAATCACTTGAACTAACTCCCGTTTATTAAATAGGTTATATTTATGTCTAAGCCTAAAAATCTTAATTTGAATGACTTACGCCAGCAAAACGCCACTTCCCTGCCGGATAAACCTATTCCTTATAAAAAGAGTGATGGGTTAGCAGCTTATGTAAAAGAGAAATATGCGTTTCTTCTCCCTAAATAACTACTCGCTTAATTTCTAAACAATGAGGAGTGGGTACCAATGTCAACCAATAACAAGAGAAGAACATCGTCATGTTTTGTATACAATAGTAAAATATCATTTTGGACATGGCATTCCCTGACACCTTTAAATTCCCCCTTTAGTTCGTGGTCTTTATACTGCATAGGCAGGTTCTCATTTTTTGCCAAAAGAGTAACTACTTTTCCCAACTTTCTGATATCAAAGTCTTTATGTTGAGACATCCGATCCAAATGCTTTTTTATAGCGAGTTGATAGGATGACGTGGTACATAAATCAAATTTATTTATCGGACAAGATATCTCGGTGAGCTTCTTCAATCGTAGCGTATCGCTTACCATTCTTCAGAGACTCTTCTACTTCCTTCATCAACTCAATCTTTCGTTCTTCGGGGAGGTTGTCAGCAGTAAAAAGTTCAAACGGAATAGATTGAGTTCGTACAACTTGAGTAAGAAATAATTTTACGCCAGTAGAGAGGTCCAGCCCCATAGACTTAAGAGCCTTACTGGCATCCCTTTTTAACTTGGCATCAATTCTAGTTTGCAAAGTGGTATTCATATAATCGTAGTATATACAATGTCAGCACATTGTCAACACTAAGCTATTGTACCAAATTACCTTCTGAGGAAGGTCGAACCTTCCTCAGAAGGTACAAAATAAAATGTATTAACTGCCTCTCACTCCACTAACAAACCCTGCAGACATTTAGGTCTGCAGGGTTTGGTTTTTTGTAATAATTAGTTGGGAATTTTGTGCCAATCAATATTTACACAGCCTTCTGCGCTATGTCGGGCACAGATACAGGCTTACGCTTCAGAAGACGGTCAACAAAGAGGAAGCGTAATCCTAGGAACTCCAGTCCAATAAAGATTAAGATGGCGCCGGGTACAACTGGTAAAATTAACCCTAGAAAACCAAGCAGTATAAACAGTACTCCCACCGTCTTTTTTAGACGGGGTCGTATTGAGGTGTAGTTTTTGGCTTTTTCGTACATGTTATTTACGTTGACGTGTGAATTTAGATAATCTTACCAGATTTGACAAATTTTGCAAGTAATGTGTAATTTATGGTACAATTTTCCACTAAAACTAACTTTTATCATTAAAAGGGACGGGTAGAAAACAGCTGCTTTAGAGGTAGAGTTCCTGAAGCATCGTAGACCGGAGTGTCTTTGCCTGGTGTATAGATACCATCACCATTATCACGGTAAGCGGTGGCAAAAAATGTCTCATCTATAAGCATCTTCTGCATTAGCGCGATCTCTGTCCCCTCTATCCTTCCCATAAGAACCTGACTAACGCCAATTACCTCCCCTGGGTTACCCTGTCTGTCTTTTTGAATAACCAGGAAGGTTGGCTCGTTGAAGGAAACAAAATCTACCTTTATTAATTGCCCTGACTGCTGATCAGAGATAAAGAAAGGCATTCTTATCTCCATTTCGGCTGGAACAGTCGCCGTTGGAATAATCGCCTCCATAGTTCTCAGCTCGGTGGTCGGGGTAGCTTCGGGTGTGATAAATGAACGTTTAGCATCCATGGCTTCATCAGCACTTTCTACTTGTACGTCAACTGAAGAATCCTGTTCTATCGCTTCATTAAGCTCCGTTGGCACAGCTTGGTGTGAGAGTGGCTTTGGTACCATCATGAATACTAAAACCGCCACTACCCCAACTGGAGCAAGGTACATAAACCACTGTGATGCAATGGGTTTTACTACTACTAACTCCGTGGAATGCGCCACCAAAAGCTTCGCCCGCAGGTCTCTGGCAAAGGCCTGGTCTAGTAAAACCACTGGCTTATTTAAGAGTAGTGAGGCCACAAGACCGCGCACAGCCTTATCCTCCGACCGCAAAGTCGGATCAAGCTCGTAGAGGTCTTTTATAATTGATTCGAGGTTATTCCGCATACACTATATATTACGAAAAATCGGTAAAAGGTAACCGGGGTATTTTTCCTAAAGTACTACAAGCAACAAACAGGAGGGCCAACGAGGTTGGTCCACACTTTTCTCGTAGCTCCTTGATACTTCTAGAGTAGGACATTTTGACACTGTCTTCTGAACCACCGACTATCAGAGCTATTTCTCGGTAAGACTTCTCTTCCCAAACCCGCAGAGTAATGATTTCCCGTTGTTTGGCACCGAGGGTTTGTAGATATTCAGTCACCTCTCCCAGTTTAGCTATAGCGTCTAAAGTTTCAGGAGTACGTTCATCGATACCCATATCAAACACGTCTTCCAATGGTACCACCGATTTAGCGGTACGGTAATAATCAATTACTCGGTTGCGGGCTATCTGATAAAGCCAAGTCGAAAAACTTCCTTTATCAAGATCAAAAGAGGTGATTTTAAACAAAGCCTTATGAAAAACCTCGGAAGTTAAATCTTCGGCCGTCTCTTTATTAAAAGTCTTATAGTAAATAAAACGATATATCTTATCTAGGTAACGGTCATAGAGAACACCAAAGGCTTCAGCCTTCCCCGCCTGCACCTCTTTAACATAAAGTGAATCGTCTTCCATTACCTACTAGTATGACATTAGATAAGGAAAAGGTTAAGTTCAAATGCCGAGTGTTTGGCGTAGAATCAAGAGGGATATTTGCTCACAGGTCCTCACTCATGGCATTTTCGTTGCGGATGCTCAAAATGTACCCATCAACCACCTTTAAGCACATTACCTAAACAAAGTAAACAAAGGTCCGACCTAGGCAACTTGCCTAGGTCGGACCTTTGTAAAGTTAACTGCCTAAGTTGTTTTTCTGCTAGACTACGTCTATGAAAAATCTCCGCGGTGGCACTCATACGACTCTGACTGAAACAGCCGAGCTAGTAGTGCGGGCGCTTGAAGGTATCCCGGGAGTAACTTTAGTCTCACCCGGTATCATCACCCAAAACGGTGGCCGCAGTGGTAAGAGCTACGTCACCGCTGTCTTTACCAATGCTGGTATGGAACTAATCATTACCGGACAAGGTGTACAAAAAGTCGCTATCCACTGCAATCCAAAAGAAGCCAGCCACATACTAAAAACTCTCAAAGGACATAAGCGATTATCGGCTTTAGCCTTCAAAACCAGAGACCGAAAACCAGGAATCTAAATAATAC
>JAYTMA010000069.1:0-13914 GCA_043728975.1 bacterium
GCGAATCCAAACGCGTTAGCGTAAGGACTTGGTATTGCTTTGTTTGCAAATACAAGGTGGAACCTTTTAACGAATTGATTCCAATTTCGACACTGCACACATTTGGGTAGGCCTGCCCGTCGATGCCTAGCATCCCCAGAAAAAGCCGGTGGCTTTTTCTGGTTGAGTGAAATACTCACTCAACCAAAAGGAGAAAGCTCTCTACTTACATCCAGTAATTTTTGGCTGGGTGAAATTAGAAAGGGAAGCAGGTTGCTTCCGGCGCTTTCTGGGAACGATGTATAGTCTATATGACGTTGTACGAGCTAATTTATTACTTAACTACTTATTGGCTCTTCATTATTCTATCAATATCGCGCTTGCTGTCACGTTTTTTAAGAGTCTCTCGTTTGTCAGCCTTCTTCTTCCCACGCGCGATACCGATAGACAGCTTTAAATGACGCCTATCATTATACCACTTAATTGCCACTATTGTCAAACCTTGCTGTTCGCTACTACGTTCCAGCAGCGCTAGCTGTTTTTTGCTTAAAAGTAGCTTGCGGGCGCGGTCTGGTTCGTAGCTTTTAGGGGTATTTAGGGCTTGGTAGGGGCTCACGGTGGCGTTGACCAAATACGCCTCACCGCCGCGGATTATAACGTAAGCACCGTTTAAGGAGGCCTTATTGGCCCTTATAGACTTTACCTCATGACCAAACAAAACCACCCCGGCCTCAAAAGTTTCGAGGATTTCGTAATCGAAATAAGCTTTTTTATTAGTTATATAATCTTTCATGAGGATTCATATACTATAGAGGCTATCAGTGATATCGGCAAACGATAGGTTAGCTGGCTACAAAATCTTAGAATAATACAAAAGCTCGTAATATTCCTGGTTTTTTGTATAATGGCACCACTATGTCAAAACCAGAAAATGAGGTTAATCAGCCGGTAGAAGTGGCAGAAGAGGTGAAGCCGGAAGTAGAGGCTAAGAAAGAATCGACCGAGAAAACTCCAGATAAGAAACCGGGCAGTCATCTGCCGACTTTCAAGGAGGTGCGTAATCACGTGCCGATTGGCCCCGGAAATTTCTGGAACAATATGTTATCAACGGTGATGTTGCTTGTCCTTATCACGTTAGTTTTTAGTTACCTGACCGAAAACAAAACAAAACCGGAACAACTTTCTATCTCAGAAGTAGTGGCTCAAGTTCAGGCTGGAGAAGTAAAGGAAATAATCGTTCGTGGTAGTCAGTTGGAAATCAATTATGTTGATGAGACAAAGACAATGGCGGAAGCCAAGCGTGAGACTGATGCCTCTGTATCAGATTCCCTGATTAACTTTGGGGTGACGCCAGAACAGATGCAAAGCATTAAAATTGATGTCCAGCGCGAGACCGGTTTTAGTTATTGGTTTGGTCAGTTTGCGCCGTTTCTATTCCCACTACTGTTCCTTGGTCTAATCATTTGGTTCTTTACTCGTTCGGTGAAAGGAGCTGGGATGCAAGCCTTGAACTTTGGTTCAAGTAAGGCGAGGATGATTGACCCCAATGATACCAATCAGAAGGTGACTTTTAAGGATGTCGCCGGAGCGAAGGAAGCCAAGCAAGAGCTAGAAGAGATTGTTGATTTCCTCAAGAACCCGAAGAAGTTTATCGATATCGGTGCAGAGATTCCTAAGGGTGTAATCATGATGGGTGCGCCTGGTACCGGAAAGACGCTGTTGGCGCGTGCTGTAGCGGGGGAGGCGGGAGTGCCTTTCTTCTCTATCTCTGGATCAGAGTTTGTGGAGATGTTTGTCGGAGTAGGTGCTTCGCGCGTACGAGATCTATTCTCGATGGCCAAGAAAGCGGCGCCGGCAATTATCTTTGTTGATGAAATTGATGCCGTTGGTCGTGTGCGTGGTACAGGAGTTGGCGGCGGAAATGATGAGCGTGAACAGACCCTCAATCAAATTTTGGTGGAGATGGATGGCTTTGAACCAAATGCCAAAGTGATAGTGATGGCCGCCACTAACCGCCCCGATGTACTTGATCCAGCGCTCCTTCGACCGGGACGCTTTGATCGTCGCGTGACGATTGATTTGCCGGACCGCAAAGACCGCGAGGAAATTCTCAAAATCCACTCCCGTAAGAAGCCACTACAAGATGATGTCAATCTCGAGATTATAGCGATGCGTACTCCAGGCTTTTCGGGAGCAGATCTATATTCACTGATGAACGAGGCAGCTATTTTGGCAGCGCGTGAACTACGAAAGAAAGTCGGACAGTTTGATATTATTCGTTCGATTGAAAAGGTAATGTTGGGACCAGAAAGGAAGAGTCACGTCCTCAGTAAACGAGAGAAGTTGGTGACGGCTTACCACGAGGTCGGACATGCACTAGTGGCTTCGGTCTTGCCGTACGCTGATCCAGTACAGAAGATATCGGTCATCTCTCGCGGACGAGCGGCTGGATATACTTTAAAGCTACCCGATGAAGATCGACGCATGCACACTAGGAAGGAATTCCTCGATGATATTGCGATGACGCTCGGTGGCTATGTCACTGAAGAAATGGTTTTCGGTGACCTATCGACTGGTCCTAGTAATGATCTCCAGGTAGTAGCCAATTTGGCTCGAGATATGGTGACTAAGTATGGTATGAGCGCGCTCGGGCCAATCGCTCTAGAGGGCAGTGGCGGCCGGATGATTGGTGGCGGGATGAGTGAGAATAGAGGTTATTCTCCACAGATAGCCAAAGCGATTGATGATGAAGTAGCGAAGATAATTTCCGATGCCAAGATCAAAGCGATAGATATTTTGACCAAGTATCGAAAAGCTTTGGATGTAATCTCGATTAGATTAGCTGAAGTAGAGACCCTAGAGCGAGAAGAGTACGAAGCTTTACTCAAGCGCGAAGGGGTAGAGATACAGGATGCTTTCAAGAAGCAACGCGAGGAGGATGCTCTAGCGGCTGATCCAACCAGGGTTTTGGAACAGGCAAATAGAAGTTCGTTAGTATAAGTAGAAAAACACCAAAGCCCCGGCAACTAAAGTTGCCGGGGCTTTGGTGTTTAATAAAACTTTTGCTCCTCGTTTATAATTTTTCCATCAGCCATATGGATAATGCGATGCGCACTATCAGCATATTCCCGCTCGTGGGTGACCATGACGACGGTCTGTCTTAAGTTTTTATTCAAAGCGGTAATCAGCTCAATAATTGCTTCACCGGATACACTATCTAGGTTGGCGGTTGGCTCGTCAGCGAAAAGTATTTTCGGTTTACCGGCCAGTGCCCTCGCGATAGCTACCCGTTGTTGCTCACCACCGGATAATTCTGCTGGTAGATTTTTGTACTTACCGGGTAGCCCTACGTCATCAATAGCGTGCTTAGCATTTTCTTTAGCTAATTCCCAACTTTCCCCGCGCATCAAAAGCGGTAACATGACATTTTCCTCGGCTGATAGATCAGGCACAAGCGCGTAGTCTTGAAAAACATAGCCCAAAGTCTGAAGGCGGAAAGTCGTAGCCTCGTCCTCGGTTAGTTTACTAATATCTACTCCGTCGATAATGATTTCACCACTGGTCGGTTTATCAAGGACTGATAATTGGTACATGAGAGTAGATTTACCCGCCCCGGATTTACCCATAATTGCTAAAAACTCCCCTTCTAGAACGGTCATAGTTACATCGCGTAAAACAGTTTGGGTCAGAGACCCGGTACCGAAAGTCCTCGTGATGTTGTTAGCGGTGATTATGTTCATGATTTGGCTATAGTAAGTTTAACAGAGTTAGGGTGTCGTATTCAAAGGTTAACCAGTTCCAGGAGTTTGGCCTGAGAATGGGCGAATTCGGAACGAATGTTAGTAAAGTAATTATCATAAGCGTTATCATAAGCGTTTGATTTGGTGTTCCAGGAGTTTGGCCTGGGAAAGGGCCAAACTCGGAACGAAGTTCGCCATAGTCGCTAGCGCTCGTTGGCTTACTTCATTTACGACCTAAGATCGAGTTTAAAGTATTCTTCCGTATGATAAGCCAGGCCGGTAAAAAACCAGCGATCAGGGTGATGATAAAAAGGGCCAAGAAACGCCACGCGGTTTCGGTTGGATCTGCTACTAGTATACCGTCGCTAAAAGGGAAGTTAATGGGGTTGCGTTCAAAGTAGCCAATCAAAAATCCATAAGTTATGAGTACACCAAGTAGTGAACCCAATAAGGCATAGAAGGCAGCCTGCAAAATGTAGGCGAATTCAATCGCCCGCCGATCGATACCAATGGCTTTTAGAATTCCGATTTGTCTTTGTCGAGAAAGAGCATTGATAAAGATAATAATAAAGATAGTGATTGAGGCTACGACAATACCGATTGAACCGATAAAGGTACCTAAGATATTAAAAGTATTCTTAATGTCAGTAATGAACTTTGGTTTTCCTTCTTCGTAGGTTTGGATTTTGGCAAATTGCCCTAAATCATTATCCAAGAGTAAGTTTTTAACGCGGGCATTGTCGCTGGGATTAGTTAGACGCATTACTATCTGATCAGCGTTACGATCAAAGCGATTAAAAAGACGACGAAACTCTCGTTCCGGGATGTAGGTATTTAGGGAAATCTCATCAACCTTAGATTGGATGATGCCTTTAACGATAAATTCTTTGCTCACATCCCCACTGGTGAGGCGTACGGTAGAGCCTGGTACAACGCCAGAGACAGTTTCGAAAACATCACCAAATTTAGAAGCATACTCATCCGTATATAGTGCGCCGATCAATATATAACCCTCCTCATCTTTATTTAAGTATTCGCCGGAGATCACATCTTTGGAGATACCTGTCATACCATTCTCTCTAGCTAAATCTATGCCGGTGACGCGAACATTAGCAATATCTCTTTCTGCTCGCAGGTCTCGTCTTTCTACATAATTTGCTTCTAACACACCGGCTCCTTGAAAACGGACAGAGTAATCCGTGATCTCCGGGAAGGATTCTATTTGACGTACAATAGTAGCAGTCTCTAGAATACGATCCTCATCATCTCGCGGTGACATGATTACGTCTCCAATGAAATCTTCTCGTACCGCATTTTCTGCTCCGGCAATCAGACCGACCAAAATTCCCGATACTGCAATCAGGTTGAGAAAAGTCAGCATCATAACAAATATGATTAGGGAAGTAGTCCAGACGTTAGCTCGTTGTATTTGCCGCCAACCTAAGAGAAGTCCAATTCGAAATGAGCGCATATGTTATGGTGCGATAATCCTATCGCCGGGTAATAAGCCTTCGATAGCAATGTAGCCGTCATTACCACGGAACAGTACTTTTACTGTAGTGGTGGCAATATCTGTACCAGATTCTTTTAATACTACATACGTACCATCTGTCTGTTCGCGCACAAAACGAGTTGGTAAGCGTACGCTGTTTTCATTGGTACCGACGATAATATCGATATCAGCATTTAGGCCACTACGTAACCAGGTGGGATTATTATTTAGTACCAATCTAGCTTCATAGTAGGCTACACCGTCAATGGTGGTGGCGTTTGGTGATAAGTAATCGATTGAGGCAATTATCACTTCATCGGCTTTGGTGTCAAAAACTACTTCCGCTTTCTGGCCAATCGATAACTTCCCAATATCAATTTCTGGTATGCGAGCCGTTAGTTCAAAGCGACCAGAGGAAAGTAGGGTGAGGATTGGTGCTGTCGTTACAGTTTCACCAGGAAGGATGTCTAAAGAAGTGATTACTCCAGAAAATGGGGCTTTAAGAGAAAGATTGTTTATTTCAATATTGACCCGCTCTAGTCTAGCCTGGGCTTGATCTACCTGAGCTTGCACACGTAATACTGTTTCTGGTCGTGCTTTGGCAACGTTATTGATTGCCGTGGCAGAAGCCAGGGCCAGTTCTTGCTTAGCTAGGGCTATAGCGCTATCGGCTTGCTCATTGGCTAAGTCGTAGGCATTTTTGTTAGTGATGTATGAGACTGATTTTTTATTGGGAATATCAATCTGCCAAGTAGAGCCTCCGTACATCGAGGTCGGTGAAAACTGAGCCCGTAGACCACAACTACCAAAGCTAATTGGTTGATTAAAAGAAGCAGTAAAGGTGCCCGATTCTAAACCAGACAGTTCAAATGAGTAGCCAGAGTCTGCACCGGAACCAAACATTCTTAATTTATATAGACCTTCATTATTACAACTATAAGAGCCACTGATAGTTGGGGCAGATGCATCTTCATCGGCTTCATTTGAATAAGCTGTAAGACCGCTACCAAGTAGCAATTTACGGGCATTGTTTACTTTAAGTCGTTCGCTCGCTTCCGTGTTTTTTAGCAACGTTTGCTTCAAGATCACTGTTTCGTTACTGACGTCTTTGGTTTCACTACGGGTGCCAGCGACTAGTTCAGCCAGATCCGCTTCAGCACTTTTCAGGCTGGCCAGGGCGTCGCTATAATCAGCACTTAAAGTTGAACTATCCAAAATAGCCAAAATAGTACCCGTAGCAACCGTGTCACCTTTTCTCACCAATACTTCTCGTACGGTGCCACTGACAGGGAACCCCAGCTTGGCGGTGTCTTCGGCCTTGATAACACCAGAAACGGATACCAACTGTCTGACTGGGCCTTTTTCTACCACCGCCACCACGCGCTCAGTAGAATCAGGGGAGACTATTTTAAATAATAGGGAAATAGCGAAGATAACGAAGAAAGTAGCTATAGAAATAATAAAAACTTTTTTGGGGAAGAGCTTAGACATTTATATTTTAGTATAACATTACCTAAATAGGTACCTTCAAGAATCTAACGCAACACCGGTCATCTGATAAAAGTATATAATATATGAACAGCGGAAAACTAAGTATTAATAATATATGGCACGTACGAAAGATAGGGAGAAAGCTTTGGCTTTGAGAAGTAGAGGGTATAGCTATTCTATGATTAAGGAAGAAATTGGTATTAGCAAAAGCACATTAAGCGGCTGGCTTAAAGATTTCCCACTGTCGGATAAGAGAATTTCTGAATTACAAAGTAATAGCGATATTAGAATTGAGAAGTGCCGTGTCACAAAACAAAAGAAAAAAGAAGATAGAAGAAAACAGGTTTATCTTAGGGTTGCCAATGATATTGAAAATTCAAAAGACATAAGATTCCTATCTGGTTTTTATTTATATTGGGGAGAAGGTACAAAAACCGCTGAATATACTGTCGCTCTCACTAATACAGACCCAGCAATAATTAAATGTTTTGTTATCTGGCTAGGTAAATTTGGAGTATCTCCAAATGATTTAAAAATAAAATTGCATCTTTATAGCGATCAAAATGAAAATGAACTTAAAAAGTTTTGGTCTAAAGTCACTGGTATTACTGCTGTAAATTATTATAAATCATACACAAAACAATCAGGTTCAAAGAGCAAAACGTATAAAGGTATGTTTTCGTTTGGCACTTGTTCAGTTATATACCACAATCGAGACACATATGAATATGTACTTGAAGGTATTAGGTATTTGCGCAATAAATATAAGTATTAATGTCCGCCAACTTGGACTCGAACCAAGGACCATTCGTGTATAAGACGAAGGCTCTACCAACTGAGCTATTGGCGGAAGATTGGTCCGCAAACTATACCGTATTTAGAGCAGGCGGGCAACGAAAAGTGGGCGGTGGCTAGGCCACCGCCCACTTTTCTACTTTATCCGCCAGATCTATTACATCCGTACCACGATATCAGAAATATCTTGTCGTACCTTTTTGTAGTTTTGGGTGGCGTCTTCGCTCGAGCGATAACCAAGGGGAAGGATTACGGTTGCTTTTAGATTATGTTCCGCTAGGCCAAGAATCTCATCAAACTTACCAGCATCAAATCCTTCCATGGGGCAACTATCAACCTCTTTTTCAGCCGCTGCTACCATCATAGTGCCAAGGGCAATGTAAGCTTGTTTTTGCGACCAGACAAGAAGAGCTTCGGCAGTTAAGTTAGTTAGATGTCCAATCATCATGCCCTTGAAGTCATCGACGGCTCCAGCAGGTAGACCACGCTCACTTTCAATCCGGGAAGTGTATTTTGAGATAAAGGCTTCATCAACATCAGTCCGAGCGGCGAGTATAATAAGAGCGTCGTTTTCACCGACTTGGATTTGGTTGTAGGCTACTTCCATAAGAGCCTTTTTCTTTTCTGTATCGGTCACTACGATAATCTTAAACGGTTGGAGGCCATAGGAGGTAGCGGCCAAATTGCCCGCTTCGAGAATGTATTCTAAATCTCCCGCTCTAAGTTCTTTAGTAACATCAAATTTCTTGGTAGCATAACGCCAGTTTAAATAATTTTGTATATGCATAGTATACAATTATACAGGAATAAAAATTTTGCGGTAGGAAAATATAAAAAGTGAAAGGGCCCGCGCGAATGTCGCGGGGCCCTGTGCCGAAAGCCTAAGTTACGGCGGATGGGTTCGATGGTTCATATCGTCTCCTGGTTGCGACCGGTACCACGGCGATGTGGCGACGTCCGGTCAATGCTTGACCCCCGTGGGTTAAGCCAACTCACGGGACGGGGTTGCGGGCGAAGCAACCGAACATGGCTTGCCGAACGGCGCCCGCGGTGTGGACTGAAGTTCGACCCAGTGGTCGACGCAATCAGCCTGGGGAAACGGACACGCAGAGCCATCCTCATGGAAGCCCTACTGTCCGAGCGGACTACTCCTTGCTAAAGCATCAAAGGCTTTGCCTTGGAGAGCCGCCACTAGCGCCTGGCGGGCCAGAGCTCGGTCCAAATGAAGTCACAGAGTGCCTTCTCTTTTGACCGATCATGCTCCGGCCGGCCCAGTGCGCCGGTTCAAGCCGTCGACGCGACGCCCAGCACCTGGGAGGTGCCCATCTTGTTGCGCGCGCCGGCCTTGGTGGTGCCGAAGTTGCAGTTGCCCAGGCCGCCCACCGACATGGTGGTGCCGCCGAAGAAGTTGTTGAACACTCCGTTGTTGGCGGAAGGGGGGCCGTTGATGTGCATGGAAATCTCCTTGGAACAAGTCGGTGTACGTCACCAACCGAAACGTTTGACGGTGAACCTCACTGTCAACTTAAATATCATAGCATAGTATAAAATATTGTCAAGCCTAAGAAAGTGGGGGGGTGGGTAGGGTACCTAAAAAGCCGGAAAAGCAAAGCTTTTCCGGCTTTTTAGGTAAACTTTAACACTTATTCCATATGGAGGTTTTTGCTAATAGTAGTGATTTTCTGTCTAATTAAAGGGTGTTCGATGAGCTCCTGGTCCTCTTCAATTATTCTTTGCGCTTCCTTGCGGGCAGCCTCTACTAGCTTGATATTCTTCAAAGCTTCCATACCGAGGTCAGACAGGCCCCATTGCTTCATGCCGTAGAGTTCGCCACTACCACGTTGTAGCAAGTCGTACTCAGCCAACTCAAAACCATTCTTGGCTTCAGTGAGGGCTTTAAGTCGCTCTAAGGTTTTGCCACTTTTACCGGTGCTGTCTTTGGTCGTCACAGCAAAGCAGTAGGCTTGGTGCGTACCGCGTACCACTCGTCCGCGTAGTTGGTGTAGTTGGGCTAGACCGAAACGTTCCGCTCCTTCAATAATAATGTTGGTGGCATTGGGGACATTGACACCGACCTCAACGACCGAGGTAGCAACCAAAATATCAATTTCGTGCTTCATGAATTTTTTCATCACCTCGTCTTTTTCTTTTGGGGTCATCTTACTATGGAGGATATCAATGCGAGCATCTTTGAAAACTTGCTCCTTAAGTCTCTCCGCTTCTTGTTTAACAGACTTTAATTGCAAAGCATTTTCCTTAGTTGGATCCGGTTCGTCGATACGCGGACAAATGACGTAAGCTTGGCGTCCGTCTTTGAGTTCGCCACGAACATGCTCATAGACCTTATCGATCTGGCTTGGGGTCGAGAGTTTGGTAATGATTGGTTTTCGGCCCCTCGGCATCTCATCGAGGAGGGAAATATCCAAATCACCATAGACTGTAAGAGCCAGCGTGCGGGGAATCGGGGTAGCAGTCATCGAGAGTAGGTGTGGCATACGAGTATCTTTTTTGGCCAGGGCTCGTCGTTGTCCGGTCCCGAAACGATGTTGTTCGTCAATAATAACGTGGGCTAGGTGTTTGAATTCCACTGACTTATAGATCAGAGCGTGGGTACCGATGAGAATTGGTATCTCGCCATTTTTCACCCACTTCAAAAGCTGAGGTCGAGAAATTGGGGTGGGTTTTAGAGGGTTACTTTTAGAGGGGAACTTCATGCAACCACTACCAGTAATTAGACCGATGGCAATCGGTAAGTGTTGGAAGTATTGGATAAAAGATTCGAAGTGCTGTTTGGCTAGGATTTCTGTCGGCGCCATATAAGCTACCTGCAAGTTCCCGTACTCCAAATCAGCTATTTTTGGGACATTTCTTTGTTGCGACTCAAAAGTGCCGTCGTCAATGTAGCCTTCTACATTTCCTCCGTCATTTTGGTCGCGCCTCGAACTGTCCACAAAACTAACTGATTTGGTTTTTTTCAAGAGGGAGTTGGCAACTACGCGACTTCCCTCCGGTGGTCTAGAAGTAGCGACAGCGTAGGCGGTAGTAGCCGCTACCGCCGTCTTGCCACTACCGACGTCGCCCTCTAGTAGTCGCGACATGGGGTGTTTACCCTGGAAGTCTTTCATGATATCGGCGATGGTGCGGGCTTGGGCGTTAGTAAGAGGGAAAGGGAAGCGCTCAATAAATTTATCGAGATGACTCTGCTCAGTCTTTACAATATAGCTACTAGAGACAGTGACGGCGGCCCTTTCTTTGGCTTTGGCGGTTTGAATATAAAAAACTTCTTCAAAAGCAAAACGCTTACGGGCACTCTCGGCATGCTCGGCTTTCTTGGGGGTATGGATCCAGATGAGAGAGGTATTGAGAGTAGGTAGGTTGTAGCGATTGAGGATTGCTTCCGGTATGGGGTCGGTGATTTTGTCGAGCACACCTGCCCCAAAGCATTTTTGTACCGTATGGTAAAACCACTTGGAAGTGACACCTTTGGTCTCGCGATAAACGGGATGGATTGTTTCATCTAAGTTTTCGGTATTTTTGAAAATCGAATCATGTCTATCTATTGGTAGACTTTCTAGTTTCTCTACTTCGGGGTTGGCTAAGTAAAGCTTACCCTCACTTCCAGTTACTTTACCCGCCACTTTTACATACATCCCATCGGTGAGCATTTTCGCAATATATGGCTGGTTGAACCACATGATTTTGATGCGGGCGGTGCCATCTTCTACCCAGCCTTCGGAGATAGGGACACGACTCTTCCACGACTTGCGGGTATTGAGTCCGCCGAGCTGACCAAAAACTACTGCGTCCTGGTCTTTTATTAGAGAACCGACAGATTGAATTGAGGAGATGTCTTCATAACGTTGTGGTAGATGAAGCAAGAGATTTTCCACCGTCAAAATCCCTAAACGCTTGAGCGCCTTTTTGTGTGGCTCGTCTAGCCTAAAGTGGGTGGAGAGTAAATCGGCAGGAAGCATAGGTTTCATAGTAGCAGAGGCAAAAGTTATTGACAAAGCAGGTTTAGTGGAGTTGTATAGTGGTAGTAGTATAAAAAGTTTGGAAGAAACCGGCTTCTTGTGTTCAAAATTCAACGTTCAAGGAGAAATCATGAACAAAGGTGTGAGTATTCGGCAACGGCTTATGTCCGGGCACAAAGTAACTGTGACTAGGTTTACTCTGACTGATTCGTCCGCAAAAAAGATTGTGGTTGACTTATCGGTCCAGGATTACAAAGGCGCGTTTTACCTCGTGGCCACCAGGGCCAATGGCACCGTGATTAAGTTCCGACACTACATGATCACGCTGGAGAAGTGCCCGGAGACCTTGTTCCCTTTGGAGCGTATTCTTTGGCAAGCAGTGCGCGCTGAGTTCGCAGACGAGATAGCGGAACTTGAAAACAGTCTAGACTCGTCTTGGGCTCAATTAGATACACCTGGCCCCGCAATTGCCCAACAGCCAGTGTGGAAGTTAAGGTCAACCGAAGTTGACATTGTCCTGCCGCTTGCTGAACCGGAGCGTGGTATCTTTCATTCTCCAAGAGTAGGCGGAATTCATCTGTTAGAAACTACTTCAGATGTAAATTCTGCAGAAGCAGGATTGTCGACGCCATTGGCGACCAGTCACTTGCCAAGTCTTGAGTTCTGTCACCTAACGGCCTGGGATAAGACAGAGGCGTCGTTTCGCTGGCCAACAGCAGTAGGAACGGTCTTGGTCTTGCGAACCAAGGAAAATGAAAATCGGTACCGGCTTACCTTAGAACAAGTACCGGTCGATCACCCCTTGCATTTACCCTTTTCCAAAGAGAGTCGCGAGGGTCGCCGGGTGTCGGTTCTGGTTGGGGTTAAAGGACTAGTCATTTCGCCTCTCGTTGACCCCACCTCGTTAGAGCAATACTTTGCTGATTGTCTGCAAGCGCTGAGCAGCAATCCAGGCAAACAAGAGGTGACCTGAAGATATCTGCCTGGCAGTAGCACTTCGGTACTGCTGCCAGGCGGTAAAAGCACAACCCATCCGTAAAGAGACTATAAGTCTCTTTACGGATGGGTTGTTCATTTTTATAAAGATAAAAATGTCGTATAATAATCTTCATTTAGTATTTAATATTTTATGCCAGTAAAAAAAGTTGCTACCAAAAAAGTTGAGAGTAAAAAAGTGGTAAAGAAAGATTATGCCAAAATGGCTCTAGCTCTACACAAGAAACTTAAAGGGAAGTTAGAGGTTGTGTCTAAGGGTAAGCTTGTTACTCGCGATGAGTGGAGTACGATGTACACCCCAGGAGTCGGAGCGGTCTCAAGTCATTTGGCCAAGTACCCCAAAGAAGCGCGCGAGTACACGATGAAGCGTAATAGTGTAGCGGTAGTTAGTGACGGTTCGGCTGTATTAGGTCTAGGTAACATTGGCCCAATTGCAGCTTTGCCGGTCATGGAAGGAAAGTGCGCTATATTAAAAGAACTGGCTGGGATAGACGGATACCCGGTCGTTTTAGATGTTCATACAGCCAATGAAATTGTGGCAGTGGTCAAAGCCATTGCACCAACCTATGGCGCAATAAACTTGGAAGACATCGCAGCACCACTGTGTTTTGAAATCGAGGAAAGACTAAAAGCGGAGTTAGATATTCCAGTCATGCATGACGATCAGCACGGGACTGCGATGGTAGTGTTGGCCGGATTGATAAATGCGGCCAAGGTAGTGAAGAAGGAATTTGTTAGCCTTAAAGTCGTAGTTGTAGGAGCCGGTGCCGCTGGTCGAGCCGTGACTCTGCTTTTAATTAAAGCCGGCATTAACAATATAGTGGTGACCGATAGTAAAGGAATAATATACAAGGGCAGGACTGGTCTCGGAGGATACAAGCGACAGTTAGCCGAAATAACCAATCCCGAACAAAAGCAAGGTGATGTTCTATCAGCGGTAACTGGGGCCGATGTGGTGATAGGTGTATCTGGTCCGGGAACAATCGCTCAAGTACATGTGGCGGCGATGTCTAAAGAGGCAATAGTGTTTGCCTTGGCTAACCCAGTACCGGAAATAATGCCCGAAGATGCGAAGCTGGCGGGGGCGGTGGTGATAGCTACCGGACGCTCAGATTTTCAAAATCAAATTAATAATTCTTTAGCCTTCCCGGGTATTTTTCGTGGGGCTTTAGATCGCGGAGTAAATAATATTACTGATGAAATGAAATTGGCGGTGGCAAAAAAGATTGCCAGCTTGGTAAAAAAGCCAACCGCTGATAATGTAATTCCTCCAGTCATGACTCCGGGCTTAGTAAAGGCGGTAGCGAGTGTGATTCGCTAGTTTATTCCACGTAAATACCGACGTGGCGTAAGCCCGGGGATGTAGTGAGTTGCTCTATCGCAAAGCGATAGAGGTTAAGCAACGAAGTTGCTTAACTAAAAGGCCATAGGCCGAATAGATACCCCG
>JAYTMA010000070.1:0-1962 GCA_043728975.1 bacterium
TGGTGAAAATAGAATGGATTGAAAGTGTTTTTTCCTTCATATACCAGAGTGCAAAAGTCAGTGCCAACGCAATACTGAAAAATATAGTGCTAGTTTCAAGTGGCACACCCATACTGTCGGTGAGGTTATCGGTCACAAGTGTTCCAAAAACACTAATAAGAACTACCGCAATCCAGTAGATGCTCGGTACATATTTCTTTGCTCTAAATTGGAAAACGAGCGCTATCGCTAAGAGAATACCAGTTATAACAGAAGTCCCTGTTAGGCCAAGATTTAAATTGACGTTGAGAAAATCAGCGGCGGTTTCACCCACAGTGGTGCAGAGAATCTTGATCACCCAGAAAAAAATAGTAATCTCTGGAACTTTGTTTAGTAATTGCGAAGACAGCGAGTGGGGCGAGGTGTGGTTATTCATATACTAGAACTACTTCGTAAAGCAGGTTGGATTTGTGATTAATTTTTTCATATGTCCATAGTACAAACTCAACCTGAAGCCACCCTGAAGTAGCCTGAAGTTACGTCTAACACAAATTGCTCATTTGTCCGTATGAGTAAATTCCGTCTAGGTAATAAACTATAAAATAGCGCCCCTAAAAAGGGCGCTATTTTATAAGATACGAAGGACTGTACTCCTTGGTCAGTTGTCAAACACTACTTAGGTCTCACCTAGGCAAAACTACCTTTCCATCTTTACTTCGCTATTTACCTATCATGTATGATAGGTAAATGTCCCCAAGCCCTCCTACCCCCCCCATACTAAACTAAAACAAAAAGCACCCGCGGGTGCTTTTTGTTTTAGTGTAATTACTTACACATTGAGCAGCGACTCTTGTGCGTTAGTAGTTCAACTACAGCTGAGAGACCGACGAGAATGTAGACAACTTTTGTAACTGTTCCTGCGCCGAAGATTGTGGTTACTAGGTTGAAGTCGGCTACTCCAATTAGAAGCCAGTTAAGTCCTCCAACTACCAGTAAGAGGAAAGTGACCATGTGTAAAACTTTGTTGTTCATGGATGATTGTTATATAACTAATCGTTTTTGCGACACATTCATTATACTCCCATGCAACTGTTTTTTCGACTAATACTGAACAATACGCCTAGTCCTTAGAACCCGCCTGGGCAAAGTAATCGTGACTGTCCCCATTAACTCTGGAAAGAGATGTGTTAAAAATCGAACAACTCTCCCAAGAGGGACTCCTTCTTTCTCTTTTTATGAGAGTAAGAATGATCGTCGTAATCGTTTTGACGTTGGTCCTTTTGTTGACGTGGCTCTTGGTAGCTTACTTGGGGAATAGTCTCTCGGTTGTGTGTGGCAGCACTTTCGTTAGTTTCGATTAATTTATCTAGCTCACCCCTGTCTAGCCAGACGCCCCGGCAAGTTGGGCAATAGTCAATCTCGATACCTTGACGGTCGGTCATTAAAAGGGTTGTTTGGTCATTTGGGCATTGCATATATATTCAGTTAGTTATAAATCTCCATCCAGACTTTCGTATAAAAAAGACCGGACAAGCCGGTTATAATTGATATTGATTCAAACGTTGAAGCGCTCAATATTATTGAGACCTGCCGCTTCTTCCTCATCAATACCCAAGGCTTTTTGATTATAGCATAAAATTTATGCATACTAAAATAAAGAGTCTTAAACCACCCAAGATCCCACCTAAGTAACTCCTATTCCACAAAATCTCGAATCGCTCCCATGAACAACTCGCCGAACTTGGCTAGTTTTTTATCACCCACGCCATTTATATTTAAGAAATCTTCATTCGTTTGTGGTCTTTTGCTCGCCATGTCGCGCAGAGCTTTATCGCCGAAGATGATGTAGGGCGGGACTTTCAGTCTGGCAGCTTCGTTAGTGCGGACTTGGCGGAGGATGTCAAAGAGGGTGGGGTCGAAGTTTTTATCGGTGGTGGCGGTCACCTTTTTCTTTGCGGTACTAGTACGGGTCGGCGCGAGAAG
>JAYTMA010000071.1:0-1839 GCA_043728975.1 bacterium
GCCGAAGCTTTTCACCAAGACCCAGAATATTACCGTGAAGCCTATCGCACCAGCATCGAGCAGGCTTTGTTCGTTTCGGCTGATGAAGGCGCCTCAAACTAACTTAATTAAGTGAGGCGCCGACCCTTACCAGTTATGGTATGATTTCAGGCAATATGACAGAAATAGATCTGGAGGCCTTATTGCAGTCTAACCAAACCATAAAACAAGGACCACTTTACGTAGCCAAGGGAATTGCAGAGAAAACAGTCTGGGACAAGCATGCTCTTGAAAATCCGACTCATGCCGTTATTTCAGCCAAAAACGAGACTGCTGCCAAAGAGAAATCAATACAACAAATTGCCGAGATAAAACAACATCTCAAGCCAGAAGATGTACTGCTTGATTTTGGGTCTGGCTACGGCCGAGTGGCGCAGTATTTGTTGCCTAGCATGCAATTAGCCGGCTACGTTGGAATGGATAGTTCTTGCGAGATGCTGGCCCTCTTCCGCGAGCGATATATCCGTAGTGACCAAGAACAACGCACTCCGCTCTTGCTACTCAACGCTGACATTCATACTGTTCCACTCAAGGATGCTTCCGTGGACGCTGTTATTGTCTGTGCGGTATTCCTTCACAATCATAAAGACGTAGTGGCAAAATCGATGGCGGAGCTCAAGCGAGTGCTAAAGCCAGGCGGAACACTCTTGGTGTATTCTTCGTTCCCCAGACTAGCGACAGCCATGGGAGTGCAAGGTACCGCCTACCAAATTCTTCTAAATCTTATGGGTAAGCCCTTCAAGAACGGCCCTGTCCGTTACTATTCTAAACAAGAAGTAGTAAGGCTTTTTAACGGCTTTGAAGAGCTTGATATCATCCCCTCTGCCTTCACCTTCATCCCTAAGACCTTGATTTTCTTACCCGGTCCTCTGGAGAAAATCTATCGGGTTGGTTTTGCAAACCCAATCAACAACTTCCTCGAAAAAATCACCCCACTGTCACTAAAGCCATATTTTGCAGTAAATTACGACGTAGTCGCTAAGCGGTAGCTATGCAAAAGAAACAAAACAATTACGCTTTCATAGACAGTCAGAATGTTAACCTGGCGATTCGTAGTCTGGGTTGGCAGTTGGATTGGACACGTTTTCGTGTGTACCTAAAAGAAAAGTATTCAGTCGATAAAGCCTTTCTCTTTATCGGCTATGTTGAAGGAAATAGTTCTCTCTATACATCGCTACAAGCAGCCGGCTTTATTTGTATTTTCAAACCAACTCTAGAATATAAAGACGGCACAACAAAGGGGAACTGCGATGCGGAACTAGTTCTTCATGCGATGGTTGAATACTCAAACTACGACAAGGCCGTGATTATAACCGGTGACGGCGATTTTTATTGCCTGGTTAAACATCTTTTAGAGAAGGAAAAATTAGAGGCAGTATTAATACCAAATCAAAAAAAGTTTTCTGGACTTCTAAAATTCAAATTGTTCCGCCCGTTCTTACGGTATATGAACAGTCTAGAAAGCAAGGTGGGGCGAGCGGGTAAGAAAAGGCCTCATTAGGACGAAACCTAATGAGGTGAACTTCTCCGCTGGTGATGTCTATATTATACACCTTGGAATTTATCCGTCAAACTTTATGTCGAAACAATTTCTCGGTATTTGCAGTTACATCCAGTAAGTCCTACACTACATAAACCTATGAAGCTACTTATCGTTACCCAGGTCCTCGATAAACATCACCCGATACTCGGCTTCTTTCACCGTTGGGTAGAAGAGTTTTCCAAGCATTGCGAAAAAGTCACCGTCATCTGTTTGCAAAAAGGAGAGTACACATTGCCTGCAAACGTGAGTGTGTATTC
>JAYTMA010000072.1:0-1030 GCA_043728975.1 bacterium
ACCATGCCAAAAACTACTATCTTGCGACGAGCATCGCCGGTCCATCAGTCGCCAGTGAAACCTATCGCCAAAACGCTTTCACCTATGTCAGGAACAAGATCAGTGAAATCCTCGGTGATGAAACGCCAGAACACTTTAAAAAACTGGGTATTGATGTGGTGATAGGAGAAGCCTACTTTGACGGGAAAAAGGTTGTTAGGGTTGGTGAAAATACTTACCAATTCAAAAAAGCCATTATCGCTAGCGGATCAAAACCCCGGTCTTTGCCAATTCCGGGTCTTTCCCCTCTGCAAACTCTGACCAATCAAAATCTCTTTACCTTAAATGAAACACCAGCCCGGACCCTCGTTATTGGTGGCGGGCCAATCGGTATGGAAATGGGCCAAGCGCTCTCAATGCTTGGGAGCAAAGTAACTATTATTGAAAATGGGCAGCGTTTTGCCAAACTTGAAGATGAGGCAATTGGCCCGATTATTACCAAAGCTTTCACTGACTTAGGTATCACAATTCTAACTAATGCCAGTGTGGCCAAAGTAGAAGCTGGGACGGCTGAGATTGAAATAAAAGACCAAGGAGGAAACACAGTAGACACCAAGCCGGTAGTTTTTGATAAGGTACTGGTAGCTATCGGACGAGTACCAAACCTACCAAAAGGAATGGAAGAAGCCGGCATAGAAAGTACCGAGTATGGTGTCACGGTTAATAGCACTTGGCTGACTTCCAACAAAAATATCTACGCTCTTGGAGACGTCGCAGTCAAACTTAAATTCACTCATGTAGCTGATGATACCGCTCGCCAAGTAGTCATGCATATTGTTAGTCACGGATTACTACGACCCAAAACCAAATCTGTCCCCAAGGTTACCTATACTAATCCTGAAATTGGCCAGGTGGGAATCTCCTTTATGGAAGCAAAAGAAGAGTACGGTGAAGAAAAAATTATGCGCCTTGAGGTTCCATTTATCGCTAACGACCGGGCCAGGACCGATGAAGCCACTAATGGCCTTTTGGTAATAATAGCCAAACGTCT
>JAYTMA010000073.1:0-1181 GCA_043728975.1 bacterium
TCATTTTGTGGAGCGGTGCTACCACGTTAGAGTGATTTGGTACATGATCCCGAAAGTAATTGGTGAGCCCGAGAAACGATCTCAGTTCGGTCGTCTTTCGTGGCATAGGAAAGTCGGTCACACCTCTTATCTTTTTGGAACTCATAGTTATACCGTCCTTGGAGACTTGTCTACCAACATATTCAACCACGTTCACGCCTAGATTTAGTTTGGCGGCCTTGATTGAAATGTTAAATTCTAATAAACGTGTTAGGACTATATCCAACCGTTGACAGAATTGTTCATGTCCATTGGCGAATATTATAATATCGTCAAGGTATACTTCACATATGTGGTATATTAATCCCTTTAGGACTATTGAGGCCATTACTTCTTGGAAGTATGATGGTGCTCGTTTCGGTCCAAACGGTAATCTGGTGAATTCGTAAATTCCCATAAACGTAATGAACGATGTATATGGTCGTGTTTGTAAATCGATGGGTGCTTGATGGTAACCGGCAGTGAGGTCTATAACCCCGAAGGTGTCAGCCTTTTGTGAACCTAATCTCGCTAACATTTGTTTAATGTTAGGGATTGGCCAACTTGCGGATTCCGTAGCGTCGTTTAAGTTGCGGTAATCAATACAAAATCTAAAAGTTCCGTCTGGCTTTATAGCTAGGATAACTTGTGAGTAGTATGATGATTCCGATTTTTTTATAATTCCTGTTTTGAGCATTGCTTCAATTTGTGTTCGTATCTCTTCTTGTTTTTTTATAGACTGTTGTCTGGGTGCCACTCGGTTTTTATATACCTTCCATTTGTCGTGTTTTACATCGAGGCTAAATGGTGGAATTCGAGCGGGTTCAGATCCAAGTTCATTTTTTAAGATGACTACGTGTTTTATACAAATCGCTTTAATTTTAGCGATTTGAACAGGACTACCCGAGATTTTTATTAAATCTACTAAGTATGTTTCGTCGTTGTTTGATTGTGGATGGAAAGGAGCGAAGGTATCCTTCGACTTGTAGTCAATTCCTTCGGGACCGAAGGGTTGAACCTCAGGGGATTCTTCATGTTCCCTAAGTAGAGCAGCGACATAACCCCGTGTTTGGACTGGTGCCTTGGGCGAGGAGGCCAGAGTTGCATTCTCTGGACCTCTGTCGGTGGTGAGACCTAAACCACTTTGTCGCGGGTGTAACAAC
>JAYTMA010000074.1:0-1347 GCA_043728975.1 bacterium
GGTTATCCACAATGCGCCCGAAGCGAAGGGACCCCCAAAAGAGTCCCGTAGCGTAGGGCGCGTTGTGGATAACCCGGAGCTTTTGGATAACAACCTATCTCATGAGTTATTATGTTTACAACCTCTGAGCACTCTGCTGCTGCTAAACTAAAGAAAGCTCAGTTTATGAGCGCAGTGATGATGATAAAGTTGAGGATCGAAAAACCCTATTGCCTTGCGACAATAAAAGTAAAAAAAATGGGGCAGGTAGTATAAATTTGCTGCCAAGCGAGTTTTACCTGCCCCTGGTGAAGGTTATTCACGCAAGAACTAACATACAACTAAGGAGATAACAGAATGCGAGAAAGAAGCAATATAATAAATGTGATTAACCGTCATATTGAGCGGGTTTTGCCTGTGAACTGGTGGAGAAACATCAAGGACTATCGGTATCGCTCAAATCGGGAGTGGAATTTTGGCTATATTTTAGAAGTTCTTATGGCTGGAGCGCTTAGTGGCTGTAAAACCTTAAGGGAAGTTGAAACCCTCAGCGAGCTGTATGCCGAGAGAGTTCCAGACACAACGCTGCATGATATGATGATTCAGATCGATCCAGAAAGCTTGAGATCTGAACTTGCCAGGGGAGTAAAACAAGCACTCAGGGAGCACGAACTTGATCAAGATGAATTTCCAATAAGAATCACCGCTATAGATGGCAAGTACAACTTTAACACCGATCGGGCGGTTAACGAATATAGCGAAGCTATAGGTGGCGGAGGTAACAATGAACAATATCGACACATGGCGCTTAGAGCCATGTTTGTTTCCTCTCCTACCAAACTATACCTAGGGCAGCAGGAAATAGCATCAAAGGGGTCGGAAACGAGAAACTTAATTTCGTTCATTGATCAATTACAAGCTGAGTATGGGCGCACTGATTTACTGGAAGTTATTTCAGTTGATGCTGGAATGGTTAGTAAAGATAATGCGCAGGAACTCATTGAGCGCGGGCTTAATTACGTAATGGCACTCAAGGGCCCTCAGCGCATGCTCTTTTCTCTTTCTCAGGATCTTTTTAAGGATGCTGAGCCAGAGATCCTAGAGGAGGAAATCTACAACGGCAAGCAAGTAACTCGTAAACTTTACAGAAGCATTGCGCCACAAATTGAGTCTTGGAAACATCTCAAAGAGTTTTGGAAAATTGAAGCCACTTCGATGGATTGCAGTGGCAATCAAACTAAACCAGAAGTCCGCTACTTTGTCACGAGTCTCAATCCCTCCACTTTGACAAACAAGCAAGTGCTTACTGCTATTAGAATGCACTGGGGTATAGAGAATAATGGGAACTGGTGTTTCGATGTGCTTTGG
>JAYTMA010000075.1:0-3171 GCA_043728975.1 bacterium
TGGTCTTTAATGAGTTCGTTGTGGGTAGTGGCAACGTGAGCATCGTGTCCGAATAGTTTATTGATAGAACCGGCTACTTCTCTAAAGTGCATCGGTGAACCATGACGCTTTACGGCTAGGTAGGCATAGTCTCGCACACCCTTAACACGAACATTTGGACTATCAGCTGGACCCCAATCGCCGAGTGGGTTTTGGGCGATTTGTTTAGAAATCATAAGCCAACGCTTCAGAACATCGTCGCCGTGTTTTTCAGCAATTTCCATCAGTTCAGTGCGGAAACGAGCCAGCATATCATGCTCAGTAATCAACTCATCTCGTTCTAGTCCTTGGTGGACATTGCGTAGGGCTTTTTCCACGGCATCCGCTACTTTTCTTTCCGTATACCAACGGTGGTTGTACTGGGGGTTTTCTTTGCCACGGTAAAAAGGGTCGCCGACAACGAGTAAAAAATATAGGTGGTTACGGACAATCGGGTCTTTAGTCAACTCATCAAGAAAGACATGCTCGGCAATTAAACCTCCACCGAGTTGATCAATAAGTTTCTGAATCTCAATAAAAAGGTCAAAGTGCTTCTTGTATTCCTCTGACTTTTGAATCGATTGAATACCGTAGTTCTCAATCTGTCGAACACGCTCACGAGTGATCCCGTATGATTGTCCAATCGCTTCTAGAGTAAAAGTTTCACCGTCTGCACCAAGTCCGTACCTTTTTATTAAGACGTCACGGGCTCGTTCAGGCAACACGCCAAGTAGCGATTTTGATATTTGTTTTGGTTTAAAAGTAATCATAGATGTGTTAATTCCCCACGTAAAAGCTCCAATGCGTTATCATATTTATAACATACGTACTAAATAAGGTCAAATCGGACGGTGGATAGCTTTCTAGTCCCCTACTAGTAAGTTGAGAATCCGTCCCGGAATATAAATTACTTTTTTAATGTTTAAGTTTGTGGTGTACCTAACAATATCCTTATTTTCCAAGGCTAATTCTGTTATTTCAGCTTCGCTCGCCGTTCTACTAATGGTCACAGTTCCGCGCAGTTTACCGTTTATCTGCACGCCGACAGTAACCGTTTCATCGGTTAAAAGATTACAGTCCGCTTCCGGGAATTCAGTTAAGTGGACAGATTTTAGGTGTCCCAAATCAGACCAAATTTCTTCTGCTAAGTGTGGCGCAAAGGGAGCTATAACCTTAATGAATGATTGATATGAATCTCTTGTTAAACCAGTCTTTTCAGCCTTATTGACAAATATCATCATGGCACTGATGGCCGTATTGAATTTGAAAGCCCTAATATCATCACGTACTTTGGCGATTGTCTTATGAAGATGCACAGTAATCTCCTTAGGCTCTTCTTCACTAAGATGGTCGGTTAGACCATAAACTCGCTCCAAAAATCGTCTTATACCTGCAATACCACCAAGATCGAAAGGATAATTACTGCCTTCGTATGGTCCCATAAAAGCTAGATACATCTTGACGGTATCAGCCCCGACCGTATTTACATGAGAATCGGGGTCTATCACGTTACCCTTACTTTTACTCATCTTATTGCCATCTGGCCCGAGAATAAGGCCGCGATTGATACGGCGTTTATATGGTTCACTTTCTGTCACTAGACCTAAATCCAGTAGCGCTTTCTGCCAAAAACGGGAATATAGTAAGTGCATGGTCGTATGCTCCGCCCCACCAAAATAGATATCAATTGGCATCCAGTCTTTCTGGTTCTTGAGGGAGGTTATGACTTCCTCATTATGGTTGTCTAAATAGCGAAGAAAATACCACGAAGAATCAACGAAAGTGTCCATGGTTTCCACCTCCGGTGTCCAACCCGCACCAAATATTTCTACTGTACGCTTCTTCAGTGTCTCGCTTTTAGCTAGAGGCGCCTCACCAGTGGGTTTGAAATCAACATCTTCCGGAAGAAGCCAAGGCAGGTGTTCTTCTGGTACAGGGTGTGCCTTCCCTTGCGGGTCGTAAACAATCGGTATTGGTACACCCCAGTAGCGTTGTCGGCCGATCGACCAGTCACGCAAGCGGTAAGTCGAAATCATCTTACCTCCTACTTTTTTCACAATCACTTCCTTGGCCCCCTCTGAGTCCATGCCATTAAATTCAGCTGAGTTAATCAAATTCCCTGTTCCGGTATATGTTGTCCGATTAATGAATACATCCCAAGCGTACGAGTGAGCTTGCCAATTTACCAGGCTAGCAACTTTTTCTTTTTCTACCCACTCCACAGTATGCTTCCCTTCCTCAATTTCAGAAGGTATTTGTTCAAGGGAATTAAGCTTAATGTGATAGAAGTGACTCTTGGTCTTCTGGTTTTTGTTTCTCGTGTGACGATAGCCTAAAGCGGTATGAATTCCTATTGGTCCTCTGAGTAGTTCGTATTGACTAAATCCTGTTTCCTCTAAAAGTTCTCTAGCAATAGCTATAGCATGTTCATCTCCATCAGTTGCTCCACCCACAAAATGCACGAGATCAAGCCCTTCGACCGTTTTCTCTCGTTGGAGTAAAAAAGTGCCATTAGTTGGGTGTTCAATTAGTAAATCAACAACATCGCCTCGTTCCAGTGTCTCGAGCTCGGGCTTTATTTCAAAATCAAAATGTCTTGCTACAACTTGATTAATCTTTATACCAAACTTTTTGGCAAACTCATTATCACGCTCATCATGCGCGGGTACAGCCATGATTGCTCCAGTGCCGTATGAAGCGAGGACATAGTCGGAAATATAAACCGGGATTTCCTCTCCATTGGCTGGATTAGTCGCAGTAATACCCTCTAGCTTTACACCCGTTTTTTCCTTGGTGTTATCCAGACGATCCTGCTCGGCTTTCTGTTTACTCTGCGCAATATAACCGGCCACTTCACTCCAATTCGCAATGCTCACTTCATTTTGCGCTACTAGGGCGTGCTCTGGGGCTAACACCAGGTAAGTAACCCCATAAAGGGTATCAGGACGAGTGGTAAAGACGCTCACAGAATTAGTACGGTTAACCGTACTATTTTCACCGTCGTTTATTTCAGCAGTCAGGTTTATTTTAAAATCTAGCTCTGCTCCCCGACTCCTCCCTATCCACTGCCGTTGGGCTTCTTTGATATGCTCGGGCCAATCCAGAGCGTCGAGGTCATCAATCAGTCTATCTGCATACTGCGTAATGCGTAGC
>JAYTMA010000076.1:0-1101 GCA_043728975.1 bacterium
TTGCAGCTGATGAAGCCAAACAAAACGGAATTGATTAACAAGAGTGAGTTTGGGGAGTTTTCCCTTGATAGGACGAAGTAAAATACCTCTCCAATTCACCGGCGAGTCAGGAATTCTCTTGACAAGAATTTTCACGGCTTCTAATTGCTCATCCAAAGTTACATCTGGATGAGCATCATAGATGTCGCGAATCTTCCTGTCAGTAGCCTCCTCTACCTTAGAATCATTAAGGTCAAAATTGACGTTAACGCGGGAAATAGACTCAATAAAACCCATAATGAGTTTCTGTTTCTCATTTTCAGAGGGAACAGATTCAAGAAGTTCTTTACAGAACCTCTCAACCGACCATTGTGTCCAAGACTCACACTCTTTCTGTTTTTCCTCATCCATGGGAAATCTACGCTGTAAAAGCGTTAAGAAATCCGCATGTTCATCAGGAGGAATTACATCAACAGGGGAGTAAGGACACTCAAAAGCTTGAAGATTGTGAGCTACTTTCATAGCAGTTTTCCTATCGAATTTACCCTTTAAAAACAACGTTTTATCCTGATAGGGATTATAACGTGGTAGGGTAACTGTTTTGTCAGACACTGTATGTGTAACGTTGGTCGAAACCACTGACTCAACAGACGAGGGAGGAATTGCTGAAGTAGACACTGCTAATGATGGTGAGGGTTGCGAAATATTCGCTAAGCGAAGGCTATTAACAGTCTTCTTCTGTTTATTGCGATTAGACTTAATTACTTTAGTCTTAGCATTAACAGAAATAGAAGAAAGAGGTGCGTCCGAAGGACGGTCAGAATCAAGGGTAGGGTGAAGTGTACGCTGGGCGAGAGCGTCACTTGATAACACAAAAGCATTAAGAGTAGCTTGCGCTAAATATTCTTGTTGCTGAGTAGTTAGTACCGTTGATAACCCTGTAATAGGATTGACTAAACACCTAGCCGAAGCTGTTGATTCCACCACCGAAGTGGGATTCACCATCGAAACGGGAATCGCGTCCGAAGACGGGATAGACAATACCGAAGTAGAGTCCGCGACAGAAGTCGGAAGTCCAACCGATGGACACTCTACAGAAGTAGGAGCCTGAACAGTCGAAAC
>JAYTMA010000077.1:0-31518 GCA_043728975.1 bacterium
CGCTTACGCATACCGAGAGCTAATAGTATGGCTAAACTCTTCCGTTCGACTGTAACTAAGTATAAAGTACTAGAATAAACATTAACCGCTGCCAAAACTGCCGTAATCAGTACCGCTACTACCAAAAAATCAGTCACTATCTGCAAGCCTCTCTGCAAACCAGTTCTGTCTACTCCTGCCACGTCTACATCGATATCCCGTCCATAAGTTTCCTCAGTAGCCTTAATCAAGGCTACTTCTTGTTTATTTAATTTATCGAATTTAGCGGCATAAACATATTCAACCCGAAGTAAGGCAATATCGATTCCCGAAGCAGAGAAACCTTCAGTACTCATAATTGCCCGCGGTAGAAATCTAAAGCCACCAAAGAGTGAGGTAGGTTCCACTTCAATAATTCCCGCCACCTTGAAACTCTTATTTCCGAAAGAAATCAAATCCCCCTTTGCTACACCTAGTTTAGTTGCCCCCGCTTGATCTAGAAATATATCGGCCTCATTTTTAACTGAAAATTTTCCGGTCTTAAGTTTTACTTTTCCATACAATGGATAATTTTGATCCACTACTTGAACCGAGAACGGAGCAACTGAACTAGCACTTTGTAGCGTTCCAGAAAAAGATAACTGTTTGGCTATCTGCAGTGGTTCCAGTTTTGCTTGTTGCCAAAATTCACTATCATTAACTGGCACACTACTTTCTATAACCACATCTCCACCAGTTAGTTCTCGAGCCTGGTTACTTAGTAGTAATGAGCTGGCGTTGGTCAAAAGCAGTATCAGCATTACCACAATGGCAGTAATGAACAAAGATAAAAATGGTAAGACAAATCGACGCCACTCCCGGCTTACTAATCGCCAACCAAATTTTACTACTAACTTAAACTCGCTCATGTATACAGCGATCTTTTATGACAAAAACTCGATCCATCCGATTAGCAATACTTTCATCGTGGGTAATGATAATGAGTGTGGTTAAGCTACCGGAAACAGATTCAAGGAGCATAGAAAGTACTTTTTCGCCGGTTTCTCGATCCAAACTACCAGTCGGTTCGTCAGCCAATATTAAAGCCGGCTTAAGCGCCAAGGCTCTCGCAATGGCTACTCTTTGCTTTTCTCCACCGGAGAGAGTGTAAGGCATAGCCTCCTTTCTTTCACTTAAACCAATCCGATTAATTAAGGTATTTATTTCTTCTTGATTAGGTTTCTGCTTAGCTATTTCAATTGGCGCCACAATGTTTTCGGTCACTGTAAACGGGGTGATCAACTCAAAGGATTGAAAAATAAATCCAATTTCCTTGTTACGAAAAGACGCCTGTTCCACTTCAGACAAATTGTTGGTCTTAATTCCGGAAATTTCTACCAAACCGGTGGTTGGTGTATCAAGAAGACCAATAAGTGACAGCAGGGTTGACTTACCAGATCCGGAAGGACCAATGATGGCCACCTTTTCCCCCGCGTACACTTTTAGTGAAACTCCCTCAAGAATACTAATATCCCCTCTATTAGTTATAAATTTTTTACTAACGTTTTCAAGATTGAGTACAACTTTTGCACTCTTTGATTCTGATGGAGTCATTAAGAGCAATATTAGCACAAAAAGCAATCCGGCATGTATTCATAGAATACATGCCGGATTGCTTTTTGTGTTAATATAGCTCCTATTTGTTAACTTCAAAACTATCACTGACAGCTACTCTGTTATAGCCACTATCACTAAATAGTCTAAATTCAAATTCACCGGTCTGGTAAGGTGCTGTAAAATCTATCTCCCCATCGTCTTCTGAGACATATTTCCAAGCGATATATTGATTATTACTAGCGCCTTCTTTAAACAAACCGATCCAACTTCCGCTCTGACGGGCCAGAGAGAATTCGTAAGAGACGGTTATATTATCGCCTTGATTGTATTCTGAATCATCAGTAGAGATGTCTTTATTGTTACTAGAATTATTTGCATTTGAATTAGTTGTTTTACCGGTGGTAAAATTTCTGAGTTCACCATACACTTTTGATCCCCCAGGTAACTCGATCACCGCTCTATAATAATAAGTAGTATTAGTTTTCAAATCATCAAGCAGAATTGTGTGGGTGTAATTTGAACTTTTATTAATTTTTTTCTCGTTAGTACTCTCATCTACTGACTTTTTAGTACCATATTCGAAGTAGGCATAGACATATTTTGCAGTACCAAATTCAATATCACTCCGCACCGTGGCGCCGTTCTTCTTGATTGAAGTTGCCGACAAGGTCTCCACATCAGCCCGATTTACGTTTGTATTAAAAGACTGATTGGAATTTATAACTGCGCCTGTGTTCTGAGCTTCAAGCGAAGCAATAACTCCATACAAATAGGCAATCAAATCAGAAAGTGATTTCGGCTTATAATTCTGATTGTAAACTTGAGCACTAGCAGTCATTGGACCAAAAGTCGAAGTTATTATAAAGATACCAAAGGCAGCAATCGCTAGTAATCTCTTGATGTTA
The DNA here is from genome assembly GCA_043728975.1 of bacterium. Lineage (GTDB taxonomy): Bacteria > Patescibacteriota > Minisyncoccia > Phycocordibacterales > UBA918 > OLB19. Next base: position 2,481 of record JAYTMA010000077.1, read on the forward strand.
AAATTATTCATTGTTATAGCGCTTAATTGCTAAGTTTTTATATTTTACCATACTTTTACTAAAAAAGCAATGTTTTAGCGTTCTTGCCAGGAGTTATCTTGTCGCACTAATAAATTATGAGAATTCGTGACATCCTGCATTACTTCTTCAACTATACGTTCCGCTCTAATACCTTGAGAGGCTTTTATAAGTATGATATCTCCTGGTTCAATAAATGCCTGTAACTCCCTACCAGCCTGATCAACATCATCGTACTGAAAAATTGATTTCTCGGACAAGCCATGCTCCAGCGCCCCTTCCGCTATTTTTTGAGCCCGTATCCCCACTGTAAATAATGCCTCTGCGCAAGTTGGTACAAGTTCCCCAATTCGCTCATGCTCCCGAGCTGAAAAACGCCCTAGCTCAAGCATGTCGCCCAAGACTGCGATTTTTCTTTTGCCGTGCTTTAGCTCCTTGAGGGCCAGCAGCGCTTGTTCAGCCGCAATGGGTGAAGAATTATAAGTATCATCTAGTATTGTTGTGCCCTTTATACCTGGCATTATCCGCATTCTACCTGGTGGCGGGACATGCTCTAAGAGAGCGGTGGCCGCCTCCGCCATCGAAATACCGCATTGCATACCAACCGCCACCGCTCCAACATAAGTATAGATTAGTTGCATACCAACAGCCCCTTCAACTTTAATTTCCTGTGTTTCCCCCAGGTGCGAGACTGTGAATGATATACCTGATGGTCGGTCATCGTTATAAAAAATCTTATCGGCGCTGGCAGTAAAGTGAGTCGGTAGGTGTCGACTGAAGCCAATCGTTTGTTGTCTTACTGAATCTAACTGTGCCTTTATTAGTACATCATCGTGATTATAAATAACGACCCCCTCCGGCTTCAGTGCTTCAACTAAACGCATTTTTTCACTTACTACCGCTGCCGGATCAGGAAAAAATTCTACGTGCACCGGCACATCCGGAAAAAGCGTTAGGACAACAATATTTGGCTTTACCCAGGATGCCAATTTTTTCATGTCACCAGGTCTATCAACTCCAGTTTCCAGGATTAAGTAAGCTGGATAGTCTTTGGTAAAAAAGGCAATCATAAAACCATCAACGATATTCTTAAACCAAAGTAAGGGATTATTCCAGCCATTCGGTAAACCCAGTACAGTAAGTGGAACACCAATATCAGAATTAAAACTTTTTTCACTCTTACGCGCAGACACATGTCGCTTCAGCACAGTATAAATTGCATCCTTCATGGAGGTTTTACCGACACTCCCGGTAATCGCAATAATTATTGGTTTATGTCTTTTCAGTAAAAATTTAGCTTCTGTTGTGAGTATAAAAACAACAATTTTCTTAAGAATATCTTTCATGTTATTTATCTATCAGGTGGTACGTCATAGTAATTGATGAGAAACTTGGCAATATCCATAAAGGGTTCAGTTAGGGTCTCTGAAGCATAACGTACCCCTTTTGGCTTTACAGTATACATGAAGACAAGAAATTCTGGGTCATAGGCCGGAAAATAGCCAAAAAATGAATGGAGGAACTGATCTTCAAAATAACCACCATTTTCAGGGTCAGCCATCTGCGCTGTACCAGTTTTGGCACCAATTGTATGATGGGGCATAGCATATTTACCCTGAGCCAATGCCTCGTCTACTACCGTAGTTAGCATCCGCGAAATTTCCTCACTAGCTTCTTTAGAAATGACTTGGGCTCCGACTGGATAATTTATATCTTTGACCGTACCATCTTCATATTTTATTTGCTTAACCAGGTGCGGAGTCACTAGATGTCCCCCATTTCCCAACACAGCCAAAGCGCGAGCGGTAGCGATCGGAGTCATAGCAATACCTTGACCAAATGAAGCAGTAGCGTATTCAACACTACGTGGTGAGCGCAGGTTATCAACTAAACCAAAAGCTTCATTTGGTAAATCAATTCCCGTCTCACTACCTAACTTAAAATTTAAAAAATAATCACGAAACTTATCCTTACCCATTTTTTGTACTATAAAAGACACTCCAGTGTTTAAAGATTGATTCAATACTTCTTGCATTGGTACAGTACCTCTGCCTTTACCATCAAAGTTCTTAATGGTATAGCCATCTAAAGTAATTGAGCCCTCATCATAGTAAGTAGTGTCGGCTGTAATCATGCCACTATCAAGTCCGGCCGCTACTGTTAAAGCTTTAATGGTTGAACCGAACTCATAAACATTTTCCACTAGTGGGTTTTGAAAGAATTCAATTGAAGCATTACTCCGGTCATTGAGATCAAAACTCGGTACAGCGCTCATGGCAATAATCTCACCGGTTTTGGGGTCCATTATGATTGCTCCGGTTAATTCGCTGGTATACTTTTGATTGGTTTTTTCTAAAATTGTGTCTAGCATCCGAGCGACTGTTGGTTCAATCGTTGTAATAATATCCCCATGACTGGCTTCATCCTTGCGATATATCATCTCACCCAGATTACTAAATATCTCAGCGAAGATATTGACTGAGCGGACCTCGCGCTCACGGACTAAAACATGATCATACTGCCTTTCTAGACCATATTTTCCATGCAGTTCAACATCGGACTTTTCGGTAAAGCCAACAAAACCAACGCTTCTGGCGGCCAACATGCCACCGGGATAAAAACGCCACTGATTGCGATACAGTTGCACCCCCTTAAGATTTAAGAGTTTTATAGCATCAGCGGCTTCTTTAGTGATTGTTTTCTCTAGTTCTATATACTTACGAGATGTAAAACTTGCCTGTTCCTGACATTTCTCTATAGTATGTAGTAGATATGGCTGCAACGATTCACAGGTGGCTTTGGGATCAGTTATTAGTGAAGGATTAATACTTAATAAAAAACCCGACTTAATTGACGCCGCGGCCACACTCTTACCATCTCTGGCTGTAAAATAGATTGATCCACGTGAATAAAGATCTTGTCTGGTTTTGACGTACTGGTCTTCAGCTTTAATGCTATATACCTCGCCTTCCATTATTTGCACATAATAAAGACGCGCCACTAAAAGAAGCGCAATACAGAGAATAAATCCGGTAATGATACGGATTCTAAGTATCACATTGCGACGCATAGACTAGGCTCTATTCCCCATCTGTACGCAATACCAAACTAGTTTCTGGCGTTGCACTAATAAAAATCTTGTCTCGAATCTCAGTAAAACCATCGGCCGTGGCTACGCGATTACTTATCGTATGATGAGCTTCAATATATGAAGTCTCTAGAAAAGCAATTTCCGAGCGCAGACGGTTAGTTTCTTGTAATACTTCTTTTCGCATCACGACATGTACGACAGAAAGACTTAGAAAATACATATACGCGACGACTCCAGCTACCAAAACAGTGGCAAAGCAAGCTGTAATGAAGTGGTGTTTTATTCGTACTTTCTTTACGTTCATAATAATTTATAGTTAACTAACCCGTTGAATTAATCGTAATTTAGCGCTTCGTGATCTAGGGTTCTCTTTAATTTCTTCTCTTCCGGCTACAATTGGTTTTTTGTTTACTAAGGCGTAGTTTCCAGTTTTAACTAGCTCTCTAAAGGCTAGTTTGACCTGGCGGTCCTCTAAGCTATGGAAGGTAATAACTGCTAGAGTGCCATCAATATTTAATTGCTCTGGAGCGTCAGCGAGAAAGGTTTCAAGTACTTTAAGTTCATCATTTACCGCTATCCGGAGGGCTTGGAAAGTCTTAGTGGCGGGATTAATCTTTCCTTTAGCATAAGAAACTGGTACCGCAGCTGCTATTACATCAGCCAATGCTTTAGCGGTGAGGATTTTGCTCTTCTTCCGAGCCAAGACAATTCCCCTGGCGATGCGACGTGAGTAGCGCTCTTCACCATAACCATAGATAACATTAGCGATATCTTCCTCGGCCCAAGAATTAATAATGTCGTGAGCATTGAAAAGATAACTATCATTGTCACCATAGGTCATATAAAGCGGGTCGTCGCTCCCGAATGAGAAGCCTTTCCCTCCGGTCTGGAACTGATCAGTACGCCAACCTAAGTCAGCTAAGATCGCATCCACCTTACTTATCTGTAATGAACTTAGAATTGGTTTGAGATTAGCAAAGTTGTCATTAACCAAATGAAATTTTGGTCCTGACTGCATTTTGTATAGGAAGGAATCTAGGAAGGCAGTTTTATCTGCATCGATTCCTACATATACGCCATCCTTGCCTAACCTCCCGCAAATCTCTTCTGCGTGGCCCCCAGCTCCGTAGGTCGCATCGATTACTACACTCTCCTCTTTCAGTGACAAAAGTGTCACTGCTTCGTTTCGTAAAACAGTAATGTGGTTCATGGTAGATCAAAGTTATAGGACGCCGATTTCACCCAATTTTTCAGCTAGCGCATCAGCTTGGGCTTCAATCTTTCGTTTATACTCTGTCCATTTCTCCTCATCCCAAATTTCGATACGATTATAGATACCTGCGATTACAACATTTGTCGTAAGCGTGGCGAAATCTTTCAAAAAGTCTGGCACGAGAATACGTCCAACTGAATCTACCTCCACCTCCACTGCTCCTGATAAGAAGAATCGATTGAAACTTCTTGTATCCGCCTGACCCAGTGGCAATTGACCAATTTTTTCAGTGATCTTTTGCCACTCCGGGAGCGGATATACAAAGAGACAGTTATCAAGACCTCGGGTTATTACAAGTTCTCTCCCAAGTTCCTTGCGCCATTTAGACGGCAAGGACAGCCGTTTTTTGGGATCCAACGTATGTTTGTATTCGCCGATTAACATGTCTTAACTAGTCTATACGACTTTCGTCATACATTCCACTATCTCCCACCACTCCTACATTGTATACCACTTCACCCCACTGTCCATCCACTTATACACACTTCCGGTTGAGATTGACCTACCACCTCATCAAACAACGTCTCCACTGACTCGTAATTCTCAAGCCAGTCTTCGTTCATGACATCTTCACTGCGGAGGCTTTCAAATTACGATTCGGTATCAGCTACCGCAAGGCGTCGCCTTGCGGTAGCTGGGTATATCATGATTAGTCAAGGACTGATATCATCACATTATGCAAATCAAAAACCGCGCGACCTAAGGGTCGCGCGGTTTTTACAGTTAAAAATTATTATAATCAGAAAATTCTAGCCAGTCCATAAAGAACATAGAGGGGTATTACTGCTAGTAAACATGTAGTGAGGAGTAAGAGTTTGAACCAATTCTCGCGATGTCTTCCCCAGCTACACAGCAAAAAACATAGATACAATACCGGTGTGACGAAGAAAAATATCTCGTATGATCCAACCCTAGTAAATCCAGATTGAGAACCTGACTCTAGGTTATGGTCGTACCAAAAAAATAAATTTAATAGCATAAATACTACTATAGCTAAACTGAGATAGAAGGCACGATTGTAGATTCTCTGGTTTGCAAAAGATCCGGGAAAAAATGGAAACAAGATTAAAAATAATGGTATCAGTGCTAAATAGAAAAGACCTTCGCCAATCAAATAATAATTTAAGGCTGTACAAGGTACTTCAGATTGCTTGACCGAATACTCGGCATGAAGCTCTTTATAGTAATCTTGATCAGCTAAATAACGTTCATAAAGCTCATTATATGCAGATTGCTCACTGGGATGAAGATTTTTATACCCAGATCTCGCAACGGAATAATGGGGATAAAGCACATAAAAATACTCGTCATTATCAGCTTCTATAACTTCTCTGGACTCACACTCATAACTCTTCATAAAGTGATACACTACAATATAGTTCCTGCTCTCTCTCAGTTGTTCAGTTTCAGCTATTATTGATGATTGGAATTGATGTAATTGATAAATATTAAGAACTACTAGGGATATAATCCCACCGATGTAGATCGCTGTGTGACGTAATGTGAAATTATTAAAAATCATATTTGTTTCATCTACTCCCTTGGCTTCATCAGTGGAAATGGCTGGGTCTCGCGGATGTTTGCCTTAATTTCTAGTATATCAGATACATATAAAATATAGGGTCATAATACCGCAAGGCGACGCCTTGCGGTAGCTGGGTAAATCATGATTGGTCGGGGACTGATATCATCACATTATGCAAATCAAAAACCGCGCGACCTAAGGGTCGCGCAGTTTTTTTACAAAACAAATAAATTACAAACTATGAATATAGTTTGTAACTTTTTGTATAATCTTCAACAACACTCTTTGGGCCAAAAATTAATACGCCGAGATACTCAATTTGATCAGCGGTTTTTTCTTTAATCGAGGCCAAGACTTTTTTATCATTCGTAGTTGCCAGCATTTCTTGTGTAAATGGAGTTATCGAACATCCATCTGGTAATTCAGCGTTCGCAATTGATTTTAAATTCTTACCTACTTTGATCATTATGGCATGCTGTATATTCATGGGTACAGAAACACCATCTTTAGTTTCTGTACTATCTTTAAAAAATAGTTTTTTACCAGACCGAGCAGCGAACGAGGCGGACACATGAGCGACAGTATTTAATACTTGCCACTTCTCAGTCAGAATATCAGTATCTACAATTACCATAGCGATTTCTTTCTCACTAGATTTTTTAGTTATTGATTCAAGTTCCCTTGGCTTCATCAGTGGAAACAACTGGGTCTCGCGGATGGTTTTACCTTCGAGGATGGCAAAGAGGCGTTCACCGAAACCAAAACCACAAGCGGGGGGCATGCCGTGCTCGAGCATCTCGACGAATTCAAAGTCTGGCATCATCGCTTCCGCATCTCCCCTATCAATCATAATTTGCTGGAGGTCAAAACGGGCTTTTTGTTCTAGGGGATCGTTTAGTTCTGAGTAGCCATTCCCTACTTCTGTACCAGCAATCAGTGGCTGGAAGCGCTGTGCTGCGTCTGGGCGTCCTTCAACAGACTTAGCTAGTGGAGAGACCAATTTTGGGTGGTTGATTAAGAACGCCGGACCGGCGATATTCTTTCGACAATATTTCCACAACGTATCAGTTAATCGTTCTAGATTTTCACCCTCGTATTTGACCCCGAGCTCCCGGAGCTTGGTTTTTATTTCTTCCTCGGTTGCCGACGCAAGACTCACGCCTGTTTGTTTCAATATCTCTTCCGCATAATCAATCCTGGTCCATTCATCGGCTAAATTAAAAGTATATTCACCCCGAGTGAAGGTCGTAGTACCGTAAACCACTTCTGCTATGGTGCGATAAAGATTTTCAACCAGTCTCATACCATCTTCGTAAGTAGCGTAGGCTTGGTAGAACTCCAGGTTGGTAAATTCTTGTAAGTGATTGGGGCTACTGCCTTCATTACGATAAGCCCGGCCGATTTCAAACGTTTTTTCAAAGCCAGCCGCCAATAAGCGCTTCTGCCATAGCTCACCAATTGAGATACGCAAGAATACTTCAATATCAAAGTCATTATGATGGGTGGCAAAAGGCCTGGCTTCAGCGCCACCAGTTGTTACCTCCAAAGTCGGAGTTTCTACTTCAGTAAAGCCGTGCTCCTTGAGGAAACTACGAGTAACGTCCCAAAACTTTTCCTTACGCTTAAACATCGCCCGCAAATCATCGCGACCAAGTAAATCTAGGTAACGCTTACGGAAACGCTCTTCTTCATTTTGTAGACCATGGTATTTATCTGGTAATGGAAGTAGGCTCTTGGCGACCATCTGCCAGCTTTTGACCAATAGTGACTTCTCACCCCGTTGGGTGATAAAGAGTGTACCTACCACTTGAATATGGTCTCCAGCGTCTACTACCGCCTTAAACAGAGCAAACGTAGCCGGTTCAATATCATCACCCTTAAAGACCGCCTGAAGCTTACCAGTGGCGTCTTGCACCTCCACAAACATGATAGCTCCCTGCCCCCTTACTACCATCACCCGCCCCACTAGAGTCAATTCTGTCTTCGCTTCTTCTAACTCACCAAAGTACTCGACTACATGCGCTATTTGATTAGTACGAGTAACACTAGCCGGATATGGATTAATTCCATGCTCCTTTAAAATTTCCAACTTTTTGATACGCTCCGCGCGCACATCTTCTAGTCCTGACATAATGGGATTATAGTAGCGTTTTATTGGTAATTACGCAAAATTTAACGCTTAAGAAGCATATCCCTACTACAAACCCCGGTTACAACAACATCTGAGCATCCGCAGTGACAATGTCAGGAACGAGGACCTGTGAAGATGCCATTGGGACCGAGGTTTGATTTAGTTAATTATTATAAAAGACCGGCGCCGTAGGCGCCGGTCTTTTGCAATTTTGGTTAGTTTTAGTTTTTAGAACTGGCGCAATCGTGGAAAGTTCGAGGCGCGCAAGGGAAATAAGGCGAGTCGTACGATAGTACGGTGAGTATTATTTTACGTAGCGCAACAAAGAAATTTCCCGAGTCCGCAAGTTCTTACTCAACCTTAAGTACTTTATACTTCTGCTTCCCCGTCGGCGTCTCAAAGATAAACTCGTCACCTTTTATCTTTCCAATCAAGGCTTCACCGAGTGGTGAGAGATAGGATAGCTTCTTCTCGTGGATATTGGCTTCGTCTGAACCGACGATGGTATAAGTACGACTATCTTTATCCTTCTCTTTTTGAATAGTAACTACAGAGCCCAAACTTATGACTCCCCCTTTCTTTTCGTGTGCAACTATTTTTGCCTCCTTAATAACTTTCTCCAGGTAACCAATTCTTTCTTCGATAGCAGACTGCATATCTCGCGCTTCTTGGTATTCGGCATTTTCTGAAAGATCTCCTAGACTACGAGCATATTCAAGCGATTCAGCCACCTCCTTGCGTCGTACTGTCTTTAGGTGATTTAATTCTTTCTTTAACTCATCAAACTTTTCAGCGGTCAAAAATGCTTGTGTGTCATTCATACGAAAATAATATTTACCCAATTATACCCACTTAACCGTCCTGGTCAACTTTTTCAATTTTCTTGTGCTTTTACTATCCCCAAATATTCAGGTCGATGGACTGACATCCACTCTACCACGTCGCCCATTATTCTCGTGGCACCCAAGGCGTTGCTACGCGGGGCGCGATCCATCATTAGTATAAATGCATATTTGGGTTTTTCGTAGGGGAAAAATCCGGCTGCCCAAGAGTTCACATATGCGTTCCCTGCCCCCACTTCAGCCGTACCGGACTTGGCTGCTACAGCGACATCTTTTCTTTCTAAAGCGCGAGCCGTTCCGCCATTTAAGGTTACCGTCATGCGCATACCTTCGTGAATAATTTTCAGATAATCCTGGTTAAGATTTAAGTCAACACTTGTTCCTTGTTGGCCTTTAAGTACGTGTGGAGTCAAAAGTTTGCCACCATTAGCAAGGGCTGAGTAAGCTCGCAACATTTGAATTGGTGTAGTCAGGAAACCAAACTGTCCAATCGCAGTAAAATACGTATCCCCCAGACGCCAATCGTCGTCAAATACTTCCGCTTTCCAGGCTGGGTCCGGTACTACTCCTAACTGTTCCTCCGCGATATCGACGCCAGTACTACTACCCAGACCAAAAAGTCGATAATATTGTGCCATTTTAGTAATACCTAATCCTTTTTGATCGCCAAATCCTCCGCCAATGGTGTAAAAATAAACGTTAGAAGAAAAAGCAATTGCTTCGCGCATCGTCATCACACCATGAGCTCGCCAATCGGTAAACCGAGACGGGTTGCTTGGATTATAGGGGTTTGGCACCAGTATTTCTCCAGTACTAGTAATTTGCTTCAATGGATCTATCGTCTTCTCTGCTAGAGCGCCATAGGCTACAAATGGCTTCACAATCGAACCCGGGGTATAAGCACCGCTAATTACTTTATTCAAAAATGGTAACCGATCATCAATATTATATGATTCTATAGTCGCAATATCATAGCCATCAGCCATTACTTCTGGGTCGTAAGTCGGAAAACTAGTTAGCGCAATAATCTCGCCCGTCTCAACATCCATAATCGCCCCTGCTCCACTGCGAAATCCAGCCCTAGCGCTTGAGGTAGAGATGATCTGATACATCGCTTCTGAGAGCTCAGCATCAAGAGATAGATGTAACGCTTCACCAGAACTACTAGAACCAATCGCGTGTTCACCGACGATGTCCCCGAGGGCGTCAGCCACTACAATCTTAGTACCGTTGCTACCCCTTAAAACATTGTCATAAGCAGATTCTATACCGCTACGACCAATGTATTCAGTGCGATAATAAAATCCCCGAGTGTCTTTGCGTGGATAGCTAACATAACCCAACACCTGACCAAGGCCGAGACGGTCGGTGTAAGCTCGAATCGGAAAATCATAAACACTTCGATCATCAAACTCATTCCACGCCACCAACTCTCCGCGCCGATCATAGACCACTCCCCTTTCAGCAATAATCACCGCCTGATTAACCGAATTATTTTCCGCGATTGATTTAAATTCTGCTCCTTGCGTCACTTGTAGATCAAAAATTTTAAAAGTAAAAAGTAAAATAATACCCACAAAAACTGCTCCTACTCCGTAGATACTACGAATTGAAATCGGTAGCTCTCGCTTCCCTTCGAGGCGAGCCAGATTAAAAGACGCAATATTGGTTGCATCTAAAAGTACCTCGTCTAGCTCAACAATTACCCGCCGCTTCTTACGAAATAACCTCATTCCCTCCAGTATACAATAAAAGCCTCTTTAGGTATGTAAAAAATAGCCAACCACCAAAAGTGACTATCGTAAAAGTTGGGAAAGTGTAGAAAGAACCATAGTAGCCATCAATTAAAATAGCCAGTACAACAATTTCATAACCACTATACCAAGTTAAATAACCAAAATATAAGGCTCCGGCTAAATAATAAGACTGAGTCAAAATTGAGATCAGGAGTAAAAATAGGAAAATGATTCTTAACATACAAGTTTATTCTGTTACAGTAGCGGTTGGTGTTGCCACACCGGTAGTTGAAGCTAGACCGGTAGCCGAACTCGAAGTGGTAACAAACAGATCTACTTTATCTAAGCGAAAATAACTTTGGATTGATTCTTTTATTGCTAGGTTAATTTGCGCTTCACTGCGCTCACCTGGTATATAGCGATCGACCGAAACGTAAAGAATGCCTTGTAATGGCAGTGGTGGTGTTACATAGCCAAACTGCTCTGGTTGTGTCGGTAAATTCTCAATGGAGACGATCTCGCCATAAACACCACTAGCAGCACTTGGTAATAAAACTAAATTACCTTCGGTTAAATTAATCCCTTGTGGTACTTTTACTCTAGCCACTCCACCACCGACACCCTCCAGCGGAGCAAAGATATTTGGCCCCACAATATACGCGGTCGAAGTAAAACCCGGAGTAGTCACTAATTGTACAAAAGCATAAGTCAATGAAGTATGTACTACTATTCCGATGACAGTATCTATTCCTATATAAACCGGGGCTCCAATCTGTATCCCATCACGACTACCCTTATTAATCTGGAGTAAGTCGTAACTCAAGCGACCTGGTTGTGCAATAACCTTGGCTGACACTCTGTCGGTAGAAGTACCAAGTTCAGTTAGTAATCTTAATTGTTGATTTTCTTCCAGTAATTTTTGGATTGATAGTTGTGTACCGTTTTGGTTGGCAATATTTGCTCTTAGGGCATCAATTTCAGCTGCTAATTCCATCCGGCTACGCAAAAAGCTGGGAAAAATATCTTCACTATTTTTGTACCAAACAGAAATTGTATGGACCGGATACAGGACTACAAAAGATACGGCCACCATTAATTGCGGGAATATTAAACCGATAAATAAGACTATTACCGTTACAAAAAAACCGACCCGCCAACGTTTAGTTGAGGTACGGCGATAGCTCCCCTTCATTATCGATGAGTACTTCTTCATATTGTTCAAGATTTTCTATAACTATACCAGCTCCACGCACGACTGCACGTAATGGATCGGGCACGACAATCACTGGTACCTGCAAGGTTTCCTCCAAAAATGAGGAAAGTCCGGGAATAAGCGCCCCTCCGCCACAGAGATTGATACCTCGTTGCATGATATCGGCCATTACTTCAGGCGGAGTTTTCTCCAACACACCTCTCGTGGCATCGACAATGGTTTCAACCTGACTCGCTACCGCATCACGTACATCACTAGCCGTAATAATCACTTCTCGCGGTAGGCCAGTCATCACATCCCGACCACGGATTACCATTTCATTACTGCTACCATCGGTCTTTACGGCTGCGAGTGCAATTTTAGCATCTTCAGCGGTTCTTTCTCCCACATATATCTTGAATTGATCACGGACATATGAAGCAATAGCCACATTGAGATGATCCCCGGCCACGCGCAAATTTTTGGCGACCACCAGGCCATTGAGCGATATGACCGCAATATCAGTCGTTCCACCACCAATATCAATTATCATACTACCAATGGCCTTACCCACTGGAAGCTTTGAACCAATCGCTGCCGCCATCGGTTCTTCAATCAAAAAAACATCGCGTGCACCCGCGTTTTTGGCTGCATCGCGCGCGGCTCGCATCTCCACGTTAGTAATACCTGACGGCACGCCAATCAACATTCGTGGCGCTATTAAAGAACGCATCTCACCATGCACTTTATTTATTAGATAACCCAACATCTCTTCGGTTACCTCAAAATCAGAAATTACTCCATCAACTAGTGGTCGTACTACTTCAATATGCTGTGGTGTACGTCCCTGCATCGCCTTGGCCTCATTCCCGACCGCTACTAACTGTCCGGTCTTTTTATTTATTGCTACGATTGTCGGCTCATTAAGCACAATCCCCTTACCTTTTACATAAACCAAGGTATTAGCCGTACCCAGGTCAATAGCCATGTCCGTAGAGATGGCTCCGACAAGTTTATTTAGTTGTTTGGAAAGAAAACTCATTGACTGCGCATTGTACTACGTATTGGGGTCAGCATCAAAATCACCGTACAATTCCTCTTCAGTTAACTTTCGTACCTCGCCGGATGCTCTAGTCACTACCTCAAACTTCCCTTCTTCCCTAGTCTTTTTGCTCACCACCACCCGATAGGGTAAACCAATCAAATCGCTGTCAGCAAACTTCTCACCAGCCCTAAGGTCTCGATCATCAAACAGCACTTCGATTCCATTATCCTTCAAACCAGCATAGACACCATTGGCATAATCACGAATAGACTCATCTTCAGTATTAAGTGCTACCAAGTGTACTTGGTATGGAGCGACTGAAACTGGCCAAACCAAACCCTTTTCATCAGCTAATAGTTCAACTATTGTCCCCATAGAACGAGCTGGTCCGATGCCATAGCACCCCATAATGACAGATTTATCATTTCCGGCTTCATCTTTAAAAGTGAGTCCCATTGCTTCGGAAAACTTTGTCCCTAGCGAGAATATATTGCCCACTTCAATACTTTTCCTTTCTACCAATTCCTCTCGTGTTACACCTAGTTCAGTTAAGTCAACGTCGGCCAAAACTTCACTATTAATCGCAACACCCTTTTCTTCGACTACATACACCACATCCTCTCCAGCCTCAGAGAGAGTTTGAAATTCGTGACTATACTTTGAAAAAGCACCACCTGAAGCAAAGGTCTTGTAAGTCTTATCACCAATTCCTAACCGATTAAATATACGAGTGTATGCATCAGCGCAGGCTTCGTAAAAAGCTAGATGTTCTTCCTCAGTTTTTGCAAACGAGTAAAGGTCTTTCATAATGAATTCTCGGGTGCGCATAACTCCACTTTTGGCTCTTACTTCATTCCGGAATTTATTTTGTACTTGGTAGACAAAGCGTGGCAAATCTTTGTATGAGGAAATATACTGAGTCATTAAATTGGTCACAACTTCTTCATGAGTCCAACCAAAACCAACCTCACCACCAGCAACTAAATTGGACTTAAACCACACATCAACCACTTCATCACTCCAGCGATTAGTTTTCTTCCATAATTCAGGGTCCTGGAGAGATGGCATAGTAATCTCCTGTCCGCCAATAGCGTTCATTTCTTCTCTGATGATGTTGTTAATTTTATCAAGTACCTGTAGACCAAGTGGTAGAAGTGTATACACGCCAGCCATTTCTTTGTGCACAAAACCGGCCCGAATGAGGAGCTGTGCATTTTTGGACGACTCATCCGCTGGTGCTTCCTTACGGGTTTTGGTGAAAAGTTGTGATTGACGCATAAAATAAAATACTAAAGAAAACCTCAAAGCCACACAAAGTTAAGTCCCTTGAAGCTTCGATAATAACCGAATAATAATCCATTTTAACGGTAAAGCTAACTCTGGTCAAAGTGTAAAGCAAAACAGCCCTGCAGGGCTGTTTTTTATGTTGCACCTTAGAGTAACCGAGCGATGTCGTTCCAAGTGACTACGACCATAAGTATCATCAGTAGCGCAAAGCCGACTAGGTTGATTCGACCCGCCCAAATAGGGTTAATAGGCTTTCGTGTAACGGCTTCAATCGCCACAAAGACTAAGCGTCCACCATCGAGCGCCGGAATTGGTAGCATATTTATTACCGCCAAGTTAAGTGAGATCAAGGCGGTGAAAGTCAGTAGTGAAGTCAGTCCGAAGCTGGCGGCATCTCCAACCATCCCAACTATCCCAACCGGTCCGGCTACCTGAGTGAAGTCGGCTACCCCTCTTATTGAATCGGCGATTAATTTAAACAAACCAACTGTAATATCACGAAGCCCAGTCCAGGTTGCCACACTAGCGGAGATAAGAGCTGTACCAAATGATTGCTTGACATCCTCTACTAGGGCAAGCGATACACCGACCGCAACTCTCTCTGGCTCCGTGCTAATAAGACCAACCACTGGCATAACCTCGACCGTCTTTTCTTCGCCCTTAAAACTATAAGTCAAAGTTAATTCCTCAGCTCCATATTTCTGTACAAAAGCCGTAAAGGTAGAAGGTACTGGCTTAGCTAGCGTTTCTTCAGTGCTCGCAAGACTTAATACCTCTGCTCCAGCTGGTAATACGCCAGACAGTGGCCCTCCGGGCAGAATACCGTTTATATACAAAACTGATTCTGGTGTAGCGACCGCTTCGTCTATTGCTGTCGGGACACCAATCATGAATGTCAATGCAAACAAAAACCAAGCAAAAATAACGTTCATAGTTACTCCAGCGACAAGCACTAGGGCCTGAGCCCACTTTGGTCTAGCCGCAAATGAACGGGGCTGATCGAGCGTGTCTTTTGCCGTATCTAGGTTCTCCCCAAAAATACGCACAAATCCACCGATGGGCAAAGCATTGAAGCTGTATTCTGTCTCCCCTTTTTTGATACTAAAGAGCTTGGGTGGGAAACCAATCGCAAATTCATCTACCCGCATGCCGGTTTTTTTAGCCACAATAAAATGCCCCCATTCATGTACCAAAATCAAGACAAATAGGACGAGCAGGAAAAGAATAATAGACATAAATAGTTATTGTTGAAGTTCTTTTTCCTTTTTATTAAATAAACCCTCTAATTTATTATTTGTTTCTTCAACCAGCTTCTGAATCTTATCTTTCTGGCTAAACTTTTCATCCTCCCCAATTTCACTGGCTTTAAATTGTCGTTCTAGTTCTTTCATAGAATCATCCCGCACCGAACGGACCGATACTCGAGACTCTTCTAACTTGGTCTTAGCCAACTTCATCAATTGTGTTCGACGTTCACTAGTGAGTTCAGGGAAAATAATCCGCAAACCTGATGAATCAGCCACTACCGATACACCCAAATCAGCCACTCTGATGGCCTTTTCTACTGTCGCTACCTGAGTACTGTCCCACAAAGACACCCGGAGGGTTCTCGCGTCTTCGATCCCGACTGAGCCAACTTGCTGAAGAGAAACCCTTGCTCCATAGGACTCAATCTTGACTCCATCCAAGAGACCGGGGTTAGCTTGGCCTGTTCTTATCCCAGCATACTCTTTTTGTAGCCATTCATTTATATCCTGTAACCGTTTTGAAATATCAAGACTCATGTTTCAATCATTATGTATATATTTGTAAGTGTATCATTTCTCTGCTTTTGTGCACTAATTGCTAATTGGCAAGGTCAAAGCTAATTCTTCTAGAAGCATTTTATTGGAGGCGCCACGGGTGCCTAATTTTTCCATAATCATGTTTAGTGTGCGGAGCTTGATTACTGGCAAAGTACTTGCCTTTTGGTTTAAGTATTCAACCAAACTTCGACGTATTTCCATAGTCCAAACCTGGTCTTTTTTAGTCATTCTCTTGGTGATTTCTGCCAATCTATCACCATAAGATAGCTGATAAAAATTAGTAAAAACTTCCCCTTCTACTGATACAGTAAAATTCTCGATTAATTGAAACCGGGATGCAAGTGTGGGCAACAAAATAAGATCCAAGGGTAATACAAACAAAAATTTAGTAGCCAGTGGGGGTTCTTCAAGAATCTTTAGTAAAGCCTGCTGCGCTTCTAGAGTTACACTTGTTGTGGTTACTACTAATAGTCTAATTTTTGCCACTTCCGGTCGCAAACTAGCAACTTGGGTAATTCTTCTTACTTCATTTATACCAATACTTAAAAATTGTATTGTCTCCACCTCTGTATCGGAAGTGTCACCGTAAAATTCCAGTGGTTTAGCATTAGATATTTCTTGCACTCGCAAGAGCTGGGCGTGGTGCACACTTAACATGGATTCATTATGGCTGTTTGTGTTTTTTTTGCAAATCAATAATATGTTTAATAACTCGTCTCAAGTATCTCTCAAAAGTTTCTCCCGGTTGATAGATAATACCTTGCTCATAGCGCCAACCATTCATGTAATCGGTAATACTTTGTCTAATTTCTTGTGTCGCACCATCAAATCGTCCGGCTAATAAGAGAGGTACTTGTAAGTCAGCAATTTTTTTGAATAGAGGGTGTTCGCGTCCCTTTGGTCCAGTACCAAACAATCCACTTTTTTTGAAAAGTGTCCAGTCTGAAAGGAGTTGGTTGAGTCCGTCATCAACTTCTTTGGTAGATAGTGGATCTCCGGCTGCACCAGTAGAAACCGACGAGGCATCTGGTAAATCACTAGGGGTAAGAATCTTTTTTCGGTCAGATAACGCGAAAGAAGTCACTACTGGGTTAATCACTGGTGAACCGTCCATCTCCTCATATGTAGCTACCGAAGGAAGTGGCTGAGGTGCCGGGACTGGTGTTTGAGGCACAGGCACAACAAAAACCGGAGGAGTTACCGGTAAAGGAACTGGAGGTGTAGTCATCGGTGCTACCGGTCTTGGTGGTAAGTCTAGTATTGGTGCGGGGGCTGGTAGCGGTACTTCATTTTTAATTACGGGAGCTGGTGGAGGTAAAGGCTCTGGTACAGAGATTGGTGTTGAAACCACAGGCAAAGCTGGGGTTGCTACGGGTGACACAATTGGGGTGACCAATACTGCAGCCACAGGAGGAGGTGGAATTGGCTCATTATGTCCGGCTATAGCAGCTTCCACAGCTATATAGGATGATTCCAGACGTTTCATAGCTGGGCCCATTTCACTAACAGCTCCGCTACTGAGTTTCTTCATCGCTTCCAGTAGTGCATTCATGTACTCACGTCCCACTTCGTTATTGATGTCAACTAGATTGACTGGGTTACCGACTTTACTATTTACGGCGGTTTTAATTTGTCGAATTCGCTCAATATAATTTACTTCACCAGACACTGGAGCTGGAATTGGCGGAGTAACAACTGCCTCAGGAGCCAGGACTGGCGTCGCTACTTTAATTACCGGTGCAAAAACCGGCACAGAAACTATTGGCACTTGCTCCACAACAACTGGAGCCTGAATAGCTGGATTGACTGCTGGAACAAATGGCGCTGACGTGACTGGTTCTGCAGACACGGCGGGATTTACTACCGGTGGTGGCACTTGTATAGACACGGGCAAACTCGCCACTTGTGGTGCTTTTTTAAAAGTTGGTGTTGGGCGGTAACTACCAAAGGCTAAAGATGGTCCAGCCGGCGCTGTCGGTTGAACTTGTACCGGAACAATCTTATGCGCCACTAATTTTTGTTCTAGGGCAATCCGCACTGAAGCGTCGCCACCGCCGTTAGTATAGAGAAATACTAAATCTCTCAGTTCGTTTTTTTCAGGAGCTGAAAGTTTACTACCGCGAATTGACGCTAGTATAGACATCACTCCGGTTTGGGAGTTTAAGTCAAAGGTACCAATTAAAGAACTATCTTGGGACATAACTCATTTATAATAACATCAAAGAGAAACTAAAGAAGAGACAAGTGGCTGCGAGCTGTGTATTAACTAAATTAATCTGGAACAATTTCCGCTAGCTCTTTTTGCAGTAGCGACATTTCTTCTCGCAGTAATTTTTCAAACTCAGGGTATTCGTTACACAAATCTTCCAGGAAGGAATCTGTATTTACATGAGCTTCAATAAATGAATTAAAAGCGCTGGTCTGTGATTCTTCTTCAGCCACTAAAAATTGCATCAGGGCACTCTGAAAAATTATAGTCCCTAATTCTTCAGCGTAGATTTCTTCCTCAGTGGCAGCTCCGTCATTACTTGTTTGATTGACGTTTGTCATATTAATAATTTAGCTAGATGCCTACACCTTTACCATTTCCGACTGATGATAATACTTGTTTCCCTCCACTTTGTGCATACCAGTCTTTTTTAATGAATGACTCAGCAAATAAATCTTCTACTGTAGTTGACTCGCTATGAGGGAACTCCTGCTTTAAATCCTCGAGCTTCACTAGCCATCCACGAACGGTTTCATACTTAAAATTATTATCAGTCGCCCACTGCCTAATAGCATCAGTATTGTATGACTTCGGCAGTCCAGTCCCGTCCACTTCAACGTTTTTATTACCTATCTCTGGTCCGTCAAAAGCTTCTTTAAGATCGCCAATAGTCAACTTAGCCAAAACCGTCTGGTAAGGACTTCTATACTCATTTAACCAGCTATTAAAGCCATCGTATGTCTCCCCTTCTACCAGCAAGGCTTGGTTTGTTAAAATTTTATTAAATTTTGCCAGACCACCATATTGTGTTTCTACATACTTAACAAAATCTGGTGATTTAGTGAAGTTACCACTAAATGAATATAGATTTGGATCTGAAGGTAAAGATGTGATCTCTGGTCGCACAAGTTTAGGTTGTGTGATTTCCATTAATGGTATCTCTCTGGCTGGAACTCCTCCGGTAGCCTCTATTGTGGGACTAACAGTTTCGAGTATATTTCTTTGAATTGGCAATGATTGCACTGGGCTGTCAGCATCAATAACCAAGCCCCCTGAGCGAGCATAAGTAACCGGCGCTTGGTCTGTAGAAAGATTGGGTTCCATTGCCAAAGTTTCAATCGAAGCTTTGGCCGGTAACACATCCGCCACGCTTGTACCAGCTTTAATAATTGATTCACCGGGGTCGAGCGTCTCCACTGGATTAACCTCAAAAGTCTGAGCTTGAACTCCAATTAGATTTCCCACCCTCGGGTCTTCAGTAATAATTGAGTCAATCTTTACTTCATTTATGTTAGCTGCTGTCCACCAGTCTTCTTTACCATAAGTATTTTGCAATTCTCTAAATAAAAGACTTTCCAATTCTGCCTGAGAAAAGTTTGGCCGAGCCGCGAGTAAGTCATTCACTTTGGTATTTAGTGCGGAGTAAATTTCGTTTACCTTAGCATCAGGTAACATAGCCCCTCTTAAGACGTCAGTACTGATACCTCGTAATTTTATGTTTGACACTGCTGTTTCAGAGAGTAGCTCCCCACCTGGTGAGTAATGCGGTACTTTAACTCTTCTCATCTGCAGTAGAGTCTCTGGGGTTGACCCGTTGCCAGGCATAACTTCACCCTGACTCGAACTACTAAGTGGTTTGCCACCATTTGGTATAACCTCGCTAGCTTTTGGCTTCGCCGGTAAAGTCTCTGGTGCATTTGAAGGTGTCGATGCCGGTTTTGGTGCTGGTGAGGATTCTGGCGTTGGTGTTGGCTCCGCGACACCCTTGGCCTCTAGGGCACCTCGTGCATTAGCTTCTTCAATCGATTTACGAATACTTTCTACCCGTTGCTCTATCTCTAATGTCCGCTTATCATGCTCCAACTTAATCGCTTCATCAGCTGGTAACTTGACGCCTTTTTCATTTGGCAATGCTTCTGCCTGAACTGAAGGAGCGTCAATGAGCGAGGTTCCGACATAGGCGGCCCCACCAACAATCACTGCCGCACCGGTGGCGTATACTTTCTGTTTTAATTTTGCTCTTTCTACTTTTAACCTACCTAAGTCCAAAGACTCATCATATTCATTAATCTCTTCAAACGTAAACTCATTTTCAATTCTTTCTTTTTCTAAGCTCAGTTCAGAGCTGGCTTTATTTATTGCCTTTTCTTTTTGTTTGTAAACGGCATTAGCTACAGCAACCCCTCCAAAAGTCGACACTCCCCAGCGAGCCATATTTAATCCCGCCACCATAGCCCCACCAGTAGCAGCCCCTATTCCAGCCGCCGCTAATAAACCAAGCCAACGCAAAGGTACTCTATGCTTTCGCATCTGATCCATGATTGGTTTTAATTTAGAATTTTGAGCGTTTGTTTCGAGGGCCTCGGCCTGGACATCAAGCAAACGATACCGTGGTTCGATGACGAATTTTTTAGCAAAGGCTCTTTTAGTTACGGGTTGTGTCACATCTAGACTCCTATTACCAGCAGAGGCCCCCTCTCTTGTCACTAAAGCATTTCTTAGCTGTTCGGCGTATCTTTTCTTTTGGTATTTGTACTCTGCCTGAAGCTTTTCTAACTCTGACGGAAACTCAGGTCGGCCACCGAATAAAGTCTTAACCGCTCCTTTTGTCTTACTTACAAAGCCACGGTTTTCGTAGAATTTTTTAAGTTCGGTTTGGTAGTTGGATTCAGCTTCTTTAAAATTCTTCCTTGCTTCTATTGACCAAGATCTGCGATATTTGTATTCGTCAATTTGTTCTTCGCGTACTGATGGATGTAGATAATCAGTTGGCCTATCAGCTGGCAATCCGACTCCTTCTCTCCAATCGGCATTTTGCTCCGCTAAGGTTACCAATCCCATAAACGGGTCTCTGGGTGAATGATAAGGCAACGTGTCTAGCTTAAATGATGAAGCCGGGGCCTCTTCTGTATTTTGAGGGGGCTGTGGTTCTGGAGTGGCATCCTCTAGTGCTAGCTGTAAACGATTATTAATTACTTCGAGGGCTTCGAGCTCAGCTTTAAATTTATCACTACTGCCAATAGGCTTGCCGGTATTATCCATTAGAGGAATATGCCTCCTAATAGCCGTGATATGTCTATCAGCTCTTAGCAAATCAGAGAAGTATAGCCTTTGTAAAAAATCGTTCTGACTACATAAATCTTTAAGACGGAAGTGCCTTTCTTTTTCTCTTGTAAAAGTCTGTTCAAACGTTAGCTCTGCCTCAACTACCGATGCTTCAGGGTCAGAGTTCGCGTTATTATCTAACGTAGGCAATACAGCACCGCCGAACAGAAAATCAGGCAAGGTATCACTTACAGGCAGGGTTGGAACCTGGCTTAAATCAAGATCTCCATCTAAAGACACACCTGAATTCAAAACAGCTGCCGGTGGAATATTTTGATCTGTTTTAGTATCCGCCAAATCACTAATATCTTCATCTCCAGGCTGTACGGGGATAACTTTCTCTGGTTCACCAACAGCCGCTTCTTGCACACCGGCATTATCAGCCGACCGAGGCTTCTCTGTGGTAGCAGCAGAACGAACAAAACGATGATTGCTATCTTCTAGACTGCTTGTTACGGTAGCTAAAAGTTCAACGTAAGCTTCATCCAACCTCTTGCTTTTCTCTCGTCTAACTAGCTCTGTGTTAGAGTTTAGTGAGGCTATGTTTTTGGTAATTAGACCGATTTGATTTCTAAACAGCTGATTTATTTGGTTAAAATTATAACCAGCCAAACTAAGAACTGCTCTCACCTCATCTTTTATTTGGCTTAACTTTTTAACTCCCCCCTCAGGTTTCATCAAAGCCTCACGTTGACCAGCCTGGAACTGCATAAATAATTCTAATAGATTTCTTTCCTCTGGCGTCCTTGGCTGTTGCGTTTCTAAATCAGAAAATAATAATCTTTCTTCTGGTGGTAGAGTACTAATCGAACGATTAAAAATATCGTCCTCCGGCTCAATTACGGGGTCTAGATTGGTCACCAATATTTCTTGACGGAACATAACATCATCTTGATTATCGTTTAGTTGTTCCCCCTTACCAGTAGGTAGAGGTTCATTTGGCACGAATTCACCAGTTGGTAATATTGCCAAATCTTCTCCTGGACCAGTAGTCGGGTCTGTTTCGGCGCTTTCTGCTAACTTTGTATCAATTTCGTTCTTCAATATTCTTAATTCTTCTAGTAAATCTGAAGCTTGGTCTAGTACTTTTTCAAACTCATCTTTATTTCTAGATTTATTCTTGTCATCTAATAATCTTCCCAGGACTATGTTTAAAGACAAATAAGTAACATAAAATTCAGCAACTTCATTATTTGCTTTATCTAAGTAGTTCTGAGGAATTTCCATCAACAACCGCCACAATTCTTTAGTTGAATTACGAACTTGTTCTGCCTCTATGATTAAGCCCTCGAGAGGACTGTCAAAATCCTCTTCTCTATTCTGCCTTTTTCTAGGTTTGTATGTTTCTTCATCGTGCATATATATCTACTACACTATACCACCTGGTGTTGGTTCGGGGGCTGGTTTCTTGGCGTAGCGGGCGGATATCTCGGCCTCGACTTCGGTGCGGGGACGACCATGGCGAGCAGCACTTTCGTTGATCATAGCCTCTACGCGCGCTGGGTCGGATTTTATCGGTGGCATAGTCGCCATACTAAAAGGCTTGGTTGGCACACCATTGACGAGGATACGTAAGAAAGCGTTGTAGTTTGGTACGTTCATGATGTCTTTGGCCGTGAAAACGGGAGCAAATTGTTGTTCTAAGAATTGGGCGTCTTCAGTACCAACCCGGAAAGAGACTATCGAACCAACGTTGCCAAACACCGCATCCTTGATCCCCTGGTCGAGCTGGGCAATAAATTGGTGTACTACGGTCAAGCTAAGCTTGTACTTACGCGCTTCGGAAAGTATAGAAGAGATGGCTGGCGTCGAGACGTTTTGAAACTCATCAATATGTAAGTAAAAAGGTGGAAAGCTTCTGGTGGGGTCATCGACTCGCGAGAGTGCCGCCATCAAAATCTTACCCACAATAATCATACCAATCAGGTTGGCATTAATTTCTCCCAAACGACCTTTAGAAAGATTGACCAAGAGAATTTTCTTTTGGTCCATCACCTGACGGAAATTAAAAGCAGACTTCTGTTGTCCAATAATCGGCCGCATATAGTCGTTGGCGGTAAACACATCAAATTTGGAAACAATATAAGGCACAATATTTTCGAGCGACGCTTCCCCACCGGCCTTGGTAGCAATCTCAGTCCAGAATTGTACTACTACGGGGTTTTTGGCCTTACTCAATTTATATTTGCGATATTGGGCATCAACCATTACGCGAGAAATATCCATGAGGGTATTCCCACTCTCTGGATCTTCCATCACCAACATGGTGGCGTTGCGGAAGTATTGCTCAAACATCGGCCCCATACTCTCTGGATTGGCGCCATAAAGCTTTTGGAAGATTGAAAATAATTCATTCACCACGAAGGTTTTTTGCTCTGGCTTCGTTATATCGTACTCGAGCATATTAAGCCCGACCACCATATCCATCCGTGACGGGTCAAAGTAAATCACATCCTTGGCTCGCTCCGGAGGCATCGCTCCGAGCACCTCCTCGATATCAGTACCATGGGGGTCAATCATACAGACACCATTTCCCTGCTGGATATCTTGGATAATAGTATTCGTCATGAACTTAGACTTTCCGGTACCGGTCTGCCCGATAATATACATGTGCCGCATGCGGTCTAGTTCCGTCATATAGATTGGGGTTTCCACATTGCGGTGCTTGTTAACACCCAAAATAGTTCCTGCTGTTGGCATATCAAGTGGGGCCGGAGCGGTGACTGATTGAGACTGCTTAAATTGCGGTGAACTAAGAATTCCATTACCAGAAAAATGGATAAGAGTGGAAAGTTCGTTTAGTGATAGTGGCAAAGTGGCGTCACTGATGTATTCTCGAAACGAAAAGGCTCGCTGTAGCCGAAGCAAAGAACCTCCTCTAGCTCGCTTAAAGCCAATACCATTACCTTCGACTAAATCAAATTGATTAAAAGTCGATTCAATTTCGGTCAAAATCTGCTCGGCTCGGCTCGCTTGTGCCGCTGAGACAGCAATTCTAATATTTACCTCAATAATGTCAGCTCTAAGCTTCCGATTGAAAATTTCCACCTTATCGGCATCAGGCGAAGTCTTTACTTCAGCCTCCTTATCTTTTTTAACATTGAATAGCAAATCCGTCACTGAACCCAAAAGCTCTCCCCCGACGGTACTGCGAGAAATAGCTTCGCCAACCTTAAATCCCTTACCAATATTCTTTATCACTTCTTCGTAGGATTTACGGTACTTTTTTTGTGGGTGCCTCACTACAAATTGTACCGCCGCCCCACCTCCTTCACGCTCAATCTTGGAAAAAGCATTCAAAATAACCGCGAGCGGGTCAGAAGAAAAACCATCCGCCATGCGTAGTGGATATATCGGATGTTTTTTGAGTTGGGCCTCCGAGACAATGGTTGTACCATTGTCGACAAAAATGTTGTAATCGTGGTTTCGAACCACGAGTTCAGCATGCGGAAAAAGTGACAAGGTTTGCTTCTCAAACAAAGATTGAAACTTACTCGGTACCGCTACATAAAAAACAATATCATCGCTTTTATCTGCAACGGCTATTTCAATCACAAAGTGATTTTCGGCCTCTTGTGAACCAATAGTCCGGAGTCCGGCAAAAAGTTGCTCCATCATCCCCACTAGCTCAGAGAGCTGGTACTCTTTACCATCAGCTCCTTTTACCTCAGGTAAAGTGACTTCGTAAAGTGTCATGTTGAGCATGTGCCAGGGTGGTACATCCTCTCTAAGATCTTGAACTTTGGCCCCGGAACGAATATGTTCAATCAGCTGGCGGTGTACTTCGTCTACCACGTAGGCATTATCCATCTTCTCTAGGACTGACAAAGCATTACGAATGCCTTTTTCAATCGCGATCGTCATCACTTCCCCAATTGGATCTGGCGAATAATTAGCCTGCTCGACCGAAGCAGCGATCGCCGGTTCCGGCATACCGTGTTCTTTAGACAGTATCATTCTAGGAGTAAACTGGGCATACTCTTGTAGTTCTTGCTTACCAATAGTCTCGATATCGGTAGCATCAACTTCGGCACTACGAGCCATCAACTCTCGTTCCTTTACTGCCATCTGCTCACGCAAATAGCGAATCTCCTCTTCAGGCGAAGAAAACTGTACCGTTATACGTTCAGACATAATATGTATTGTACCTTAGGGCACAACTGATATTTCTTTCTATCCACCAAATACAGAGGGCATAGGCCAACGAGTACAATTCAAGACGCCCAAACAAAATATGACGAGCCGTACTATTTGTACGGTGAGAATTATTTTGTGCCGGGCAACGAAGAAGTGTGCCGTTGGCGTAGGTCCGTCTACCGCTTGGCTAAAACCGTTTGCTTATAAGTATCTAAGTGCTCGAGAGCGATACCAGTGCCAGCTACTACACAAAATAGCGCATCATTAGCCAGTTGTGCTTTGACCCCGGTGCGTCTTTTGACTAATTCCGGAAAGTTTCTTAGCTGAGAGGTTCCTCCGGTCATAATTATGCCACCATCAATAATATCAGCCGCCAACTCCGGTGGTGTATTTTGAAAAACATCTTTTATTGCCTTGATCATTTCCCTTAGTTCCTTTCCAATCGCTCTTACGACTTCATTAGTACGAATCTCAGTAGTTCGTGGTAGTCCAGAAAGAACATCACGGCCTTTTATTTCCATCATCAACTCTTCTTCCAGAGGCAAAGCCGAACCAACAGTGATTTTTATGTCTTCGGCTGTTTTCTCACCAATGGAAAGATTGCGCGTCTTTTTTACATAATCAATAATGGAAGTATCGATACGATTTCCGGCACACTTAACTGAGTTTGCGGCCACAATACCCCCAAGGGATATGACAGCGACGTCAATAGTGCCACCACCAATATCAACAATCATGTGCCCTTGTGGTTCATAAATCGGAATACCAGCCCCAATCGCCGCTAAAATCGGTTCTTTCACCACATAAGCATTACGCGCACCCGCCTTAATAGTCGCTTCAACCACCGCCCGCCTTTCGGTTGAAGTTACTCCCGCTGGCACCGAAACCATCACGTCTGGCTTAAAGATATTAAAACGGGGCAAAGCTTTGCGCATAAAATAGCGCAACATCGTCTCCGTCACTCGATAATCGGCAATGACTCCGTCTTTCATTGGTCGATACGCTCTTATACTATCGGGAGTACGTCCAATCATTCGCTTGGCCTCTGCCCCTACCGCCAAAACACGATTATCATTAGAGATAGCTACTACTGACGGCTCATTAAGGACTATCCCTTGTCCAGGAACAAAAACGAGAATACTGGTAGTACCAAGGTCAATACCAATCTTCGGAGTAAAGCGATTAAACATGAGCCTACATAGTACCGCTTTTCCCCAAATCCACAATGTAAAAACTTATAGCATATATGCTATTATGGTTTACCTATGAAAAATATTGGACAATCAATCGCCGACTTACGCGAAACCAAAGGCATGACCCAGGCCACCTTAGCCAAAGCCCTTAAAACCACCCAAAGCGCCATCGCCCGTATGGAAAGCGGAAAGCAAAATATCAGTGCCGATATGCTCAGACGGGTAAGTCAAGCGCTTGGCAAAAACCTCATTACCCTCTCCCCTGGTACCGTCAATATTCAAATCGAAGGCGGAAAAAAATTATCGGGTATAATCGAAACTAATACCTCTAAAAACGGGGCCGTTGGTCTACTTTGCGCCAGCCTACTTAATCGCGGCACTACCACCTTACACCGCATGCCTCGCATCGAAGAAGTGCACCGAATTATTGAAGTCCTGGAAAGCATTGGTGTCCGCGTCGAGTGGCAAAACACGACAATTAAAATCACTCCACCAAAGAAATTTAATCTCAAGAAAATAAATGTCGAAGCTGCTAGGCGAACTCGTAGTATTGTTATGTTCATCGGTCCACTGATTCATAGCCTAGAAAAGTTTAGCCTACCACAATCAGGCGGTTGCAAACTTGGTAGTCGCACAGTTCGTCCGCATTTCTACGCTTTAGAAAACTTTGGTATCAATATTGAAACCACCTCCGAAACCTACGAAATATCTCGGACGGAACCTAAATCTAGTGAGATTGTCCTCTATGAGTCTGGTGACACGGTAACCGAAAACACGCTCTTTGCCGCCGCTGGTATACCGGGTACTACCATCATCAAATATGCCTCCGCCAACTATATGGTGCAGGAAGTTTGTTGTTTCCTAAAGGAGCTTGGTGTTTCAATTGAAGGCATTGGCACCACAACGTTGACTGTCACAGGAGTAGCCGGCATAAACAAAAATGTTGAGTACACCCTAAGTGAAGACCCAACTGATTCAATGTTCTTTATCGCGACGGCTATTGTCACCAACTCTGCTATCACCATCACCCGTTGCCCGATTGATTTTCTGGAACTGGAACTACTAAAGCTCGAGAAGATGGGCTTTGAGTACAAAAAATCGAAATCCTACCTCAGTCATAATGGTCTCACCAAGCTAGTAGATTTAACGACCAAGCCATCAGTACTTAAAGCTCTCCATGAGAAAATTCATCCGGCTGTGTATCCGGGTTTAAACATCGACAACCTACCATTCTTTGCGGTTATCGCTACTCAAGCGGAAGGCCAAACCCTCATCCACGATTGGGTCTATGAAAAACGCGCCATCTACTTTACTGAACTCGATAAGCTTGGTGCCGAAACCGTCTTGGCCGACCCCCATCGTATCTACATCACCGGCCCGACTCCGCTTAAAGCGGCTGAGCTTATCTGTCCGCCGGCTCTACGCCCAGCTACTATCCTCCTTATTGCTATGCTGGGTGCTAAGGGCCACTCAATCCTCCGCAACATCTATAGTATCAACCGTGGGTACGAGAAGCTGATTGAGCGTCTCTCCTCGCTTGGAGCTAAAGTCTCGTATCTTGATGAATTTTAGAAAGCAAAACTCGAATCCTATCCGAAAAACCCGAGGAGAGACCTCGGGTTAGCCCGAGGTCTCTCCTCGGGTTTTCTCGGTTTTTTCCGATTTATTAACGGAGAGCAACCCCAAGAAGACCCCTTGCTAGAAGTCTGTTACAATACCGCCACATGTTTGTGATTGAAGTAATTCCCCTGATTCGCGGGACTAAAATTGATACCCTTTCCTACTATAGCGGTACTGATTACGCTGTGGGTACATTTCTTGATGTCATGATCCGCAACAAACGCCAGCGGGCGGTTGTAACTGCCACCTATGCCGTGGCTGAGTCTAAAACGGAACTCAGGAATGCAGCGTTTACCCTACAAAAACTTCTCCCCCAAAGCCAAATTTCATCTGTCCCAGAACATATCAAAGAGACAGCGCAAAAACTAACCAAGATTTACCCCTTCGGCGTCGGGGCGATTCTTTTTCAACTACTGCCACCTGAGGTGCGTGACGGGAGGTATCAGTACCCCAAAATATCAACTCTAATTCAAACCGAGGAATCTACCCCAAAAGTATTAACGGCCAAAAAAAGTGATCGTTTCATTATCTATCGCAGTCACATTCGCAGTATTCTAGCCCGGCGTGGCTCAGTCATGTTTGTTACCCCAACCAGCGCCGACGTCGCCATGGCAAAGATGCAACTAGCCCAAGGAATTGAAGATAGAATCGTTATTTTCTCACCAAACCAAACCCCAAAAGAAAGGCTGGCGGCTTTTGCTGCTTTTGAAGATACCAGTTTGGCCAAAGTAATAATTGCCACCCCGAGTCACGCCTATCTGGATCGAGTTGATCTCCTTTCAATTATTGTCGAAAATGAGGCTAGTGATTTTTACCGCGGACGTGTCCG
>JAYTMA010000078.1:0-11327 GCA_043728975.1 bacterium
GTACCTTAAGTGTACACTTAAGTCAATATATCTTGTCTCATTTTTGTCCATATTAGAGATAGCTCGTTTCTAAACTACACAAAATTGTCGAGCCAACTCCAGCTCGGCGCACACCCTAAAATACAATTGCTCAGCAACGGTGGTTTTTGCAGGCCAGGAGAGAGTTCGAACCTACTCTTTACAAGCACTAGTGTCGCGTTAAAAATCAAACAATTGCAACGTTATTTCAGGGTTATCAATTTCTATTGTGGACGAAGGTCTGGAAAACAGTTCTGTTAAGCCACTTTTATCAATTAATGAATCTCTCAAAAGTTGATAGGTTGGTTGTCTCAAATTAGGGGGGGGTGGACCATCTACCGGCTCCCATCCCCGAAGGTAGTGCTGGTACGACTATTTTTTATTATCACCAAATTCTGCGGTATAGCCCTGTTTGGACTCCTAGTAGGGTTATTGGAAAAATGTTTAACCAACTAATCTTAGGCAAAAAAGCTAAACCAAAGGACGAAAAAAAGAATAAGGGCAAAACTGCTCATTCTCACAAAAGAAAAAGTCACCACCAGTCTTAGCTTGTTCATTCGGGCTAGTGAGAATTTTTAAAAACTTGCACTAATGATTTTTATGTGACATATTAAAATAGTACATGTAGTTCATTCCCTTGTCCCTTTTTCAACCAACCCCGTCAAAGAGGTGCATCATGCGCGAAGTTAAAATTGCCCAGCCGTACACCCAAAGTAATCTGGATTCACGTGCAGGTGAAGCGCGTTACATGTTACTCCAGCAATCCCGCTTCCCCTTCACCTACGAAGACAGTGAGCTCTTACTGGACGAAGACCATGACCGACTGCTTAATCGAGACTACAATCACACCAGTCGCTGCTTCAACACCTTCGCCGGTGATAGCGGTGACTTGAGACTGGAAACGAAATTCCGTACTAGGCGGCCAGAAAAAATCATGGCTTTCCTACGCCAAGTCTTGAAAGCGGACCAGAAAGTCACCTGGACTGGCTTCCGTGTCCTGGCTTCGGTCAACCGCAAAAACGGTCAGCCGATCTGGCATTTGCAGTTGTTTGCCAAACAGCCCGGCAGTAGTACGGCTGTCTACACCGGCGACACTGCCTCAAACGTCCTTGCAGGGATCTGAGAGACCGCCCCCAACCCGCCGAAACGCCCGCCGCCATGGCGCTCGTTTCAGCGGGTTGTTTTTTAATTATTTATATATGTCCCTAATAGATCTACCCCACAAAACCGGCTGGTGGAAATGCTTCTGGATATTTGGCACGCAAGTACATAACCAAGAAGACAAAAGGTATTGAAATTACAAACGGGAAGAAAATACCGAGTAAATAACGCACTATTTTTGGTCTTGGTTTTGCTCCTGTCCCTCTATAACTCATAACTGAGGGAGCGATGATAATGGCATATGTAAACATGGTGGGCAAAATGAGTAAGGCAATCATGATTGGGTAATCGACATGACGGAATAACTTTTCCGATAAAATACCAAAGATACCAGAGAGAATAAAAACTTCTTGTCTAGTGTAAATACAGTGCTTAAGCAAGATATACCAAGCGATAATAAAACCCGGTAACGCCAAAATATTGAAAGCAATGAACTGTCTAATCCCAAGCAAAATATCACCAACTGAATCAGCTATCCCTAAATTCATCGCTGTTCCGGCGATAATTTCCTCACAAAGCACCATCCCCAAACCGAGAAAGAGAAATTTTTTAAAATCTCCTATCTTGAGCGATACTAAATACGCTTCCACTCGGGACCGATACTTCCAAAGCAACTTCCCTATCAAAAGCACCCAGATTAAATAATAAGTAGCCAAAAATGAGCCATTGTTTATTATTAAGATAACGTTTAAAAGAATAATCGATATAACCAGTATAGTGATAATTGTTTTTCTGAGGTAAGCGCTTGACACGCCTGTATGATAGCGCGAATGATCAGTGGTGCCAAGCGCTTACCCTAGAAATATAATTTCCGGCATTATGTTCAGTGTTTGTTTAAAACATAACTAGGTATAAAACCAACGCAATCTCGACGTGTAAGGTGGTAGATGTTCCTACCAGCTATTCTCAGTCCTGAAGTGGGAAAATTTGGCTACGGCTGAAGCCGTTAGTCTAATTAATGTTATAATGTTTATAGAACAGTCCCTTGTTTCCCCACCTCAAATTCCACCTCTCAACTCAGGAGATCAACAATGCTAAGAATTTTTCTTAGCGCTACCGCTATCTGTTTCCCCTGCCTTGGGTATGCAGACAATCTAAAAGAACTCAACTCACCGAGTCGGCTAAACCTGGAATTAAAGAGCACTAACACTTGTGCCAATCAGGAAGCTTTCATCAGAGCACAAGATGTTCTTTCGGAAAACCGGCCATCAGTCTACCAGCTCAATCTCTGTCGTTATGAAGAGACTCGCCCAATTTGGAACAAGGGCACATTCATAGATGGCGAGGTCACCACCTGGATCCGGCTTAAGAGCGCACACAACTACGACACCCGGATGATTGGTTTGGGTTTTCGCTTCCAGGTCGCCAGTTTCGGAATGGCCCAAATCCGCGTGCGTGGCAAAGGTGGCATTCAAGTTCGCTACCAGGGTACCTTTTGGGGTATCTGATGCAATGCAAAACCCGGCCGGACACTTGTGTCCTAACGGGTTTTAACATCTGTCTGTTTCTAAGCCATCACCAATTCTTTCTCCTCTTTCAGTACACTACTTGAGACCTTAGGTATTTTCTTTTTTACATCAAAGACTAATTCTCCCTTCTTCAGAGAGATAGCCACGCTGCCACGCTGTAACATGCCTTCGCCGATCATCAAATTAGCGACCGGGGTAAGAATCTTACTTTGAATCACGCGCTTGAGCGGTCGGGCACCGAATTTTGGATCATAGCCTTCTTTAGCAATGTATTCCAAGACCTCATCCGAGGCTGTCAAGGTAATTTCCTTCTTAGCCAAGCGCTTTTGTACATCTTCAAACTGGATGCCAACAATACTTCTAATAGTCTCTGAGGAAAGAATATCGAAAATAATTATCTCATCAAGACGGTTGATGAACTCTGGACGGAAGAAGAGCTTTAGACTTTCCATCACCTTATCTTTAGCTTGGACATATTGTGCTACAGCGCCTTTATCGGCGGCAAAACCAAAGTTTGACATGCGATCGATGTGCTCAGCCCCAATGTTTGAGGTGAGAATAATAACCGTATTGCGGAAATTTACCTTGCGACCCTTAGCATCAGTCAGATGACCCGAATCTAGCACTTGTAAAAGGATATTGAATACTTCTGGATGAGCTTTTTCAATTTCATCTAGCAAGATTACTGAGTAGGGTCGGTGACGGACACGCTCAGTAATAGAACCACCTTCCTCGTGTCCAACGTAACCTGGAGGAGAACCAATAATCTTCGATACTGAGTGTTTCTCCATAAACTCCGACATATCAATGCGCAAAAGTGCATCTGGGTCATTAAACATAAACTGAGCCAGAGCGCGTGAGAGTTCAGTCTTCCCCACTCCAGTTGGACCAAGGAATAGAAATGAGCCAATCGGTCGATTAGGATCGGCAATACCAGCTCTCGAACGCTTAATAGCATCAGCCACCAATTTAATAGCATGATTTTGACCGACCACTTTCTCCTGCAATTCCTCCTCCATACGCGACAACTTCATGGCTTCAGCCTCCAGCATGCGCGAAACAGGAATACCAGTCCAACGAGAAACTACCGCCGCAATATCTTCTTCGGTAACCTCCTCTTTCAATAACCGACGAGTTCGTTGCAACTTCTTCAGGCGCTTCAGCTTTTCATCCAGCTCTTTTTGTAGCGTAGGAATTAAATCGTAACGAATTTCGGCCGCTCGTGTTAGGTTAGCCATGGCTTCAGCGGTTTCTGCTTCCACGCGTAATTCATCGAGCTCTTTTTTGAGACGACTGATTTCACCCAGAGCTGCTTTTTCATTTAACCATTTGGTTTCAAGAGCGGAAGTAGTTTCTTTTAGTTCGCCAATTTCGTGCTCAATCGCTTTTATCCGGTCTTTAATTTTTTTCTTATTTTCCGAAATACTCACCTCTTTTCTGTGGGCTTCCCGCTCAATCTCTAGACGCCTTATCTGACGATCTGCAATTACTAATTCCTCGGGCTTGTTCTCAAGTGAGATACGCAAAGCAGAAGCCGCCTCGTCAATTAGGTCTACGGCCTTGTCAGGCAAAAAACGATCACTAATGTAGCGAGCTGATAGATTAACCGCTGAGACGATAGCATCATCGGTAATTCGTACGCCGTGGAAAAGCTCATATTTCTCAGATAGTCCACGTAGGATAGCCACAGTGTCCTCCGGGGATGGTTCATTCACAAAAACTGGTTGGAAGCGGCGCGTCAAGGCTGGATCACGCTCAATGTGTTTTTGGTATTCTTTGAGTGTAGTAGCGCCGATAACTCTAATCTCACCACGTGCTAAAGCCGGCTTTAGCATATTAGAAGCATCCATCGAACCCTCAGCCTGTCCAGCCCCGACGATAGTATGAAGCTCATCAATAAATAGGATAATCGCTCCAGCGGAACTTTCCACTTCTTTCATCACGGCTTTAAGTCTCTCTTCAAATTCACCGCGGAACTTTGTCCCGGCGACCAAAAGACCAAGATCTAAAGAAAGGATTTCTTTTTCCTTAACTGACTCTGGCACTTGACCTAGGACAATCTGCTGCGCTAAGCCTTCAGCAATAGCCGTCTTCCCTACGCCAGCTTCACCAATTAAGACCGGGTTATTCTTGGTACGGCGAGACAAAATTTGAATCACTCTCTGAATTTCCATGTCTCGACCAATAACTGGATCAAGCTTATTTTCTTGGGCTAGGTTGGTTAGGTTACGGGTGTACTTGGTTAGAGCGCGGTACTTTTTTGGTGATTGAGCATCAGTTGCTCCATGTTCGCGTATTTCCTTTACTGCCTTTAACACCTTTTCTTTATCAATACTCATGCGTTGTAGTACTTCAGCGGCTGGTCCAGGGTGCTCTAGGGTAGCGATAAATAGGTGCTCTACGCCGACATAAGAATCACCCATTTGTTCGGCAAACCGACCCGAGTATTCAAGTGACTTGGCCAACTCTGGTGTAAGGTACAACTGATAGGAAGGTGAAATAGTCGTCTGCATCTCTACCACCTCTAATGCCTCTATTAACAAGTCGGTAAAAGCGATCACGTCTATATCAAGACGATCCAGGATAGAGATGACAGTACTCTCGTCTTGCATGGCCAAAGCCGTCAGTAGGTGGATTGGATTGACGTGATTTTGGCCACGCTCAATCGCTAGCTCATGCGCTTTACGAATCGCCTCTTTAGCTTTGGATGTGAAATTTTGAAAATTAGGCATAAGATAATTGATTATACGTTACGCGCGGTAACAGACAGAAAAATACGTGTGATTAAACTAGGCCAACAAACAGTATTACGCGCTTCGTTACTCCTATATTGCAACGAAAAGTTTAAAGAGTCAATGGCTTCATCTTGTTTACATATTCAGCCAAAATTGAAACCACGTAGATCATTTCTGCAGTAGTCGTGTCTTCACTTAAAGATAGTCTGATAGTTGACTTGGAGCGAGCATAGTCTCCGGTCATTTCTTTGACTACATGACTCATGCCACTACCTGCTCCTGAGCAAGCACTCTTTGTACTACAAGCAATACCGTGCGCATCGAGGAATATTACAGCGTACTCAGTATCAAACCCAGATAAAGAAAAATTTATATTATTGACGAGTCGATCTTCACCTTGGGGTCCATTGATAATAGCTTCGGGTAACTTTAGGGTTAGCAATGTAACAGCGTTATCTCTTATTTCTCGTACACTAGCTGACCGTTCTACGTAGCCCTTGGTCGCAAGTAGGATTGCTTCGGCCGCTCCGACAATAGCTAATACGTTCTCCGTCCCTGGCCTTTGCCCACCTTCTTGCCCGCCACCAAACATAATCGGTTTTAGACTTATATTTTTGCGTAGTGCCAAAATCCCTACTCCTTTGGGACCATGACATTTTCCTGCATCAAGCGAAAGCATGTCTACTCCAAGTTGTTCCAAGCCACACGGCAACCACAACGGGGCCTGCGCCGCATCTGCGTGTACAACTATTTCTATACCCTGTTCCTTTTCAAATTTTCGCACCAGACGGACCAAACGGGACACTGGTTGTATGACGCCGACCTCACTGTTGGCGTAAGCAAAAGAAATCAAGACTGTTTGAGGTGTGAGTAATTCCATAAACGCCGATAGCTCGATTTTGCCGAATTCATCGACTGGTGCAAACTTAATCTTCACTCCCTTTTGCTCTAAGGTCGGTAACAAGGCGAGAATTGATGGGTGCTCGATTTTAGTCGTAATAACTTCCATCCCTTCGTAGGCTCTTCCGGCCTCATGAAGCGCTTCTAGATAACCCAAGATAGCCAAATTATTGCTTTCAGTACCACTACCAGTAAATATCACGCCACTCGTTTTTATGCCGAGGGCTCTTGCTACCTTCAGTCGAGCAGACTCGATAGCAGAGCGCGCTAAAACGCCCTCGGCATGAATAGCACTGGGATTACCAAAATTATCTTCTAGGTAAGGCAACATCACCGCTTTAACTTCTGACCGTAACGGCGTTGCGGCGGCATTATCAATATAAATCCGGCGGCCGGTCGGTGGTAATTTAGACATGTTAAAAATCATGACATAGGGTGTAAATAATGTAAATCTCTGCTATACTCGCTGTACTTTGCATTATTAGTACGCCTTTATAGGCGTTTTTAAGTGTTAAACACTATGAAAAAAGCCAAAGCCAGCAAAAGTAGTATCACCAAGCGTCCACCAATAGTGGTCGTCATGGGACATATCGACCACGGAAAATCGACTCTGCTCGATTATATTCGTAAGGCCCATAGTGTTGATACCGAAGCCGGCGGCATCACCCAGCATCTTTCTGCTTATGTCAGTAGTCATACCACCAAGGAAGGACAAGTGGCGAACATAACTTTCCTTGATACCCCTGGTCATGCAGCGTTTCAAAAAATGCGTTTGCGCGGAGCGGATATTGCTGACGTAGCCATCTTGGTTGTTTCCGCTGAGGACGGCGTCAAACCGCAGACCCTTGAAGCTCTTGAATCTATCAAACAAGGTAAATTACCATACATTGTTGCCATAAATAAAATCGACAAACCAGCCGCTGACATTATGCGCACAAAATCCAGTTTGATTGAACATGAAATTTATATTGAAGGGATGGGAGGAGACATTCCTTGGGTTGGTATTTCCGCCAAGACCGGCGAGGGTGTTAGTGAACTACTAGACTTGGTCGTATTAACGGCTGAATTGGCCGAACTTGAGGGCGATAGTTCTGCCCCCGCTAGTGGAAAAGTAATTGAAGGCAAGCTCGATACTAAACGCGGCACCACAGCCACCTTACTAATCACTAACGGCACCCTGAAGACCGGTACTTTTGTCGTCTCTGGTACTGTCTTTGCTCCGGTGCGTATTATGGAAGATTATTCGGGTAAACCAATCAAGGAGGCCACTATGTCTACACCGGTTGGGATTGTTGGTTTTACCGATATCCCAAAAGTTGGCGCACCTTTCTTTACCGTCAATACTAAAAAAGAAGCCGAAGCGGCTATCAGTAAAGAATCTCTACTTTACGTGCAACCAAAAAGAGTAATGTCTGAATTGCCAACTATTCCTATCCTCATCAAGGCTGATGTACTAGGGACCATTGATGCTATCGAACACGAACTAAGTAAATTTACTTCTGATCGTATTTGTGTGAGGGTAATTGGGACCGGCGCTGGCGACATCACCTCAAATGACATCCAAAACGTCAGTGCCACAAAAGACTCTATCGTGGTTGGTTTTAATGTAAAAGTTGAACGGCAAGCTGCTGAACTAGCAGAGCGTTTAGGTGTTGAGATTGATACCTTTAGTATTATCTACGAGCTTTCTGATTGGCTTAATACTGCTCTTAAAAACCGCACCCCAAAAATCGAGGAGGTAGTAGTGACTGGCAAAGTAAAAATCCTCAAACACTTCAGTAGTCAAAAAAATACTCACGTGCTTGGTGGTCGAGCTGAAGAGGGGCAAGTGAAATTAAATCAGCGCGTACGTATCACTCGCCGCGATATTGAAATTGGTAAGGGTGTGATCAAAAATCTACAACAATACAAATCAGACGTGGAACAAGTGACTGAGGGTGAATTTGGTATGCAATTAGAGACTAAGACAGAGATCGCTCCAGGCGACTACCTCGAGACCTACGACCTCGTAGTTAGTTAATTATTTCTATGTCAGATCGCCACGTAAGAGTTGAGTCACTGATTAAAGAAATCGTAGCTTCGTTTATTCAACGCGAAGCCAATACTAACCCCCTTATTACTGTTACAAGGGCTGAAAGCTCGCCTGATTATCGAAAGATAACTATTTTCTTTACCACCATCCCTGCGGGTCGCGAAGCCGATGCTCTAGTATTCCTCAAGCGTTATGGTGGTGAACTGCGTGGTTACGTCAAGAAGAAGAGTGCTTTAAAGATTATCCCCTTCCTCGAGTTTAGTGTTGACTATGGCGAACGCCATCGCCAAGACATCGACGAAATCGCTCGCGAAATTGAAAAGCAGGACAAAAAATAATTGAGACCAGGGCGGGAGTTGAACCCGCGTATGGCGGTTTTGCAAACCGCAGCGTTAACCACTTCGCCACCTGGTCAAATTGGTGAATTACACTGTAACACCCTTCTCCCTGTTAATAAACCCCAATCATAATGGTATACGTGGATATTATAATATACTTATAACTATTCCATATGACTCGCAAAAGAAAATGGACTAACGAAGAACTAAAAGAGGCGGTGGCGACTTCAAAAAGTATTCGGGCTGTTCTTATAAAACTAGGCTTAATTCCCGCCGGCGGTAATTATCGCCACATAGCGCAAACTATTAAAGACCTGGGTCTAGATAGCACTCATTTTACCGGTATGGGTTGGCGCAGAGGACGGACCTTTGATTTTGTACCACAAAAAAGCCTAGCGGAAATTTTGGTCGAAAATTCAGATTTTCAGAGCTTTAAATTAAAGAAGCGCTTATATCGAGAAGGACTAAAGCAAGCCAAGTGCGAGCTTTGTGGCTGGGCAGAGCAGTCAAAAGATGGTAGGATTCCTGTCGAACTCGATCATATAAACGGCAACCACAGTGACAATCGTTTAGAGAATCTACGTATTCTTTGTCCTAATTGTCATAGCTTGCAGTCTACGCATCGAGGGCGAAATCAGAAGAAACCGCCGGGGTGGCGAAATCGGTAGACGCGCAACACTTAAAATGTTGTAGGCCATAAGCCTGTATGGGTTCAATTCCCATTCCCGGCACAAAACAAAATTGCTCAATGCGATAGCGTTGGGCGATTATTGTTTTGTAGTCGGAATGGGAATTGAAAGACTATTTCAGGGACCCTCTGGGCTGAAATAGTCCGGGTCGGGCGATTGAGATATTTTGAGCCTAGGCGAAAAAATATCCAACCGCGTGACCAATTCCCATTCCCGGCACTGATTGAGTTTACGAAAGCTGTGCCGGGAATGGCACAGCTTTTCGTTTAGAAAAGCGTAAGCGCGGACTTGAAAGCCGGAACGAAACGAAGTGGAGTGAGGCAGGGTCGGGGAAATTTTCTGCAAGAAAATTATCTCTGACCAAGTCCCATTCCAAATTCTACCTATTGCCTATCTACCCCTTTTCTTGCACGCATTGCCACATTCAGCCGAAGGTAAACATACACCCGTAGCCCAGCTGGCAAAGCAGCTCCCTCTTAAGGAGAAGGTTCGAGGTTCGATTGAGGTAGTTTGTAAGCAAATTTAATTAATAATGCTACAATCTCATTTAATCTATGAACTCCGACCTGTCCGCCAACATCTGGAAGTACTGCCTAATCTTGATTGCCAATAAGCGCATATTCGTAGCGATCCTGGGGGCTTACTATTTAACCGTACCTGATGTCACCGCCAATACCATCGGTATCATCTTGATGGTCGGCAGTCTCACAACTTTCTTATTTGAAATCCCCAGCGGTTATCTAGCCAACAAATTTGGGCATAAACAAGCCATCGTATTATCCCGAGTATTTATGCTCATCGCGACCGCACTTTTTCTAATCAGTAATAGTGTCACTTTACTTATTGTCGCTAGTATTTTTCTTTAGTGCCAGCTTTGCTTTCTTAAGTGGCACTGGTAGTGCGTTCATGCACGACACCCTGAGGGTTCTAGGTCGAGAAGATGATTACGCGCAAGTGATGGGTAAAATCAGCTCCATTGGTTTTGCCGTTCCCATAGTGCTCATGGTCACAGTGCCTTTT
The DNA here is from genome assembly GCA_043728975.1 of bacterium. Classification (GTDB taxonomy): domain Bacteria; phylum Patescibacteriota; class Minisyncoccia; order Phycocordibacterales; family UBA918; genus OLB19. The sequence goes on from JAYTMA010000078.1 coordinate 10,363, forward strand.
CTAGTCAGTATCAGTTGGAAATTACCATTTATTATCTCGATGATTACTGACACTATTGGTTTAGTGGCCGCTCTCTTACTAAAAGTACCACCCGTCGAGCAAATACACGTAGAGGAGGTCAGGGCTACCAATTTCACAGCTGTCATAAAAGAAGGCTGGCATCTTAATTTTTTCAGCATCGTCCTTTTTACTGGAACTTTAAGTGGATTATTATTTGCCGTTGGAGGCTTTCGTGCTGCTTATCAAACCCTACTAGAAATTCCAGTCATTTGGTTTGGAGTGCTATTTGGACTCGGACGCGCTGGTGCTTCGCTTTTACTGGCTTACAGTGGCAGGTTAAAGGTCTATTTTAACCTCTTATCATTTTTTAGGTTTCAGATTATCTTGTTTGGTATTTTAATTTTACTGCTGGCTTTCACTACCAACTGGATTTTAGTAGCCTTAATATTCATTCTGATTAATGCTTTTCAATGGGGCTTCAGTCAGATTGATGAGGGCTACCGACTGAGTATTATTCGCCAGAGTAAATTCAAAGCTACGCTATTGTCGGTTGGTTCACAATTTAAAGCGCTGGTAGATGGTATGGCGGCTTTAGGTCTTGGTTATCTAATCCACAAAACTTCATACCGAGAAGGATTTTTCTGGATCGGAATAATATTTATTATCAGCTTAACCTTTTTATATTTCTATATAGCCAAGAAGTATCACGCCGGCTATTACCCAGGGATTACCAACTCCAAACTATAATTTTGTAGTGTTAAATTGACGCTTGCTACTAACTCATTTTTCTTGTACACTTTGCCACATTCAGCCGGAAGTAAATATGCGCCCTTAGCTCAGCTGGTAGAGCAGCTCCCTCTTAAGGAGAAGGTCCAAGGTTCGATCCCTTGAGGGCGCACCAGAGCAAAACAAACACCCCTAGTCAAAAAGACTAGTGGTTTTTGTTTTAGCATCTGCCCTGCGGC
>JAYTMA010000079.1:0-4264 GCA_043728975.1 bacterium
ACTGTGACGCCATCTTTGAGGATTAATCCGGCACCGAGAAAACCAATCCCGGTAACAACCTGAGCGGCGATACGTGACTGTGAAGCCGGATCAACTGTCATAGACATAAAGGTAAAGAGCATAGCGCCACAGATGACAAATGAGTTGGTACTAATGCCAGCGTCCTTCCCGCGGGACTCTCTCTCGATACCAATAATTGTTCCTAATACAATAGCAATGATAAGATCGATAACGAACGTCACTGTGGTCGGCTCGATTTGTATATAAGAAAGTAATGTCTCTGACATGGGTGTGTATATTACCTGAAATTGGGCTGGAAGCAAGGAGGTTAGGTCCAGTTACCAGAGAAGATTAGGTCACTCTCATGGATTTTCTTTCGCTTAAATGTGGACCAGAGAAGTTCGTCCTGACGGTCACCAACGTACTTTGCTCCAAGTTTTCGCAAAGATACGTGGTGCCGCGGGACACGCCTCGACTGTCGTACTCGCTTCGCTCCGTGCGACCTGTCTCCGGCGTTCGAATCTTCACGTAAAGCGCGCAAGCGCTTTACTTCTGGTCCCCAAAACAAAAACCGCCAAGGCGGTTTAGTTGTTTTGTGGACCAGAGAAGATTCGAACTCCCTGCCTCCTCAGTGCAAATGAGGCGCTCTACCAAGTGAGCTACTGGCCCTTATGTCACTCCAAATGGTTGAAGTGACACCATGATAATAGAAAATAGCAGTAAGTCAATAGACCTGAGGGTGACTAGTTTGTGGCCATCAACCAAGGGGTGTTGCTCGTCAATGATACGGCTCCGCCTAGGCTTAGACCCTGCTTTGTCCAGGCAGCAACTCTAGCACTGACGTTAGTGACGTCGAAAGCTCCAGCCTCTGTGCTTAGAGGGTAAATCTTATCTTGGAGAACATCGTAGATGAAAGGACTACAAGTACTGGAATCGATTGTCTTTTGTTCACAGAAGAAGACGTATTCTTCGGTTGGCGATACGGTGTACGCTAGATCACCAACGTGATTACCTTGCATAGTAAACTCCGAAGAAGTGCTAAAGCCACTTAATCCTGCGTTAAAACTGAGGACTTTAGTGCCACCAATGGCTTCAACATCTAGTACACCTTTATAATAGAGAGCGATACCCTCTCGCTGTGGAGTGGTTTCTATTGGAGTAAAGGATACTGGGGCTGGATCCGCAATGTTTACGGCACTAATTACACTCGCAATTTGTGCTTGCTCGGCTACATTTAATGGTAAATCTATATTCTGACTAACTCCGTACCAAATAAAGGCGGTTAGGGCTCCAATAAAATAGGCAACAGATATCAGGGCGGCTTTTTCGTGTCGTATTACTTCCATAATTTCTATATTATACCTCGGTCTCAAATACTAATACAAGTTATCCTCAGGGCGTGGCAGTTTCTATTAAAAAACGAACTAGCTGATCAAACTCCAGGCCAACTGCCATAGCGGCTTTAGGATAGAGTGACTCTTTGGTTAGGCCAGGTAAGGTATTAACCTCGAGGAAGTACACCTGGCCGTTTTTGATTATAAAATCACTCCTTGAGTACTGTGATAAGCCTAGAACGCCATGTACTAGAGCCGAAGCTTCGGCGAGCTTAGACTTTTCACTATAGGAAAAGTTTCCCGGACAGATTTCTTTGGTTGTGCCATCATATTTAACTTCCGCCGTGAAGAAGTCGGCGTTACTAGGGGGAATAATTTCCACCGCTGGGAAAACGTAGATGTCTTCATTGCGGAAATTTTCTAAGGTAGCACAAGTGGCTTCCCTACCCCGGATGTACTCCTCAACCATGAGGCGGTCCTGCATCTTGAGCGACTCCTTTAGCTTATCTTCGAGCGATTGTCCTTCCTTAACTAGAGTAATCCCGACTGACGACCCACTAGCAATTGGTTTAATGATATATTCGGGGCCAAAATTGGCTCGGATTTCTTTGACAATATCCGCCAAAGAGTCTACTTCATTTGAAGCAATAATCCGGTGTTTGGGCATGGTGAGACCATGAGCCATCATTGTTTCTTTGGTCAAATGTTTATTGAAAGCTATCGCTGAAGGAAACGCCCGACTGCCAGTAAAGGGAATATTGTGCCGTTGGATAATTTTTTGCACTTCCCCATCCTCCCCATAAGCGCCATGTAGGCCCAGAAAAACGATATCGGTCGAAGCCAGAATCTGCTCTGGTTTCTTTACCACGCCATTTTCTAGCCACTCACCGTTTTTACTAATCACGACGTCCGTCACCGGGTTGCCGAGTTTTTTTATAGCGCGCAGGACATTAGCCCCGGTTTGCATTGAAACTTGGTATTCTTCGCTAGGGCCACCACGCAAAAGGGCTACACGTTTATACTCCATATAGGTGTATTCTAACACGAATTATTTTTCGTCTGTCTATGTTTTCAATAGCTTAAAGCAAAGCTTGTTTACGCGAGAGATTACGGTAGTAATTGATAGCAAAACGGTGCGATTCGGCATTGGCTAGGAGAATTTCGAGGTGATTTTTGGCCAAAGACTTGGGGGCTATCAAGCGCGAAGCTTTGTGCTTATCGTTTTTTACGACCGCGACTACGGGAATAAAAAGATTAAACTCTCGGAGTACCTTATCGGCAGCGTTCATTTGTATTTCATTACCATCTACTACTATCACCTGGGGGAATGTCCATTCTGTGTGGGCTAAACGGCGTCTCAGTACTTCAGCCAAGGCAGCCGGATCGTTAGCATCAGCGAGAGACTTTATCTTGAACTTACGGTACTCACTTGGACGACTCTCACCTCTTATTACTACCGTCATCACGCCGACCATATTCTTTCCGCCTAGGTGGGCTATATCATAAGCTTCGATGCGCAAAGCGCCTTCGTCTAGAGTATCAGTATAATCATTCTTGATTAGAGCAATATCCTCAATATGTTGAAGAGCAAAAACTTTTTTCTTGATTTGATTGGCGCGTTCAAACTCATGCGCTTTAGCAGCTGCATGCATCTCTTTTTCTAGCTCAGAAATAATTTTGGCTTTCTTACCTTCGAAGAATAACCGTATGTGTCGAATGGTTTTCTTGTATTCAACTATATCTCCCGAGCCGGGATAGAGACCGATTTGGCGATTAAAGTCTATTTTGCCTCGTTCAAGCTTGGTCTGCTTAGCTCTGATAGGCTCTTTGGTATCGTAGTACTTAAATAACTTTCGAATGATCTTCAAAGCTTCACGCAACAACCCACCACTCGGGAATGGTCCGAAGTGTGCTTGGATTTCATTTGGTTCAAAACGCTCAGTTAAATCTTTGCCTCGTACCACGAGCACTCGTGGCCACTCTTCTTTGGTTATGACGAGATGATTGTAGCTCTTATCATCCTTGCTCTTAGTATTAAACTTTGGCTTATGAGTACGGATTAGATTAGTCTCTAAGATTAAGGCTTCGAGCACACTTTCAGTCGGAGTAAATTCAACTGTAAACGCTTCTTCAACCATATTTTGGATCAAAACTGAGCGCGCTTCCTTGATATTAGGAAGGAAGTAACTCGCCACCCGATTCTTGAGTGAAGTTGCCTTCCCGATATACAAGATACCCTTCTGTTTATCTAGAAAGTAGTAGACTCCCGGACAATCTTTGAGAGTGATATTCTTGAGGTCAGCCTTTTTCATGGCATTAGCTTAGAGAACTTTTTTTAGATAATGCCCGGTATAGGACTTTGGGTTAGCTGCTACTTCCTCGGGAGTGCCCTTGGCAACAATATTTCCACCACCAGCACCACCTTCCGGTCCGATATCAATTATGTAGTCAGCACTTTTAATGAGATCTAGATTGTGTTCGATCACCATCACGGTATTACCCTGGTTTACTAGTTGTTGTAGTATTTCAATCAGCTTCTTTACGTCTTCGTAGTGGAGACCAATGGTTGGTTCGTCGAGCAGATACACAGTTTTTTGCGAGTGTGGCTTATATAACTCAGAGGCAATCTTTACCCGCTGGGCTTCTCCACCAGAAAGCGTGGTGGCACTTTGTCCTAATTCTAGGTAACTGAGACCGACATCGAGAAGTGACTTCAAACGCTCTTCAATACTCGGTATGTCAACAAAAAACTCATGTGCCTCTTCGATAGTCATATGGAGGACTTCGTGAATGTTCTTTTTGCGATAGGTTACCTCAAGCGTCTCTTTGGTAAAGCGCTTACCGTCACACACATCACAAGTAACGTAGACGGTCGGCAGGAAGTGCATCTCGACGGCAATTTCACCGTTACCTTGGCAAGCCTCACAGCG
>JAYTMA010000080.1:0-1649 GCA_043728975.1 bacterium
AGTGCTCCTTAAATGAGACTAGTTCGGAGCGACGAAGGACTGCCCGAAACATAAATGAGTAAGCCAGACACAGAAAAAGGATCCCTACAATATAGCCACCAAAGAAGAGATAGGAGAAATAACCATCCCCCAGATAGAGGGCCAGACCGCCCGCCAGCGCCACTACCCCAATTAGGAATAGCAACCCGACACCGATGGTTTTGAATAAAATATTTTTCTGCTCTATGGCTAAGTGCCAAGTACCAGACAGTAGGTCGCTGATAGATATAAGCTTGGTTGTAGGAGCGGTGTTATAAGTAGGAACGACACCGGGGGCGTAAGCATTATAAGGAGAGGTATTTAGCTGCTTTAAAGCCTCTTCGTAGGCAAGATTAGCCACCTCAGTAGTATAGCCACTGACTATCAGCTCATTAATGATTTCGGTAGCCGATTGATTGGCTCTAATTCTTTCCACAATGGCCACAATTAGTTGAGGTGACATTTTAAAATTTACCTATTTCTTAATGTTCTCAGTATAACATTGGCCATGTCTGGAAAAATTGCGTACAATGAATAATGTTATGTCTCACACCGAAACCATTGTCATGTCCGTCGGCGGTTCGCTCATTGTCCCTGATCAAATCGATACCAATTTTTTGAGTGAATTAAAAACTTTTATTACTAAAGAGACTGAGACCGGACGACGGTTTATCATCATCGCCGGTGGTGGCCGGACCGCCAGACGCTACCAAGACGCCGCGGCCAGCGTTAGTACTATGCAAAACGAAGACCTGGATTGGCTCGGACTACACGCCACTAGGCTCAATGGTCACCTCCTTCTGACTATCTTTCGCGACCTCGCACACCGCGTCATGATCACCAACCCTGATGAAGTTCTCGATGTACCAAAAGAATCTAAGCTCATCATCGCGGCTGGTTACCGGCCTGGTGCTTCAACCGACCTGCGGGCAATCCAGATTGCTGACCGCCTAAAGGCCCACAAGGTAATAAACCTTTCCAACACTGACTACGTCTACACCGATAATCCGCACACTAATCCCGAAGCTAAGAAGCTAGAAAACATTAGTTGGGCTGAATTTCGGACTATCATTCCAGAGGATTGGCAGCCGGGCATGTCGGCCCCCTTTGACCCAGTGGCCGCCAGGGAGGCCGAGAAACGCGGGATTGAAGTGGCTCAAATCAACGGCAATAAACTAATTGAGTTGGATAACTATTTAAATGATCGACCGTTTGTGGGGACTAGGATTCATCCTTAATCGAACAAAGGTAAGCTCAACTAAAAGCACCCGCTCTAGAGCGGGTGCTTTTAGTTTAAGTTTTATTTAGGATTACTATCTACTGGCACTTCTTCCCTTGGAGCAGACTCTGTGGGGGCTACTGGGACTGGTGTAGGAGTAACAGGGACTCTTGGGTCACTACCATAATCATTGACACCAGCTTCACCTTTTGTTACCAAAAAGACAATCAGGATTATCCAACCGATAATTGGTATAAGCCAAAGCAACTGCCACCAACCGCTTTTACCGATATCATGAAGTCTTCGAGCGGCTATCGCTAAACTAGGGATAAAAGTTACCAATGCTAATACAGTAGCAACTTCAATTAGTTGAACTAAATCCAAGACGACTGAAAATATAACGCCCCACAAA
>JAYTMA010000081.1:0-5388 GCA_043728975.1 bacterium
ACCCCAAAAAACCCGAGGAGCAAAAACCCTAGGAGAGACCTCGGGCTAGCCCGAGGTCTCTCCTAGGGTTTTTAATAACAAGTTGAGGATAGGTAGTAGGCACCTCCGGTGGGATAGGTAGTAGGCACCTCCGGAAGGCAAAATGTGTTGTATAATATTTTGGGTTTTCCCCTAGGTAAGAAGTTAAAAACACCAGACATTTTATGTTTGGTGTTTTTTGTGTAGTAGATTTACAGCCGGTAGCCTGACTGAATGTGCTATAATTTTATTATTATGAAAATAGTGTTTAGTAAGCACTCGCTACTCAGATTAAACAAAGAGGGTTAGATAAAGTTAAGGTTATTGCTACTATAGAACAGCCTGACTTTACCGAACCTAGCTACAATTTTAGAGAAGAACGATATAGGTTATATGCAAAGAATCATCTAAAGGTCGTGGTAAAGATAGAAGAATTACGGATTGTAGTCGTTACTGCACATTGGGTTGCGAAGCATAAGAGCAAGTGATACCATCAACATATGAAAATTACCTACGATAAAGAAGTTGACGCCCTCAGTATGACTTTACGAAAAGGGAAAGTGGCTAAGACTGTGGAAGTATCTCCAGAGATACTGGTTGACTTTGATGAAGCGGGTAACCCACTTTACTTAGAGATTCTCGATGCTTCGCGCAAAGTAGGGAAGAAAGAAATGAACCACGTTACTATTGGCTCAGCCCACATCTCTCTTCTTGATCTAGCAACAGTTAAGTAAAATCACACAGTAGTAATAGAATTGGTGGCAGGCACCTCCGGATAAGAAAAAGCCCCCCCCGATTAATTTCGGTGGGGTTCTTTCTGTACCCCAAAAAACCCTAGGAGAGACCTCGGGCTAGCCCGAGGTCTCTCCTAGGGTTTTTAACAACAAGTTGACATTTTGCCATACATTGTATACCATGTATCTACACATGAAGTACTTTGACTGGGACGAGGAAAAGAATCAGTGGCTGATAAAAGAGCGCGGTATTTCCTTTGAATTTATCAAAGAATGTATTGAAAATAAGTGCGTGATAGGTAATGTACCCAATCACCCGCCATACGAACATCAAAAGATTTTTCTGATATTAATAGAGGATTATGTCTATGAAATTCCTTATGTAGAGGACGATGAAAAAATTTTCTTAAAAACAGCTTACCCTTCTCATAAAGAAACTAAACGTTTTAGAAAAATCAATAATCAAGATAATTAATAAAATATGAAACATATATTTAATCTCACAAAGGAAGAAAAAGCTATGGAAGCTCAAGTTAATCGTGCAGACATAAGACCGATTACAAAAGCTGAGGTCACATATTTGCAACAAGTTGCTCGTAACACCTTTTCTAAAAATAAAACCATCACGGTACGAGTATCGGAGCGCAACCTCATGCGCCTGAAGGCCGCGGCGGCTCGTGAGGGTGTACCATATCAGACCCTCATTTCTTCCTTGATCCACAAGCACATATAAAGTTGAAGGAAAACCCTAGGAGAGACCTCGGGCTAGCCCGAGGTCTCTCCTAGGGTTTTGTAGGTCTGGTGATATAATGTTTAATATGAGCTATAGACCTGTGCCGTTTGCTTCAGGAGAATTTTTTCATATCTATAATCGTGGTACTGATAAGCGACAAATTTTCTTTGATAGTGCAGATTATCATCGATTTCTAGAATTACTTTATCTGTGTAATTCTGAAAAACCGATTAATGTTCGTGACGTTAAGAAGACATACGAATCCGTATATTCTTATGAACATGAAGTACCCTTAGTGCATATAGGAGCATATTGTCTTATGCCAAATCACTTCCATTTGTTAATGACGGCAAATATTGATGGTGGCATAAGTAAATTCGTAAAAAAAGTTAGTACTGGATATTCAATGTATTTTAATAAGCGCTATGACCGAACAGGCTCATTATTTCAGGGAGCATTTAAAGCCGAGCATGCCAATACCGATGAGTACTTAAAATATCTCTATGCCTACATTCACCTTAATCCAGTCAAGCTGATAGATCCTAAATGGAAAGAGGAGGGGAGTAAGGACGCGGTAAAATCTTTTGACTTTGCAGCCTCTTTTCAATATTCAAGTTTGCCGGATTATCTTGGCAGGCTACGACCCGAAAAAGCCATTCTCAACCCCACGCCCTTCCCGGGGTATTTCTTAAGTCCGAGTGACATCAAGAATGAAATGTTTGAGTGGCTTACTTTTACCCAGCCCGAGGTCTCTCCTCGGGCTGGACTAGGGATTTTATAAAGGAAGAGGAATTCCCCTAGGTCGGACCTTTGCGCGCATATTTCAGATTGCCTATAAATGTTTGCGTGCTACTCTATATAGGTATGAGATTGATACGCACATGGCAATCAGCTGTGCTGTTTGCTATCGCTACTGTCCTCTGGGCTTCTTCGTCCGCGGTTTTATTGGCTGAGGGCTTACCCTGCAATACCATCATCGGACTTGAAGAAACCATAGAAATATCTGATTGTATTAATCCGTTTGGAGTAGAGGGAGGAGCCCCTTTTGAGCTGTTGGTAGATGGAATTAAGGTAATGGAAAATGATACGGTCTTTATTGCCACCCTTGGTACTTCAGACTATCACGCTTTAAGTCGTAATTTTACCTACGGCTTTATTGATCGCTTTTACCGACACGAGGGCGATAACTATCGTCAGGTACCATCAAATTATTTACCGATATCGGAGCCTGAGTATCAAACATATGCCTTGGCTTATTTTGGTGAGATTAATGCTTTAGTAGATTTGTATATCGAATATTTGCTCGGCAATGTAGTTGATACTGATATACCCGGCTGGTATTTTGCTGAGCTTGATGCCTTTGAAGCCTATGTCAACAGCGCCCATGTTTATCATCGACCGATACTATTGCCAGGCACTTACTCACTAGTGGTGGAAGAGATAATTATTAGTGTCTCTAAGGCAGAAACTGAAGATTGGCTTGATACTATCCACAATTTTTTTATAAAAACTGCGGAGGCACAATCCGCTTATAATCCACTTACTCGTAAGTACGCCCTAACCTTTACCTTGGCAGAGGAGACCCCACTGCCAGTTGGAGCTAGTAGTGTGCTGTTCTTACCGGGAATAATGGGCTCTCGCTTATTTGAAGAAAGTGATAAGTGCAGTATTTTTGGTGGCATAGATATACGTGAGCGGTGGTTTTCATCAGATGGATGTGATATCGAAAGGCTTTTTATGGACGAGTCAGGCGATAGTATAAATAATATTTTTACCGAACTAGAAGGTGGAATAATTGAGGATGTGGGTCTTGTTATAAACCTCTATGATTCACTCCTGGAAGACTTTGATGACTGGAAAGAGGAAGAGAAAATTGCGGAGTATAGGGCGATACCTTACGACTGGAGACTACGACTACAGGATGTCTTAAAAACTAAAAATAGTGATGGGAAAATTATCTTTGATACTGCCGGTACTTACCAAGATGGGTATATTTATAAAAGTCTAGTTGATCTCAAGCAGGCTTCGCCAGCTGGAAAAGTAGTCTTGGTTGGTCATTCTAATGGCGGATTAGTAATTCAGACGCTTCTGGCGTCTATGAAAGCTAACAATGACCCGTTACTTCAGGCCGTAGAAAAAGTAATTTTGGTGGCTGTACCACAAGCCGGCGCGCCAGAGACAATCCTAGGGCTTTTGCATGGGGTGGAGGTAGGGAAGGGTTTAGTTATTTCCAAGGAAGAATCACGCCAACTAATGAACACAGCTCCTTTTGCTTATCATTTATTACCAAATGCTGACTACTACGATATGGTGGAAACACCAGTAGTGCGTTTTGATCTGGGTTCTAGCACTGATGCCTGGAGGGAACAATTTGGTGCTGAACTCAATACCTTAGAAGCAGTAACAAATTTTTTGAAAAAGGAAAGTAATCGCACCACACCTGATTGGGATGATGTACTTAGCCCGGCCACTACCTACTTACCCTTACACGACTATGCACAAGCTGCGCACGGATATGTAGAGGACTGGAATTCTGAAAATCTCATAATCTATGAAGTGGCTGGGGTGGGGGTGCCGACACCAGCCACGCTGACCTACTTCACGGATACGGAGTGTGTGAAAACGGAACCATATACAAACGGAAGTGTGGTTTGTGTAGAATTCGGCCCCAAGCTTAGTTACCGGGTGAGCGAAGTAGTCGATGGTGATGGTACGGTACCCGCACCGAGTGCGTTGGCTGGGGCTGGGACAGAGAAGTGGTGGGTTAATTTAAAATTATACGGAAAGGCTAACCTAGATAGAATCCACAAAGATATTCTCGAAGTCAGCGATGTGCGCAAGCTAATTTCTGGGGTGGTTTCTAGTAGTACTTTAGGCCAATATGATTTTTTGAGTATGACTAAGCCAGATTTTTCTAGTGAAAATAGATTAGTCTATCAACTTCACTCACCACTTGATATGTCTGTTGTATTGAATGACGGAGAAGTAGTGAGTAGCTTCAATCCGCAACTACGCGGGGTAAAGTATCGCCGTTTTGGTGAAGTACAGCATCTCTCAATTCCCAGTGAGGAGACAGGATACAAAGTACACTTAACTGGATTGGGGGCGGGCTCTTTTACTCTCGATATTGAGCAGTATGAGGGTGACTCCCTCAAGGAAAGGGTGAGTTATAGTGCGTTACCATCCAGCACCTCTACCGAAGTAGTGATCGAGGGGGTTCCAGTTGGGGAGCTTAGTGAAATTGTCCTCCAGCTAGATTATGAAGGAAATGGTGTGTTTGAAATCTTGGCTCGGCCTGGTTTAGCAGAGGTGAGGTTTATCACTACGACCGGAAGTGCTACCACTACACCGCCGGTTATCACCAAAAAAAGTAACAGAAATGGCACCAAGGTAAAAAATCGAGGCTTGACTATAGCGCCGAAAAGTAATCTCAGAGCAGCTACAGTTTATACAGACCAGCGGGAAGTAAAATTAGAGTTTATTAAGATATTGATCCAGTACCGTGATTTATTAATTAAACTTAGGGTAAAATAGAAATATGAAAAATAAACTTTCTTTGTGGGTTTTAATTATTTCACTTTTGTTTAGCTTAGTAATTCCAGCTTTGTACCTAGGTTTGCTCGATAGTTATTATAAGTATGAATTGTTTGAGGTAATTTTTAATCAGTCCATATTCTTTTCTTGTATTTTTTTCTTTTCGCTTATCACCTACTTCGCTCCCGATCGGGTCTTTCAGTCCTGGTGGCGATTCGCTCGGGTTGCTATCCCTACAGCCTTTGTCTTATCACTGATAATCAACTTGGAAATTTTTCGTAGTCCCGGAGAACAGTGGGGAGCGCTCATTGACATCCCAGCCCTGATTGTTATTTATAGTACGTTTGCACTCGGTTCTGCCTGGCAGAT
>JAYTMA010000082.1:0-1432 GCA_043728975.1 bacterium
TTTCCGCTCGGGCTGAAATTAAGCGTTTAGCTGAAGAAGCAGAGTTAGCTTTTGCAAACTTGGAAAACAAAAGTAAAGTCCCTGATTGGGTTACGGATGATCCACTGGCGCCAAAGAAAATTGAGCGCATGTTTCGTCAGCCAAAAGACGAGCGTTCACCTTTTAGCTCATAGATAATATAAATTTATGCGCTACGTCATCACTTCTAGTATCCTCCTCTTACTACTAATGATGCCGATTGGCGCTAGAGCGGCTGTAGTTATAAATGAAATTGCGTGGATGGGTAGTGCTACTTCAGCCAATCATGAGTGGCTGGAGCTGTACAATGATGGCGATAGCGCTGTCTCTCTAGATAGTTGGATGATAAAAGATGGTCTTAATTTATCAATTTTATTAAGTGGAAACATCGGAGCTAAAAGTTATGCGGTTTTAGAACGTACTAGTGACGCTTCATCTCCAGGCATAGCCTTTATAATTTATACTGGGGCCTTGGTTAATACTGGTGTTACGCTTACCATTTATAACCCTAGTGGAGAGATAATCGAGCAGGTGGCCGGTGGCGAAAATTGGGCTGGGGTCGGTGGTGATAACGTAACCAAGGAAACTGCTCAGTACACCAGTTTGGGATGGATAACTGGAGAGGCCACTCCGGGAGCGGTAAATATAACCGGAGGAGGGAGTGTAGAAGAAGGAAATCCGTTACCTGTTTCCACTTCAACTCCTATTAATAATTATAGTAACAGTAGTAATAATAATAAGTCCAAAGCTAAAGCTAGTAAAAGTGAAACTGTCCGTTTGGTGACTTTAGACACAGAACTAAAACTGAAACCAGATTTTCAAACTTTGGCTTACGTCAATCAACCGGTCAGCTTTACAATCGCTCCTGGTGGTATTGGCGAGAATATAATTAACTCCCTCCACTATGTCTGGAACTTTGGTGATGCTAATACTGTTGTTGGCAAAAAGGCCAAGCATGCCTATCCTTACCCTGGTACTTACGTGGTTACACTACGAGCCAATTTTGCTCGGCATAACCAAGTAGTGCGACAAGAAATCACCGTCCTACCAGTTACCTTTTCATTAACCAAAAATGAAGCGGGTGATGTGCAAATTAATAATGACGCACCCTATGATGTAGAACTCTCTGGGTTTAGGCTTAGAGGAAACAATGACTTAATTTTTCCACCGGATACCATAATTATCCCACGCGGTACTATTACTATTAAGGCCAGTAAATTAGGTCTGCAAAACAACACAGAGCCCGTGACCCTGCTTAATCAAGAGGAAACACCAGTGGCTTCAACTGCGAGTTTGTCCACATTACCGAAGACGACAGCAGAAACATTGGTGGTGGCAAATGTCAGTACGGAGCAAACACCGCTCCAGTCTCTAATAACTAACCGGCAGACTACTAATCTCCCGCTAGAGACCA
>JAYTMA010000083.1:0-1261 GCA_043728975.1 bacterium
GGGTCTACACTAGTGGCCGGTTCAGTGCGAGTGGTAGGTGTGGTTAGGCTATCCGATTGTATGAGGTCTAAGCTAGTTTCGACTAGTGCAGTAGTATTACTGTCTATTTCATTGCTGTTAGGCTTAGCTTTACCTTTCGGTTGACGGGTAACGTAATCGCATTTGGAGTTATCTGAGTTCGATTCCCATGTGTGTTCTCTTTTGTCTTCATCAGCATTCGGTAGTGTACGTTTTTTATTTACCTCTGTATGAGTTTCAATGTTACACTCATCAATGACACTCGTGCGTGGTGGAGTTAGTTTCTGAAGTCTAGATCGTTCAGTTTCATGGCTGTCATCGGTACTCGTGATAGATGATGATAATGATTTGTTGTCATCTTGATCATTATCTGAGGCATTAGGAATGGTCTCGGGAGAACTAAAATCCATATTCGATGGTGATTTGTTTTGTGGACGTTGCGCAGCGTTCATTGCTCTTATGATACGCATATCTTCTTTACGCTGTATATGTAGGTACCTGCTGTCAAATTGAGGTGGTTATACGAGGTTTGGTGGTTTATTGTCATGTTTCTCAACAGGATCTTCATTAACCTCTCTATCTTTTGGGTGCATAAAGTGAGTACCTAAATTTATATTTTTATATTCAGTATTAAACATTGGTCTATGTTTAGGTACAGCGACGTCTTTTGGTGAAAATTCTTCTAGGTTCTCGTGCTTCAGTATTCTATCTGCTTCTAGTGTCATTGGTGTTGATGGTGACACTTTAATTTCATCCACAAGAGGTCTACCAATACGAGCGATGAGCTGAAAGTGCTCTTTGATACCATGGCATGTGAATATCGGATCAACTATATCATCTATTTGAAGTGTAAGTACGTGTCATAGTGCTGTTATCTTTATAGGATCGTTGTCTCGATAGAAGCCGAGGTATTGAGCGGTGAATGCCATGAAGTCATAAATGACTGAGTGTATTACCGTATCAGCATATAGTGTGTTATGTAGTACTGAATTGTATGATGTGACACTGTCTATAATATTCAGTACACTAACATACTCTTCGAGACTATGGACCTGGGACCAGTATGCTCCAGGCTCATGTGCTGGTAGGGGAGTTTCAAATTTTCCATTAATTAAATATGGATTATATGTATTATATTTGAGGACATCCGCCTCTACCTTTTTCCATGGCATGACTACGCATGCTTGTAGCATTGACGCGCCCATACTATATAGTAGTCTTAACCATTGTGTATAAGGTTTTG
>JAYTMA010000084.1:0-4884 GCA_043728975.1 bacterium
ACCATCGGGGTCTTCTGGGTCTTCTGCATGAGGAAACCACTGACGACATCGGTTAGTTGGTCTTTGACATAATCGAGATCAAGCGGGTTCATCTTCTCAGTATGCTTTTCGACGGTTCGTTTGATAAGTACACGGGCCTCGGAAAGAAGTTGTTGATTTTCTCGGAGGTAGACAAACCCACGCGAGATAATGTCGGGAGACTTACGGAGTTTACCAGTCTTGCTATTGACGGTGGCAATAATCACAAACATTCCATCTTGAGCGAGGCTGAGGCGATCACGCAAGACTACTTCTTGACGGGTACCAACGGTAAAGCCATCAACTAGTACCATCTCAGTAGGAATCTTTACTCCATGACGAATCATCTCAGTACCATTTTTGATATCGATGATAGTTCCATTGTCGGGTACGACTACGTTGGCTTTAGGGAAACCATTTTCAATCGCTGCATACATATGGCTCTTGAGGTGGTAGTGGTGACCATGAACTGGTACCAAAAACTTTGGCTTAACTGCCTGGTGGACCCAGACTAACTCGCCGGCGTTGCCGTGACCAGAGGAGTGTACGTGTGAACCTTTGTAGTTAATCACGCGCACATTTTTGCGGTAAATATTATCCTTTAGTTTTTGGACCGCTATCTCATTACCGGGAATAATTGAAGAAGAGAGGACTACAGTGTCGCGTTCGTTTAAGGTGACAAACTTATGCTTATCGGTAGCCATACGCATTAAGGCGGCAAACTCTTCACCTTGAGCACCGGTTGATAGAATCACAATCTTGTCGCTCGGGTAGTCACCGATATCCCCCGGAGAGATGAAGGTGTGGGGTTGAACTTCAAGTAATTTTGCCATTATCGCAATGTCGATATTGGTCTTGATACTGCGTCCCTCAAGCACTACTTTTTTACCGAGCTTTTCACAGGTCTTGATAATGTTGATCAGACGATCGAACTGGGAAGCAAAGGTACCAATAATAAGTCGCCCAGTGGCAGCAGAAATAATGTTATCTAGCGTCTCATAAACCTTTTCTTCCGAAGCAGAAAAGCCTTCACGGTCAGCATTGGTGGAGTCACAGAGTAAAACTAGGTTGTTATTTAGACCAACTTTTTCCCAAGAGGCTCTTTCTTCTACTACTACTTTACCATCCACATGCACTAGTTTGATGTCACCGGTAATGACAACATCACCATGTTTAGTCTCGACAGAGATACCCATCGCATCAGGAATGGAGTGAGTGACTGGGAAGGTCTTAATACGCATCTTACCCACCGTAAAGCTTTCCCCTTCCTTAATTACATTCATCTGCACTGGTTCAATGTGAGGGAATTCTTCTTGACGCTTGAGGATCATTAAAGAAGTAAGGTACTGAGTATAGATAGCTGGATTACCAATACGTTCGATGATGAAAGGTATTCCACCGATGTGGTCGAGGTGACCGTGAGTCACAATAAGAGCGCGAATCTTATGCTTTCGCTCTTCGAGGTATTGAGTATTGGGGAGAATATAGTTAATACCAGGCGCATTACTTTCTTCAGTGACGAATTGGAAGCCAGCGTCAATCACGACAATGTCATCTTTGGTCTCGACGATAATCATGTTTCGGCCAATCTCCTCCACTCCAGAGACTGGAATCACTCGTACCGTATCCTCGTCCATTACCTCAGGAATAACGGGATTCTTTTCGTTCGTGATAGTCATGCGGTGTGTCAAAGCGGGAGCAGTAGTACTGCGTCTTTTTTGGGGATGACTGCGTCGGCTACGGCTCCCAGTGCCTTGGGGGTTTGGCTTACGGTTGGCAGAGAAATTAGCTCCGACTGGGCGATTACCAGGAACATAGTTTGTCCGGGTGTGGGGCACTCTGGTAACACGGTGCTCTCCTTGGGGACGGGTATTGTTTCTTGGGTTAGAGTTAGTTGGATTAGTTGGGTTCATAGTATTTTCGGTAGTTATTAATTTTGTTCAAAGATTGGCCACACTACGTTTGTCCTCGCGTGCCAATTGCTAATATTCATAAATCGGTCGGCTGGTCTTCCTAGCATATTCATCTCGCTCGCACTGATATCTCTATTTACGACGTAACTGATGCTGGGGCCGAAGAGAAAGATGGCCGGTACTTCGCTGGCAATTATTTTGCTGGTCTCATTTAGTAGTCTTAACTGTTCAGCCGGATCTTCGGAAATGCGGGCTTCTTCCAGTAAGCGGTCGACGTTCACATTGGTATACTGGGCAATATTTAGCCCCGGATCATCTTTCTGCGACGAATGCCAGAAAGGATATAGGTCTTGCAGTCTGTTCATATCCAGACCAAACAGTAAAGCCTCAAAATCACGTGAGCGGATGACTGACTGTACTAGCCCGGTTTGCTCATATTGCTCTATTTGTACACCAATTCCAATTTTTCGCCAACTATCGGCTACCTGTTCGGCTGTTTTTTGGAACAGAGGTGAATTTCCTGTCCTGATAGTGACAGATAAAATTTGGTTTGACCCGTCAAGCTTTTTTTCCCAGAAACCAGCTTGATTCTTTTTCCAACCCCCGGTTTGCAAAATTTCTTCGGGAGAACGAACCGTGCTCGTGGAATTGTCTTCTTCAGCCGTATCCTCAGATTGTAGCGCACGATGCGGAGTCACGATAGGTTTAGTGGTGGGGACACCAAAGCCGTCTAGTACTTGAGCTACCAAAAGGTCTCTATTAATGGCAACATTAAGGGCTTCGCGGGCAGCTCTATCGCGCAGTGTCACTGAACGGTTTTGATTGAAAAAAATGCCAAACACTCGCGGTAATGGTTCCGTGATCACTTTTATTTCCTCCTGGTTTAGCTCTGCAATAGCTTCGCTTGGTAAGAAAATAGTACTGGTAATCTCCTTATTTTTAAATGCCGTGACTAAAAGCGCTTCGTTTTGAAAAAATTTAAGCTCAATGGCAGCCAGGTTAGGTTCCACTTCGTCTTGATCGGCTGGACGCAAGTTGTAGCCACTGATCAAGCCGGAACCATCTCGATTTACCTTGGTGATCATGAAAGGTCCTGAGCCAATCGGTTCGGTATTGTACTGGCTAAAAGGTAGTTGCTCGATTGGTAGACTGCTCCAAATATGTTCCGGCATTACCCCAAAGATAAAGTTTTCAATAAACGGAGCGTAAGCTTCGGCTAGAGTTACGGTTAATTCATATTCACCAACTTCAATGACGGTGACGTCATTCCAATTGCCGCGCAGTGGACTCTTTAAATCCGGGTCACGCATGAGGTTGATAGTAAATATGACGTCCTTAGCCGTAACCGGTGTTTCATCATGGAAAGCGCGATTCTTTTTTAAAATAATCGTGTAAGTCAGACCATCTTCACCGAGGGTAACATTTTCTGCTAGATCAGGAACTAGGGTGCCTTTTTCATCAATTTTCATTAGTCCACTATAGATTAGGGCTGCCGTATCTTGGTCAGCCCGAGTAATGGCTAGGGCGGGATTGACGAATCTTGGTATCCCGACAATTCCTTCAATCAAAACACCACCGCGCGCCGGGGTAGTGATTAAGAAACTATTATTTACCGATAAGGCAAAGTAAATCCCACTAGCAATAGTTAAAAATAAAAGTGCGCGCAGTATAAAGCGATCGCTCGGTTTTTTGTTTTCGATAATTCCAAGGAGGTGATCCATAATGGATAGTTTTTTCGGCATATAGAAAGAAATAGTAGCAGTCTTAACTGCATTATTTAAGGACCAGTCTGGGGAAGTAAGTTAGTAAACTCTTAAATGCTAGCACTAATAAATTACGTGGAAAGGTTAATTTAGACCAGAATATTCAAGAAAGTCGCCAATACAAACAATATAGAAGCACCGATTGAGAACTGAAACAGAAATAATTCTGCTCCGCGGCGTTTGTGAAAGGCTGAGCTGAAATTATCACCACCAAACGCGCCACCGAGACTCGAACCTCGCTGTTGCAACAAAATAGCCGCAATGAGCAGGACGGAGAGCACGACTTGGATGTAAGGCAGTGCTGGTTGCACTGTGGTTATGAATTCCATGTATGTCAGATAATAGCAGAAATGAAGCTAGGTAGCAAGAAAAATTATCGCTACCGGAAATTTAGTTTTTTGCAACCAAGTTCTGCTATTATTAGAAGTAATAATATGTCTCCAGTAATAATAACCAGTTTGCGAAAAAACGTCACCGATGTCCAATCGGGACTTTTATACACGTCACTCATTATTGCGTTGGCCTTAGTCGCCTTTTGTTTTTTTGTCTATGAGTGGCTACCGGGCGCAAAGAGCGAGATTGTTAGTCTTGGCGTAGCAATAGATTTGACTGTGGCTTATATTTTTATTATCGATTTTTGCTTTGGCTTGTTTTTTAATACTGAGTTTAAGGGAAGGAGGGATTATTTAAAGAAAAACTGGCCAGACTTGGTCTCCTCTGCTCCGATTACTTCAGAAGTGACTCAAGTCCTAAGATTATTGCGTATCTGGCGGGCAGTTCGCGTATTACGGGTGGCGATTAGAATTTGGAGTGCCAAGAAGCAGGCTGATGCGGTTAAGGATTTCTTAACAAAATATTCCAAATAGGGGAGCCATTTTTGACAGCATTTTTTAGTGCCGTATAATGCCTTAACCACGCGGGTTGTGGAGCGTACTTTTAGTGTGGTATGTATGAGTTATTAAGTTCAAGTTTCGTCTAACTAATACAAATAAATAAATTATGTCAGAACATTCAACTGCGGGCGTAAGTCCAATTAAACCTTTAGGAGATAGAGTAATAGTAAGACCCCTCACAGATGTGGAAAACGGTACAGTTTCGGCTTCAGGTATCATTATTCCTGATACAGCCAAGAAAGAAAAACCTGAACAAGGCATCGTTTTGGCCGTTGGAGCTGGTAAATGGGATGAAGA
>JAYTMA010000085.1:0-2841 GCA_043728975.1 bacterium
AATTCTTTTTTAGGAATTAGAAACTGGCACGGAGGCCACAAAGCATAAATTCATGTTGCACATCATTTCTACCTGCCGTACAATAATAAGATCTCAGACGTCATGCGCATGCAATTTGACTGGCTCTCGTAGATTTACATCTACGTTGTTGTATAGGCGAGATAGTAGCTACTCAACTGTAAATATGACGTTTGTACTAAAAGCTAGACTTTTGGTACCAAGTACCGGATAAATACTATACAGCTGTGATTATTATGGTATAACAATGGCAATATACGTGATACGAATTGGCATTGAGGAAGCGACTTTGTGCACATTGCACACCAATAACAATCTACAAAATGTGTTTACTTATGATATCCTATCATGCTAATTGTTGATTATACAAATGGTTATATACAGCTATAACTAGCACTTATCGCTGTTATATACCGACACCGCAAGCTGCACACCTCAAACCGTTTGAGATCAAACTGCCCCGGCAGAAATGGGAGGTTCCATCGAACCGCACACCAGTGCGCCCACAATCCTGTAAAAAGGAACATTACCTCCGCACTTCAATCGAAGAAATGTTGGAGGACGGTGTGATCGAGAGGTCGAACGCTGCATATTACAGTCATCCTGTAATGGTAAATAAGACAGCCGATACGTATCGAACCTGCATCGACTATCGTGCACTCAATGAATGCATTGAGTCGGCCTCCTTTCCCCTACTCAATATCAAACACCTCTTTGAGAGGATCGGTAATAAAAAAACCGGATATTTACGGAGTGATGGATTTAACCGCGGGTTATCACCAAGCACCTCTGTACACACCCCACCGAATCTATACTGCATTTATATGGTTTATGGGGGTGTTTCAATTCACGAGATTGCCTTTTGGCCCTTGTTGAGCCCCCTCTTACTTTCAAGAGCAGATGGCCACAACGGTCCTTTACAGTCTCATATACAGCTGTTGCGAGATGTATCTCGACGATTGCATTGTATATGGCCGGGGCGAAGCAGAGTTTCTTTTGAACTTGAGAAAAGTCTTTGAGAGATTTAGACTTAAAAATCTTAAACTCAAAGCAAAGAAATGCCGATTCGGTCTTAAGAGTATCGAATACTTTGGACGAGTCATCGACAAAGATGGTTTATCAATGTCAAAGGAAAAGATTGAGACAGTACTCAACTTTCCACTTCCGAAAGAAGTTACGGCGTTACGGGGATTCCTTGGCTTAGCTAATTATTTCTGTCAGTTCGTCCCATTTCATTCGGAAAAGGTAAAACCACTTCACATGATGGTGGACCCAAAGGCGGTTAAACGCTCCCCAATTTTTTGGACCCCCGAAGGTACAAACGCATTCAATGAGACTAAGATCGCGGTATCTCGTTGTCCATTAATGTATTTCATCGATGAATCTTCACCCATCAGATTATATACTGATGCATCTGATTATGGTATCGGTGGTGTATTATTCCAAGTCGTTAATGACGAGTGGAAACTGATCGCTTTTATTAGTAAATCTCTATCTGCATCTCAGATAAATTGGTCAACAATACAAAAGGAGGCTTACGCCATCTTTTATTGCTGCCAACAACTCGATTATCTTATTCGAGACAGGAAGTTCACTATTCATACCGATCATATGAATTTGACTTATATGAAACAGAACCCTACTCCGATGGTAGCACAGTGGTTCATTGCAATGTAAGAACTCAATTTCACCGTTCATTTTGTTAAGGGATCGGATAACGAGCTAGCCGATGCGTTATGTCCGAATCTTACCGAGATTGCTCTGCCGATGACAATCACCAGAGATGCTTTAACATCAACATCTTCATCTTCTTCAACAAGTGTTGCGGCTTTAACGGTTATCGAACCTGCCACAGATGAACAAATACTTTATATTCAGATGTGCCACAATGCAATTGTTGGTCACAACGGTGTCGACCTCACTCGACTTTACAGTCTAAACCAAGTGTGGAAAAATATGAAACAGCACGTACGTTCATATATACGTAACTGTCCTTGTTGTCAAAAACTTAGTGCGGTTGATACGAAAATCAATGCGACTCATTTTTCAACTTCAACTCACGCAATCTTCGATACGTTGAATATTGACTATGTGGGTCCTTTCCCCGATAAAGGGTATATTCTCGTCATAATTGACACCTTCTCAACATGGACAGAAATGTTCTGGTGTAAGGACGCTACTGCGGAATCTGCAGCGGAGAGTTTATTAACACATTTTGGTCGATTCGGTTCGCCAAACATGATAAGATCGGATCGTGGATCCCATTTCGCTAATGATCTCATAAAAGAGTTCTTAGATCTTACGGGTACACCCCACAACCTCACTCTAACTTACTCCTCTCAGGAGAATGCGATTGTTGAACGAGTCAACAAAGAGGTAAATAGACATTTAAAAGGACTGGAGTTCGATACACCGTCTCTTGTCCATTATGCAAAATGCATTCCGTTCGTACAACGAATTATTAATAGTTCAGTTAATAAACGTACGGGTGCAAGTCCAGCATCTATCCTATTCGCGGATAAACTTGATTTGAATCGAGGGATCTTAACACCTCATTTGTTACCGATAGTATCATCTTCAAATTCAACATACATTGCTGATTTAATCGAGATACAGGACAAGGTCCTCGATGCAGCAATCGACTCACTTCAAAAATGTGACGAAAAGCTCAAAAAGTCGACACAAGGTGTGACAGTGTTCCCCATAGGGTCGTATGTCTTGGTAAAACAAGAACACCCTCCTACTCGATTACACACTAAATAGAAAGGCCCTTTCCGTGTTGTATCCTTTAAAGGATCCGAGTATGTTCTCGCGAACTTAATT
>JAYTMA010000086.1:0-1652 GCA_043728975.1 bacterium
AATGCCAGTGTTATTTTCTTAAGGGGACAAGTCCAAGGGGTATTAACTGTACAGGATTGGATTAAAACACACGCATCGGAAACAAAGATTACTAATGAGGAAGAAGATTAAGACACATCATGGGAAAATTCTTAGATGAGGAGTATAAAGAGGTTGAGGCTTACTCCAAAGAAGAAATGGAGGCCGAGGTTAAAAAGCAGACCAGTAAGTTTGAGTCTGAAATAAAAGCCAAGGATAAGGAGGTCGAGGAAGCAAAGGCTTTAGCGACAGAAAAGGACGATAAACTAACTAAGCGGTCGGAGGAGTACAAAAACCTCAAGAAATCGTTTGATGAAAAGGAAGCTACGATTGGAACTATCGCGGCTGACCGTAAGGCGACTTTTGAAAAAATGCGGGACGATATGATTAATAAGGCGGCCGGTGATGATAAGGAATATGGCGAAATGCTCAAAACTCAATTTGCACGAGTAGGAAAAGAAACCTTAGACGCAACTGAAATTGAATCAGCCTTAAAGGACGCTCATTCGCTCTCATTGACCCAAATGAATCGTGAGTACACTTCATTCTCCTTGGCTACAGGAGCCTCCGGAGTCGCCCCAATTATCAACGCCAATGATATCCCTAAAGCGTTTACCACCACAGACGAGGGGAAAGCCTCCCTTAATGCCATTAACCGAGCTATGGGTCGGGAAGCAGCTAAATCACTAGTGGCCGACCCGAATAACCCTAGCGCTGTATATTAAATTATGACAAAACCAGATAAAACCCCAGTGATTACCCCAGTGATTACCCCAGTGATTACCCCTCCTGAAAATGTAAGTAATACTGAACTACTGAACTTAGTAAAATCTATGGGAGAACAGATGGCTACAATGCAATCTGAACTACAGTCCCAAAAAGAACGCAGTGAACAGCCAATCAGTAAACTGGTCAAAACTGATGAAGAACGAAAACCAGGTGAGATTGACCTTGCTACCTACGAAGGAAACCCGATTGTTGACATGAGGTTGGTTCCTAAAATGGGAACTGACTCAAACGGTCAATCTATCATCAATGGAATGAAAGCGGTTTGTAAAGTACACGGCAAAAAAGAGGATATTGAAATGTCCTACGGTGATGTGCAGAATCCAACTGATTACGCTAATCTTCCGCGAGTGACTTACTTCTTCACTGATGTTAGTGAGTATAATGATAAAGGTGAAACCACATGGGCTTCCTGTATTGAAAAAAATCAGTTGATAAGTTCCGCCGGAACAGTGGCGGAGAAGGTGTTGCGCGGAAACGACCTGGTTCCAACCGGACGATTAGTTCCTGTCGAAACCAGGCGAGACATCCGCTACTTCACTATTTTAGTGAACGGTGAAAAAGTAGAATTAGCAGAAAATAAATTATATAGATAATATGAACACAGATTTAATCATAGGTACTGTTATTGATGGGAAAGAAATTATCAGCACCAAGTTTGACGAAGCCACACAGTTCCTGACTGCTTATTTTGCCGACGGCAACTTCCGAGTAATTACTCCATCGGAAATCGACGAGGTATTTGCTGGACTAAAAACCCAAGAGGGGGATATTGTTCGTGAACTAGAACCAGTAGTAGAACCAGTAGTAGAACCAGTAGTAGAACCAGTAGTAGAACCAGTAGTAGA
>JAYTMA010000087.1:0-2839 GCA_043728975.1 bacterium
AATCGTGATTTTCGTATTTTTGTTTCGGCTTTTGGGTTAGATAAATTGGAGACTTGAATTGTTGAACAGGTAAACTTAATACTTCCTCCCAGTGGCGCATAATTATTTGTTCGCGTTCCTTGTGCATAATTGAAATATACACATATGGACGAAAATCACTTATCCGCACTGACAGACACTCTGTAAACCAGCGTATCATAACGCGTAAGATGCGCGGATCAGAATTTACAACGGACGTTTGACCCGTCCGAGACTTCACTCCCTCACCCCAGTAAATACCCAAACCAAGATAAAATTGCTCCCGAGTACTCACCGCGGGAATATCTTGCTCTGCCTGCATTTCAGCAGTAGCTAAAACCCCGATACGTTTGGCTTTATTCATATCCGCGCCTTTCTGACGACCCACTTGACCGGCGAGGTTTTGCTTTTTCTGCAAAAGTGCCTGTTGTGACTTGGTGAGCTTAATATTATGACACCACAGACTAACTGAACCTGGCGAAACAAGTAACTTTTTGGCGATATCTTTTATACTCCAAACCTTTCGTCGTAGCTCCGCTGCCATTAGTTTTTCCTCACTTTTTGACACAGGTAACCATATGTCGATGGTTCATTTATGTTAGATATAAACTCTTATCTGAGGCTGATTACTCAGTTAAAGCGGCGAGTATTTTTTCAGCTTTATCGATATCCTCCGGGTAACCAATTGGGATCCAGAGCGATTGCTCAACGACAGCAATCGGGTACTCCTTAGCGTACTCCTGTATCACATCAGTTAGATAGTATTCCCCTTTTGTTTCCTTAACATAAGGATCGTACTTAAAGATATTGTCATCTAGTACCATTACTCCCGTTGAAGCAAGATTGGAGGGTGGATGTTCCGGCTTCTCGATAATCTCAGCGAGAGTGCCGTCAGGATGACGGACGACGATACCAAATTTCTCTGGGGTATTGGTAGTATAAGTAAGCATAGCCCGCGAATAAGAAGTGGCTCGGGCAATATCTAGAGGACCGTGTAGATCGTCAGCAAACATAAAAAGGAATCTGCCCTTAAGTAAATCTTTACAAAGCCAAAGCGCGTGAGCTGTGCCCTTCTGTTCTTTCTGCGCTACATAAGTAACCTTCCGACCGTGAAATTCGACTCCACAATAAGCTCGGATTTGATTTTCCAAATATCCAGTGACCATAATTAACTCATCTACTGAACTTGGTAAGGCGCCAACAATATGATCAAGTAGAGTTTTACCAGCCACTTTAACTAAAGGTTTTGGTAAATTGTCAGTTAGAGGTCGTAAGCGTGTCCCTTTCCCGGCGGCTAAAATAACGCATTGCATAATAGTAGAAATATACAAGATTACTGACCTAAGCTCAACCTTAAAGTATGGTAAATATGCGTAAAACTATTTACCTTTTGCCGTTTTACGTTGTAAAATTTTAGGAATTCCTTCCTGACGTGAAGCGACACGATTGCTCTGCGGTAACTTTTTTGTATGGTGATTTACATTTAAGGGTCGACCTGAATGATTTTTACTCATACTCCAAGTATACTCATCTCTTAAATATAAGACCAACCTAACTTGGGTACTTAATGTCTAGCGAGAATCGGCACTCATTTTTATAAAACATAGACATAGTCAATATATGGTGTATACTATTTTTTACCTCCTATAGCGGGGTAGAGGAGAGGTACCTCGGGAGGCTCAAGAGGGCTCACGACTCAGAAACGTATCGTGGAATTCTTGCCAAATTCGGTGAAACCTTCGTTTGCTTGCAAATTGAGAACATGGCAATACCGAGCCAAGCCTTAATAATTTAATTATTTCGGAAGGTGTAGAGACTAGATGGTAAGCATCTGACTTTAGGAAACTAAAAAGATGAAGGTATAGTCCAGACCCCAAATCTATCGCTTTGCAGTAGAGTAGTGAAAACTATAGTGGTACGCATAACCTCCAGACCCCGGTTCGATTCCGGGCCCCGCAACAAGAGAAAAACAGCTCCGCCAAGGAGCTGTTTTTCGATTGTGCAGGGGCCAGAGAGCAAATAGTTTTGCTCTCGTCGGAATCGAACGACCGTAGTGATGCCGAAGGCGAACGAGGTGAGGTCAAGAACACTTAGTAGATTTGGAGTCGAAGACGAACAAATATACTTAGTGATTCGTGACTCATTCCGATTCTTACAGAACCTGTCCACTGTTTGTCCTGTTTCTTTCGATACCTCAGAAACATTCACAAACAGTCTTGCGTCAGTCTCCCAGACTGACGCACCCCGCAACAACATCGGACTGACCATCCGCAAATTGGTGATTAAGCCTGAATATGGGCGACAGAACAGCGGTGCCATAAGCACCGTCTGTTTTGTTATAGGTAATCCCCTGTGGTAGCACCAATTTCTGCAGTCTTTTGTTTGGAAACGCTTATTCCTCGTAGTATAAAAATATAGTATGTTCACGTCTTTGTCCTAAAAATTGTTCCATACTAACTGAGAAGAAATAGTCTAGATCAGAAACACTTTGTATATCCCTAACCCGATAAAGATTTCCATCATAATCAGTAAAATAAATGCTATTACTATCGACCGCGAATCTAGAAAAACCACCACTGTTCTTGGTCCTTATATATTCTTCATCAATCATATGAAATGTTTGCGGGTCAGCATTTTCGATCACCTTTCCAAATACATATACATTACTTTTATCTTTTGCATATGAAACATATGAATAATCTTGATTAGTATTAAGGTAGATCAAACTAAATGTTGAAGAATCAGCATCTTTAATAATTTCTCCGGATCTATATACGTGATTTGCATCCTTTGCATATGTATGATCACGGCCGTCAATGAG
>JAYTMA010000088.1:0-1350 GCA_043728975.1 bacterium
CCAACGCCAGAGCCAGAGCTATGGCCATAGCCAGAGTTCTTGTTGGTTACTTTTTCCATACTGCTACAGCGTCAATACTAGCCTTAGCTGTCTCTGTTACTGGCAGTATTTCTATAACCTCCGTTAGCTCTACTTGCTCGACTATTACAGGAAACTTACAGCCTTCCGGCTTACTAACGCCGTCTACTGAAAGCTGAGACAGCGAAGCCGCGCCCTCCCAATACCACAACCGTCGCGCCTCTAAAAGAGTAGCTTCTTTACCAACTCGTTCTTTTAAGTATCCAGCAAAAACCCCGGCTGAATGTGTACGGACAATCACGTACCTTAACCCCTCTTTTGATTCGGCTGGAACTTTCATCATTTCAGACACTGGCGCGTACTCAATTCCATCTATTATTATTGTTTTCATATAATTTATTAACTACTTAACTACTTAACCACAATACCAAAAGCCATACTCATTACAAGTATGGCCTGTGGATTACTCCCCCCAGCAATGCTTAGACATATACCACGGCTGTGTGCCCCGGTTGTCGTAAAGCAGTCTAGCGTAGGTTACATTGTCCTCAATCGCCGTTCTATCTAGTCCGAGTTCTTGTAGTCGTTTGTTGTGGACTTGGTTTATTTGAAACGGCCCGAAATCCCCCGTTTCGCTTGGTACGTTTCTAAACTGTGACTCGCAACGCGCCACTTCTACCATGATAGGTGCGTCTTTAAACGCTTCTCGTACTAGTCTTTCAATTCTTTCTGTCTCAGTTTCAACAATAACTTCTTCTGTAACTTCTATGATCTCGTCTGCGGCTACTGGCATAGGACTTAACATGCCAGCTAGTATAAGCAGAGAGCTAATAAGTTCTAAAATACATTAAGGTCTTAAGCTAGTAACCAATAGCGAGAACGCTACGGCAAGTTTGTGATGGTTAGCTAAGCTCAACTTCGGTTGTAGGCGTGGGATGGACGCCTCGTTTGCGAGCAACCCGCAACATGGGAACACATGCCGTCTCACCCGACATCCCCGGAGACGCTCTCCGAAGCTGAATTTAACCAACCATCATATTAGAGAGCTATAGTTGCAGATAAGTATCACTCCTCTGCATTTATTGCTCTCCAATAGAGCTATATTATAGCATTTCCGGTGGATTGTTAGAGGGTCGTGGGGATAACCTAACCCTCGCAAGAGTGGCAAGCACTATCTGAGATATGAATACGTGGTTTTGTATATTCAGTAAATACGAACCCTTCCATTGCCTGATACTTTTTCCAGTAATTTTTGTCTGCCTCAGAGTTGATACTAATGGTCTTGGTGGCATGTGGGGTAGTTAGGGTATATTTTGTATTTATTTTTAACAT
>JAYTMA010000089.1:0-2426 GCA_043728975.1 bacterium
ATAATCCTAAGTATCTTTTGGCTAGAGTGTTATTTAAAGATTTCTTGAGTAGTGGGCTTTAGACTAACGACGTTTTAATGTCTGGCGGTTGAGTTTTAAGCACAAATCAATAGTTATATGTCTTATCAATACGTTAGCCAGTAAAAGACAAGAGGCATCTTTTTGTCATTAACTTAGATGATCCTATAAATTACCTTTATAGAGGTTAAAAAAGAAGTAAGGGCGGTAATCTTAAAATTTAGAGCTATTCTTTGGTCTTAAGTTTATCGTTGTTGAGCTCAATAAACTTACGAATCTCTCCATTCATATCCAGTAACCTAGTCCACTGTTCTTTATAAAGAGTTACTGGAAAGCGCCCAAGACCGTACACAGAGAGCCCGCCTTTTTCGCCAATTTTAAGAGTTAAACCTTTTTCTTTAGTCTTTTTGAGTGCATCGTTTTCTGCGCGCAGCCTTTCAAGTTCGGCTTTCATCTCAAGTTCTTCGTTGCTCATGGGTGGTATCTCCGAGTGTGTTTGGTAATGCCGATTATCTTTTCCTAAGAGTTTAGCAAGCTTTTTAGCTTTTTTCCAATAGAGAGATGTCTTTTCAAACCTTTTAAAGCTATCTTCCGATAATCATGACTAGCCTGCTTTTCTCACGCTTCGCGCAAGAAAAGCAGGTAAATCCAGGGAGAGTGGCATTATTGAGTGAATAATTGGAATCCTGAAGGTTGAAAGTGCTGCAAAGGAGTAGTTTTTATTTGGATCGCAAAAAGTAAAGGAGAAAAACTGATTTTAGATACACGTTCTCTGTTGAATCTAAAAAAGACTGACTAAATTAAACGTAACTATTCAGCACCTAGATAAGGAGCGTCAAGAATTCCGGCAATTTACCTGAGAAGAGCGAGTTTAAAGCGTTGGTTGGAGGGATTCCATGCTGGCACATTGTAATTTCAAGAAAGGACACCCTGTAGAAATAGATATGCCGAATGTACCAAGATGGTAACATAAGAGCCCGCCGACCCCGCCCAGAACGATAGTGACAGGAGCCCGCCCCGAGCCCGCCGATAAGATTTTCAATAAAGAGCGCACCGAACTCTGAGAGTTGAACCATCTGAGCCATAAACAACCTATAGGAGATTGTATGGCGAGAAGATTTAGTTCTGATGAGTTAATGTGGGTTAGAAATAAAATACCCGTAGAGCATGTTATTAAAGTACTGCGTGCAGCTGAGTGGAAAGTGGTTGAGGGTAAGGAGCGCTTCCTCTGCCCTCTATGCAACGAGTATGAGACTGGTATCAACCCACAAGAGAACCTTGGTCGTTGCTTTAGGTGTGAGAAGAATTTCAACCCCGTTGATTTTCTGGTGTGCGGACTAAGGGTCTCTTTTGTAGCTGCGGTTAAGCAGCTTCTAGCGACAAGCGCCGCTGCTCAGCCAAAAATTCAATCGGTGATAAAAACCCAAGGCATTTCAAGGGGCGATTATTGATAATATTTTCAACGCGCTCGATTTTTTCTGCTGCAACTTTTGAGAAGTCAGTGCCTTTAGGAAAGTACCAGCGAAGAATGCGGTGACCGTTTTCGACCGTTCCTTTTTGCCACGACTTGTACGGGTCGCAGTAGAAGAACAAGAGCCCTTCGTACTTGGCTTCCAATGAGATCAGGACTGAGTATGGGAATTCGGGCCCATTATCAAGCGTTACTGATTTTCTGCGTTCTGGAGGTAATTGCTCAAGAAATGCCCAGATTCTGCTCTTAATCGTTTTACCCTTTAGGTCAGGAACGAGAATGAATGCTTGCTCCCGAGAGTCTCGTTCTCTAAGGCTTAAGACCGCTCCTTTCCCTTTTTTGTTGCTCACTACCGTATCGCCTTCCCAGTGACCAGGCTCGCTCCGATCGTTTGCTCCGGCTGAACGCTCTCTATGAGATCTTTTTTGCGGCGCGCCCTGTTTAAACTTGCTTCTAGGGTGCATTACTCGCTGCCTTCTTGGCTTGCCACGCTCAGTTAGGTACTGGGTGAGATCGCAACGCTCTTTCTTGATGAAGGTGTAGATCGTTTTAATACAGACTTTCTTGCCAATCTTTTTCTCCATCGTCTCGCTAATAATTTCTGGGCTGAAGTGAGCATCAATCAGCTCTTTTGCAATATGTTCTCTAATTGTTACATCCTTGATGTGCCCGCGCCTTTTAGCGAGCCCTTTTTGCTTGCGCTTCTTTAACTGCCTTTCAATGTACTGGCTCTTCTCCATCAGTGAATACTTGCCCCATACACGCCAATCGCGGTGCTTGCAGTTGCGCAGGACATCTCCAACATGACTCTTGCTATGACCAGACTG
Source organism: bacterium (assembly GCA_043728975.1). Classification (GTDB taxonomy): domain Bacteria; phylum Patescibacteriota; class Minisyncoccia; order Phycocordibacterales; family UBA918; genus OLB19. The sequence goes on from JAYTMA010000089.1 coordinate 2,317, forward strand.
ACTCTCGATTGCTCGAAACGACAAACCGCGTTCTTGCATCTCTAATATGATACTGATTCCCTGAAGCTCTAACTTCTTGGTTTCTTTTCTTTTTTTCATAACACCTGAGA
>JAYTMA010000090.1:0-1056 GCA_043728975.1 bacterium
CGCAAGGAGCCGCCTAGGGTAAAACTAGTGACTGGGGCTAAGTCGTAACAAGGTAGCCGTATCGGAAGGTGCGGCTGGAATACCTCCTTTTTAGAGCAAAAACTTATCAGCTATTGTTTCCTTTTCTTTCAATTTGTCTTGCGTAATTGCATGGCAAAACTAAAAGCAAGTTCTTTATTTTTTTATAAAGTAACCCGACATCGGGATCTACTATTTAGATCCGTAGCTCAGCCTGGTTAGAGCACTACACTGATAATGTAGGGGTCACCAGTTCAAATCTGGTCGGGTCTACTGTAAAAGCTTAAAGCTAATAGCTAACAGCTGGTAGCTGATAGCACCAATAATTTGGGGGGTTAGCTCAGTTGGCTAGAGCATCTGCCTTGCACGCAGAGGGTCATCGGTTCGACTCCGATATCCTCCACCAACTGATTAATCTGACGAAGATTTGAAAATTAGTTCTTTTATTATTTAGATAACGCCTGTGAGGCAATGAATGGCTCGAAGCCATGTTATCTGCACACTAACAGCTAATAGCTATCAGCTAAAGGCTTTTAGAAAGATCTTTGACATATTGGGAAAACAAATGTTAGAATGATAATCTAATATTTTTCGATCACATATTTTTTTTGACACACTATTTTTTAAATGGTGGTCTTGAAGCAATGTGGTCGGGTAACAAACTACAATTTGAAAGACGAGTAATATCGTCTCTAAATAAATCTAGTTTCTAATTTTTTTAAAGCAACTAAGGGCGCATGGTGGATGCCTTGGGTCTGAGAGGCGACGAAGGACGTGGTAAGCTGCGATAAGCCGGGGGGAGCTGCACACAAGCATTATATCCCTGGATTTCCGAATGGGTCAACCCACTATACTGAAGGTATAGTACTCCGCAAGGAGAGCCAACCCCGTGAACTGAAACATCTAATTAGCGGGAGGAAAAGAAAACAATAGTGATTCCCTGAGTAGTGGCGAGCGAAATGGGAATAGCCTAAACTTCGGCGGCGTGCCGCTGGAGGGTTGTAGGACTGCATTTAGAAATCATCATCAAGTTAAATC
>JAYTMA010000091.1:0-1097 GCA_043728975.1 bacterium
CAAAAGCTTTACGTGACAAATATTTTTTACGAAAAACTCGTATAAAATTACGTACCGCCATTTTATATGAAATCCCAAAATGTATTCTATCGTCTATGATTTCGCAAAGAATGGGTAAAAAGTCCCAGCGTAATTCATTATAAAAAGTAAAAATAGTGGCTGACTCCATTCCTACCCTGACCCCATTCCCTCAATACATAGCCTTTATCTCTGCTTGGGGTGTGATAGTATCAGGTGATGATGAAGGCTAAGATACATTATGCGTTGGTTATTTTGGCCGGCCTTTTTATGCTTATGCTCGGCTATACCTGGATTGATATGAAGCATAATCCGATAGTCTACAAAAAAGAAACAGTAGGAATAGCCATGATAGCTTCTTCTACCAAGTCGGGAGAAGAAGAAGAGTTAGTAGCGGTCTCGGTTTGGCCGGCGGTACTTGATACCGTGGACTATGACAAAAGACTGCTAGTCTTGGCCGGCTATGTGCCACCGCCACCAATCACGGTTGTAAGTACGAGTACTGATAGCAGTGGTTCACTCATCGTATCAACGACGACCACTGCCGCCCCTTCATTACTGCGGTATAGTTCAAGTACAAATGTCACTGTAGATGGAGCCCTTTGGCCCAAAGCCGCCGCCTACCCACACGGTGGGGCAGTGCTACCTTACAAACGCATCTTGGCCTATTACGGTAACTTTTATTCTCGGCAGATGGGTATTTTGGGTGAGCTAGAGCCAGAAGCGATGTTGGATCGCTTAGCGGAAGCTCAAGCGCAGTGGGAGAAAGCTGACCCGACCACACCAGTTTTACCGGCGATTGAATACATTGCCATGGTGGCTCAGGCCGAGGCCGGAAGAGACGGCATGTACCGAGCCGTGATGCCTGATGCGGAGATAGAGAAAGCCTATGACTTGGCCAAGAAAATTAATGGGGTGATGATACTCGATATCCAAGTAGGACTAAGTACACTTGAGGTTGAGTTACCAAAGTTTCGGAAGTACCTAGAGCGACCGGATGTATTTTTTGCGATTGACCCTGAATTTTCAATGAAGGGCGGTGAAAAACCCGGTACTGTTATTGGTACCTTCAGTGCTGC
>JAYTMA010000092.1:0-3173 GCA_043728975.1 bacterium
TCCAAAGAGCCAGCCCGGCGGTGCCCAAGTCGGTTTAATTAGGTCCAGATACCAAGTAGATTGATTATTCATAACCTAGTATAACACTGAAAACCCTCAGGGTATTAAAAAAGGCATCGCAAGCGATGCCTTTTCGTCTTGATCAGCCACAAGGGGCTAATCTTCTCAGCGTCCATAATTTGGACGCCGTGCTTGTGGAATGGCAGAGTCGTTCCGTGAGTCCTCAGCCCTGGGTGCTGCACTCTGTGCGGGTGCGGCTTTGGGTGAGCAGTTCCAGGTGGCGGAGTCAATCCCTGTCACCTGGAAGACACCCCCGACCCAGACTTCTTCCCAGCCCCGAAGACAGCTCATGCGTCCGGCTGCCTGGTCTTCTCGGGTGTAGCAGTCCCGGATTAGTCTGCCTGGTGCGCCGCCATTCCTGAAGTCGCCACAAGTGGCGTCCTTCGGGGTTGGCGTAAGTGCCTTTACCGGTGGTGTCTCCACTACCGGAGGCTTTACGACCGGAGGTTGTGGCTTCTGTACGCAGTATGGCTGACTCGAGTTGTAGCTCGAGGAACGTCCGTCGTACTGGGTACCTGGAGCATTTTGGGTCGCATTCGATTGTGACCAAGTGCGCGTACAACGCAAGTCGCCCAGGTCGTACGTTTCCGTACAAGTTTGGGAGTACGCTTGTTGCTTCGTGCCTCCGTACCGGGAATCAGACTGATTCCATGAGCAAACCGCAGGGGTTCTGTTCTGGGCATAGGTGGGCTTGCCACCAATGACCAACGTGCCACCGCAGCCAGTGAGGACCAGCGAGGCCAGGGTTGCGAGACCGATGATGAAACGATTCAAGTTGCTCATGTGAGCCTCCAGTGTGTGAGTTGTGGCGAACGTTTTGATACTCAGATTTCTGAGTATCTTCCAACATATATAATAGCACAAAACCCTCTAAAAGTCAATTCTTTTAGAGGGTTTTGTGGGGTCTCTAGAGGGGCTTATTTAAAGGCCTTTTTTACCTAGATTTTCTACCTCTTTTAGCCACTTTACGCGTACTGTTTCATCCACTTTTTCGCACGGCCCAAAGGAACTGACTTCTGTCCTGATACCAGCAAATTCCAGGATACCGTATTGAATCTCATTGGTATAGTCACCAAATTGCCACCAGGTCATAAATGGACTGTGTGAACCGGAGAGAATAATCACGCGACCAGTTTTCCCTTTTAGGTGCTTTTCGATCTTCTTGGTCTCCTTATTAAAGTTGAAAGCAAAACCTGGTAACCAGAAACGATCAAATAAACCTTTTAAAATAGCTGGCATAGTACACCACCAGTTGGGATAGATAATCACTATATGATCGGCTGCCCGAAATTTATTTTGTAACTCGATTAGGTCTGGTTCAAGGTGCTGAATCTCCTTATAGCCTTTATGGAGGATAGGATCAAAGTGCAAATCACTAATGTTTACTCGAGACACTACATGTCCAGAGTCTTCCGCTCCGACCTGGTAATGATCAGCTACTGTACCACTAAAAGAATCTGCATCTGGATGCCCACACAGCACCACAATATTTTTGGGATTTTGCATATACTACTAGTATAACGGAACACGCCGGAAACGAAGTTTCCGGCGTGTTGATTACTTTTCAGCCTACTCTTATTTATTGGCGGATACTACCATTTGGATTGAATTTGCCATGTGAACCTGTCTGCATCTTCACCAGCTTATCTTTCATCTCTGGACTCATGATTTGCATGATTTCTTTCTGGTATTTCGGTAGCACTTTCATGGCGGCAGCCATCTGATTATTGCCGTTTTTCTTCAACTCCTCTTGTGTTTCTTTAGCGATTTTTTCAAATAAAGCTGGGTCTTTCTCTAGCATTTCCATAATCATTTGCTGTTGATCTGGTGGTACGTTCTTCATTTGTGACTGAAGTACCTTCTTCAGTGCAAATTGTTTCAATTTTCCAAACATAATGTCTCCGATTGTATCATATTCTTTAATACTGCGTAGTAGTAAGTACTATATAGAAATCATAATTTAGTATAGACAAACAGCGTTTTTCATGTTAAATTATGAACATTATTGAATTATTCTACTGGCGTAAGCGCTTGTCACCCCTTGTCAGTAACACGAAGCATTCCTTGCACCAACTGATAAAACACTTTACCACATGAGTGTGATTTTCGTCTGTTGAATCGAAACACAAACTCATCGAGATACCCTGATAGATTCTCTAACTGAACACTACCTTGATGTGTCCCCAATAACCACCGTTTAGTTAAGGAGGCAACTCGGTGTACAAGCGGTGTCGGATCATCACTTGGCTCGAGCGACTGTCTTTTCATCACTGTATGGGACTGTTGCCAATTACCCCCCCCCACTCACTACCTAAAAACTCCTCCCACAAAATACTATAATATAGTCAATTAACCCTTAATTATAGCCATACAATGCAAACTCCATCCAACCAAACCACCAGGTTAAACCTGGCCACCGAAGATCAAGTCTTCGCCCTCATCATCACTGCTAACCACCCCTTTAAACGCATCAATGAGATCATCGACTTTGCTTCCTTAACAGAACCAATGCGAGCAACGTATTCCACTATTGGCGCGGAGGGTATCGACGTCGAGAAAGGAATCAAGGCCCTTTTAATCCAATTTTGGGAAGACTATAGTGATCGTAGTATGGAGAAAACCCTCAAAGAGAACTTGGCTGTCAAATGGTTCTGTTGCTTTGGTTTGACGGAACCCACTCCAGACTTTTCATACTTTTCTAAACTTAGAAAAAGAATCGGTACTAAACGTATTGCTATCATGTTTCAAGAAATCAATGCTACGCTAGAATCTCGTGGCCTCTTCGGTAATGCCTTCACTTTCATTGACGCTTCGACCATTATCACTAGAGCGGCTCTATGGGAAGAACGAGACAAGGCCTTGGCTGATGGTGAGAAGAAGCTAAACAATAGTAATGTGCAAAAGTACGTGGCAGACACCGATGCTAGGAGTGGAGCTAAGTCAAAAAACAAAATCTGGTTTGGTCATAAACGACACCTGGCAGTTGATATGCGGTTTGGACTGATTAAAAAATCAGCCATCACGAATGCGAGTGTGCCGGATTTTAAAGCAGTCAAAAGTATCCTACCTAAACAAGGAGCCGTTTTTATGGACAAACTCTATGACACCAACTT
>JAYTMA010000093.1:0-15806 GCA_043728975.1 bacterium
TACGTGGTAGAAGTAACTGGTAATGTCCATGCTCGTCCCGAAAAAATGCGCAATGAAAAAATGGAGAATGGGGACATCGAACTTGAGGTAACCAAAATTGAAATCATCAATGAAGCTGAACCTGTGCCATTTGATATGGACAGTGAACTTAATCTCGACACCTTGCTTGATTACCGCCCACTAACTCTCCGTCGCGAGCATGAGCGAGCCATCTTCAAAGTCCAGGCGGAAATCCTCGTCGCCTACCGCTCATATCTTAACAGTGAAGGCTTTACTGAGTTCCAAGCCCCCAAGCTCGTCGGAGGTGACGCTGAAGGTGGAGCAGAAGTTTTCAAAGTAAAGTACTTTAAAGGTGTAGAGGCGTCGCTGGCTACCAGTCCACAGCTCTATAAGCAAATCATGGCTGGTGTTTTCGAACGTGTGTTTGCGGTCGGACCAACTTTCCGCGCTGAGAAAAGCGCCACGACACGACACCTCTCAGAAATCTCTATGCTCGATCTTGAGATGGCCTTTATTAAAGACCATACTGATGTGATTGCCTTAGTAACCAAACTAATGCGCGCGATAGTAGAACATGTGAACAAAGTCTGTGCTAGTGAACTAGTCCTCTTGGATATGCCACTAGCTTTAGCACCTGAAGCTTTCCCGGTTATGACCTTGCGAGAAGCCCAGGAGCTTATCAAAAAGGAGACCGGGGTAGATAAGACCACCGAACCCGACCTAGAGCCAGAGGATGAGCGCTTCCTCTGCGATTACGCTAACCAAAACCTTGGTTCTGATTTCGTTTTCGTTACCCATTTCCCAACCAAGAAGCGACCATTCTATACTCAAGTTGATCCAGCTTGTCCGGAGTTTACTCGCAGTTTTGATTTACTCTTCCGCGGACTCGAGATGTGTTCGGGTGGGCAGCGCGTTCATAAGTACGAGGACTTGGTACAAAGAATCAAAGACAAGGGACTGGATCCAGACAAATTTCAATTCTATCTCCAAGCCTTCAAACACGGCATCCCACCACACGGCGGAATCGGTATGGGTCTAGAACGACTGACGGCCAAGTTCTGTGGAGTTGCTAACGTCAAGGAAGCCACGCTCTTCCCCCGGGATATCAATCGCATAGACACCTTCACCAGTAAAGAGCAAAGTACTGAAGCTGAGATTTGAAGTAGTATACCTATCAAAGGACAATTTCTGGTTGCTAAACACGGACCAATCTGGTCCGTGTTTTCGTATCTAAATAAACAAATGATATACTATCTGCCATATGCTTAAAATCACCACCACACCCAAACTGCTCGCCGCTACGCCAAAAAAATACTGTCGCTTGGTCCTAACTGAAAAACCGCTGAGTGAACACCGTTTTATTGAGACAGCTGATGGTAATACCGAATATAGAATGGGAACAGGGAAGTGGGACAAACTAGACCGGCGCAGTTTTCGCACCCTCCTGCGCGGGATTGTACAAGCAGCGAAGAGTCATCAGGTAGAAGCCCTGGCGATTGATTTTTCTGACTTAAATTTCAAAAATTTAATCGGAGCCGGGGAAAGTTGGCTGGCTTCAACCGTAGCTGAAAATCTACTCTTGGCTGACTATGAATTCACTACCTACAAAACCAAGAAGAGTAAAGCCACAGGGTTACAAGAGATATTACTTTGCAACTTTACTAGTAAAGAAGCGCAGGCCGGACTGAAGCGTGGACTGATTGTCGGTGAATATATAAATAAGGCGCGTGATATTGCCAATCAGCCTGCTATCGATCTTACTCCGAGTAACCTGGCTAAAGAAGCCGGAGATTTGATGAAAGGTACCAAAGTAACAGTTAAAGTCCTCGGCGAGAAGGAATTGAAGAAATTAAAAATGGGACTTCTCCTAGCCGTCGGCCAAGGTACCAAGAATGAGACCAAGCTCATCATTGCCGAATATTGGGGAGCCGGGAAAAATACTGGTAAGACCATAACTAAAGACAAACAACCAATAATGCTATTAGGGAAGGGTATTACCTATGATTCGGGTGGTCTAAATGTAAAACCATCCGGGTTTATGCACGACATGCACCTCGATATGTCTGGTGGTTCATCGGTCTTGGCAGCGATAGCGATAGCAGCGAAGCTTGGCATAAAGAAAAATATCGTAGCCCTAGTACCAGCCGCTGAAAACGCTATCTCTGATGATGCGATGCGGGCAGGGGATATAGTGACGGCGATGAATGGAAAAACAGTAGAAGTACTCCATACTGACGCCGAAGGCAGAATGGTCCTGGCTGACGCTTACACCTATAGTGAGCGATATTCCCCTCGGGTGGTTTTAGACGTCGCTACACTAACTGGAGCCGCTTTGGTAGCCCTTGGACAGCACGCTAGTGCAATCTTAACCAAGGATACTGCTCTTGAGAGAATCCTACGTGAACTAGGGGAAAGCAGTGGCGATTTGGTCTGGCCCCTACCACTTTGGGATGAGTATAAAAGTAGTCTAAAAAGTCACCGCGCTGATATCAGTAATATCGCTACTAACTTCTCCCGTTATGGAGGATGTATCGAAGGGGCCAGTTTTTTATCTTTCTTTGCGCCCAAAAATACCCCTTGGTGTCATATCGATATGGCTCCCCGCATGGACAGCATCCCGAGCGATAAATTAGCCAAAGGCGCCACTGGTGAACCGATTCGTTTATTAGTGAGTTTTTTGGAAAAATATTAAACTGGGCGTATGCTAATGGATGAAATACACAAATTATTTATCGGCCTGATTGCAGTTTTGTTTGTATTTACAATTATGTTTGGGGCGGTAGCTAAAATTCAAGAGCAAAATCAGACTTACGGAGAAACCATAACGACCGAACGTAGGGTCAACTAAACCTAGATATGTCACAACCAACTCCAGAGTTCACCAAAGAGCACATCCTCAGTGAGGTCCGTAAGTTACAGTACCTCTACGGCCTCAAACACGAAATCCGTTATGGTCAAAAAAGACCCGAGGGACTATTTACGGAGTCTGTGGCAGAACATATTTATGGTATGCATATTTGCGCTCAATACTTCTTACCCTTAGAGAATCCGACAGGTGATTGGGATCGAGTTTGTATTTATGAAATGATTACCCTTCATGATATTGATGAAATTGAAACTGGTGACACCATTGGCTACCTTAAAACTGACACAATTAGAGATGGAGAGAAAATTGCCAAATTGAAAGTTTTAGATAAATCTCCAAACCATTTAAAGTTAGATTTCCAAAAACATATAGACGAATATGAAAATCAAGAAACTTTTGAAGCTAGATTTGTAAAAGCAATTGACCGTTTCGAACCACTCATTCAGATCTATAATGAGTTTGGTATGCACATAATAAATTTAAACAAAACTACAGCTGAACAAAGCAGGAGGATTAAAGATCATTACATTGCTCCATTTAAAATTATTGACACCTTTAATCAGGTAATCCAAAAAGCGATGATTGACGAAGGCTATTTCGACCACAGGTAAAATTAATTAAAGTAAGTTGGCATGATACTATTTAGAAATCATGACACCTATTATTGTTCCTAGTTTTTTGATAAAAACCTCCGTCTTTGAAGGACCTTTGGAGTTACTTTTGGATTTAGTCGAGCGGCGTAAGCTTCTCATCAATGATATCTCACTAGCCGAGGTGACCGATGAGTACATGCGTCAAGTCAGTCTGATGCAAGAGCTGTCATTACCTAACACGACACAATTCATTAGTCTCGCGGCGACCTTACTCTTGGTAAAATCAAAATCACTTTTACCGATTCTTGAACTAACCGAAGAGGAAGAGCAAAGTATCGAGGACCTAGAAGAACGACTGCGACGTTACCAGATTATTCGCGATGTAGCTATTCCGCTACAGACCATGTTTGGAAAAAACACCCTCTATAGCCCACAATTTCATAAGCCCGCAGTGCAAATTTTTGTGCCAGATCACTTATGCACTATGACGGCACTCCATAGTGCCATGGTCGATACCCTAGCCAATCTACCAAAAAAGGAAGAGCCAAAAAAAGCCAATATAAAAGCCACCATCACCTTAGAAGAAATGATGACCAGGCTGGAAAACCGCATCCGGCAAAACCTACATACACGGTTTTCCGAGCTCCATGCCGGAGAAGTAGAGAAAAAGGTCATAATTATTAGTTTTCTGGCTATTTTGGAGCTGTTTAAACAAGGCAATCTCATCGTGACCCAAGTCGGGCGGTTTTCTGATATACATATCGAGCTAGATAAAGGAGAAACCCCTCGTTACTATTGATATTCGCCCTGTTCACTGCCCATAAACAGCGGAATCCCTATGTGCTACAATCAACCGTATGCCAATTGATATCCTAATTGAAGGATTGCTATTTTATAAGTCTGCACCGCAAAAAAAGACGGTGGTGATGAAGCTTTTTGGTGTTTCGACTGAAGATCTCCAAAGCGCCCTGCAAATCATCGGCGACCGCCTAAAAACTGGCGCAACGAGGCTCATAGAAACTAGTGACGAAATCCAACTCGTGACCGCTCCAGAGCTCGCCCCGATTATTGAGGCCATGCGTAAAAATGAACTAAAAGCTGATATTGGAAAAGCTGGAGCCGAAACCTTGGCTATTATTCTCTACCAAGAGCCAATTAGTCGTAGTGCGATTGACCGCATCCGTGGTGTAAACTCATCATTTATATTGCGAAATCTACAAATTCGCGGATTAGTGGACCGATTGCCAAACAAACAGGGCAGTGGCTATGAGTTTGTAGTCAGTCCAGCCTTGTTGGCTCACTTAGGTATAACCAAGAAACATGATCTACCGGACTTTGCTCGGATCGCCGATAGTTTAGAGAATTTTACCGCTTTAACACCTGAAGAAACAGAGCCAATATAATTATGAATCCCCCTGAAGAAAATACTTTCATCCTAGAAGAGGAAATAGCGCCAATCCTTCCCAGAGAAGAATCGCCAAAGTTTTCTATTATTCCACACTTGGCCGTAATTGGTTTAATTCTGTTTGGTATTTTTAGTACGGTAGTCATCCCCAAAACTCTCTCTTATTTCAATCAAGGACACATCAACCTACCAGAAAATATAGACGTAGTGGTTACGGCTTCTGCTATAGCACCCGTAAGGCAAATTGAGACTGTTTCGGTCGATGCTAAGGCAGCTTTTGTTTGGGATTTAAATAACAAAGAGGCTCTCTACGAAAAGAATGCCAATGAAGCATTACCACTAGCGTCTATCACGAAGCTCATGACGGCTTTAGTGGCCTATGAGCTAGTAGAGGACGATACACCAATCACTATTACCGCTTCCGCCGCCTCCGAACAAAGTGGCGGCACACTCCAACCTGGGGAAGTATTTAGAGTAAAAGAATTAGCGGACTTTGCTCTAGTTACCTCATACAATAGCGCTGCTTATATGCTAGCTGATGCAGTTGGCAGATTACTAGGCGAAGGAACGGGAGTAGCACAATTTACTACTGGTATGAATATCACGGCCGAAGAAATTGGTCTTGATAGCATGAAATTTTTTAATGCCACCGGGCTTGATATCTCAGCCACAGCTGCCGGTGCTTATGGTAGTGCACGTGATGTTAGTCTCCTGGTAGAACATATCTACACTAAGTACCCAGAAATATTGAAGCCCACCACCGCCCCAAAAACCCGTTTATATAATTCACTGGGGCAATTTCATGAAGCAAACAATACCAATGAGATAATCAGTGAGATACCAAATCTGCTCGGTTCAAAGACTGGTTATACTGACCTGGCTGGTGGCAACCTTACAGTGATTTTTGATGCCGGCTTTAACCGACCGATTGTTATTACTGTCTTGGGCTCGACTAGAACAGAGCGCTTTAGCGACATGAAAAAACTAATTGCTGCCACGATAGCTACTCTAAATCAAGAATAGTATGGAAATTCTCATCTTAAAAATTCTCCTACCAGCCCTTATCACTTTTGCTATCGGTGTAGCAATTACCCCTATTCTGACGCACTATCTTTTTAAATATCAAGTTTGGAAAAAACAAGGCGGAAAAGTAGCCCTCGGTGGTTATGAGGCGACCGAATTTAATCGCCTAAAAGGCGAGCACGAGACCAAGACTCCACGCATGGGTGGGATTGTTATTTGGGGTAGTATTTTAATCTCCACTTTTATTATTTTTATTTTAACCGTAACGACCGATATAAAATTTTTCTCTGACGTTTTCTTTCTTAGTCGCTCACAAACTTGGATCCCATTTTCAGTTTTAATTATTGGTGCCTTGGTTGGTCTGCTTAATGATTTCTATGACGTTCAACATGGTGGGGTAGGAGTAAGACTTTCTGTACGACTGACTCTGATCAGCCTTTTGGCTGCTTTTATCGGGTGGTGGTTTTATGCCAAGCTAGGTGTAACTACTATTAGCTTACCATTTGCCGACCCACTCTATGTCGGTATTTGGCTTATTCCTTTCTTTATTCTTTTAACTAACGCGCTTTATGCCAGCGGAGTAATCGATGGTATAGACGGTCTATCGGGGGGAGTATTTGGAACAATTTTTATTGCCTATGCCGGGGTGGCAATTATTCAGACTCAGTACGATTTGGCGGCTTTCTGTGTAATGGTAGCTGGTGGTATATTAGCTTTCTTGTGGTTTAACATTCCACCGGCCCGTTTTTGGATGACGGAAACAGGCTCCATGCCTCTAACTCTTACCCTGGCGGTCGTGGTACTCATGACCGACCAAATAGTTCCTGGTGGCTCAGGGATAACAGTTCTCCCAATCATCGGCTTTTTATTAATGGCTACAGTTCTATCTAATATTATTCAGGTAATTTACCGAAAAACTACTGGGCGTAAGTTTTTTCGCATTGCACCATTACATCACCACTTTGAAGCCATCGGCTGGCCATCTTACAAAGTGACAATGCGCTACTGGATAATCAGTCTACTTTGCGCCATTACTGGAGTCATCATGGCTAGTATTATATGAAAGCCAGAGCTCCAAAATCCGTTGATCTTATCCTTCTTTCTTTAATTAGTATCTTAGTTGTCATCGGCTTTTTTATTTTTTCCTCGGCTTCACTAGGCTTACTTGCTCGTAGCGGGGCCAGTTTTAGCTCAGTAGCGTTCAATCAATTTTTCTTTGGCATTATTGGCGGCGGCATAGCTTTGATTGTCACCAGTGCCATTTACTATCGTAATTGGCGACAATATGCACTTTATATATACATCATCGGCATTCTCTTTACCTTGGCGGTTTTTATCCCTGGTTTAGGCATGACTCACTCTGGTGCCACCCGTTGGATTGATATTGGCTTCACAACAATTCAACCTTCAGAATTTTTAAAGGTGGCGTTTGTAATTTATATTGCCTCTTTACTCTCTGGGACACATCGCCAAATTGAATCCTGGCGCTATGGCTTTCTCCCATTTATAGGAGTCCTGGCGACCGCCGGAGCAGTCATGTTGGCATTACCTGATACTGATACTTTCATGATTATGGTAGGGGCTGGAATTGCCATGTTCGTAGCGGCCGGAGCAAAGTGGAAACATATTTTAATGCTGGCTTTAGCCGGTTTAGCGATGCTTGTGGTAGTAGCCTTGGCTAGACCTTACGTGATGGACCGAATCACGACTTTCATCAATCCAGGATCCGATCCCTTGGGAAGTGGTTACCAAATAGAACAATCTCTTATTGCTGTCGGGTCAGGCGGATTTCTTGGTCGTGGCTACGGTCAGAGTATTCAAAAATTTGAATACCTGCCAGAGCCAATCGGGGATTCCATCTTTGCCGTTTATGCCGAAGAGTTTGGGTTTTTGGGATCGACTATTTTAATTTTCCTTTTAGCGTTTTTTACTTTCCGGGGTTTCAAAATCGCCACCCAAGCCGAAGACCTCTTCGGTATGTTACTGGTTGTAGGATTTATGACTCTTATTGCTAGCCAAGCTTTTTTAAATATTGCAGCGATGCTTGGAGTTGCTCCTTTATCTGGACTTCCATTACCTTTTATTAGTCATGGTGGTACTGCACTTATAGCTATCTTAGCCTCTCTTGGTATTGTCTTAAATGTGTCAAAATATCGTCTCCACGATAAGCGTTCATGATATAATTTATTTAATATGCGAATTGGTTTTGTTGGTGGGGGTACCGGGGGACATTTCTATCCACTTATTGCGGTAGCTGAAGCCTTGGGGGACTACAAAGATAAGCCCGTTCTATACTACTTTGGCCCCATTGCCTACAACGAAGAGCTTTTAAAAAAACACTCCGTTAAGTTTATCTACTGTCCGGCTGGTAAGTTACGTCTTTATTTCTCCATCCAAAACTTCTTTGATTTATTTCGCAATTTCTTTGGTGTTTTTGTTGCCATCTTCAAGCTCTATTTGATTTACCCTGATGTCATATTCAGTAAGGGTGGTTATACCAGCGTGCCGATTTTAATCGCCGCCCGTCTCTTACGTATCCCGGTGGTAATCCACGAATCGGACACGGTGGCCGGGCGCGCCAACATTATGGCTAAGAAGTTTGCCCAGTACATCGCTATCTCATACCCCGAAGCATTGTCCTTTTTCCCGACAGAGAAAACGGCCCTGATTGGTATCCCCATCAGACAAGCTCTATTAACGGCAGACCCAATGCCATTTGTAACTTTAGGTATTCCCGATGACTTACCGCTTATCTACGTCACTGGTGGATCATTGGGAGCTGAAAGAATTAATAATTTAATTTTACGTTGTCTAGATGAACTTCTGCCTCAGGCCAGAATCTTTCACCAAACTGGAGAAGCGACTGAAAAGGAAATAGCCTTCACTGCCCAATCCCTCATTACTAACCCAGAATTACAAAGTCGTTATTATGTCGCCGGCACTTTACCAGTTGAAAAAGTTAATGCTCTTTTAACAGCGTCATCTTTAGTAATCACCAGAGCCGGTAGCACCACTTTGTTTGAGATAGCTATCCACGGCACACCGAGTATTGTTATACCTATTCCCGAAGAAATTAGTCGAGACCAACGCTCAAATGCCTACGCTTTTGCCCGTACAGGAGCTGGTACAATTATTGAAGAGCGCAACCTGACCGAAGCCTTGCTGATATCAGAGATTCGTTCTATTATTGGCAACCAAGCTCGTTGGCAGGAAATGAGTAAAGCGGCCAAGCAATTTGCCCCGACAGATGCAGCCCAAAAAATAGCCTCAATTTTGGTTAAAATTGGTACAGAACATGGATCTTAACCCCACAAACTCAACAAAAGTTGTCACTCGATTCGCACCGTCTCCGACGGGGTTTTTACACGTTGGCAGTGCCAGAACTGCTCTTTACGCCTATCTTTGGGCCAAAAAACATAATGGTACTTTCATTTTAAGAATAGAAGATACAGACAAGTCGCGTGAAGTACCTGGTTCTATCGAACATCTTCAGGAGTCACTAAACTGGTTAGGTATTACTTGGGATTTTGGTCCAGAAAATCCTGGACCATTTGGCTCTTGTATTCAATCAGAAAGACTGCCTAGTTATCTTAAATATGCGGAAGTCCTAGTGAAGAAGGGTCTGGCTTACGCCGACCCCTACACAGAAGTAGAATTGGCTGAGTTTCGTGAAAAAGCAAAGGCCGAAAAAAGGCCTTTTCTCTACCGAGATCATCGACCAGAAAACCCTCCCGCTTGGGATAGAAGCAAGCCACTGCGCCTTAAGGTTGAGGATATTAAACGCTACACCTGGGGTGATGCAGTGCGAGGTGAGCTTAGCGCTGGCCCCGAAATGCTTGATGATATTGTACTAATTAAATCAGATGGTTACCCTACCTATAATTTTGCTCACATCATTGATGATCATGAAATGGGTGTAACGCACATTATGCGGGCAGATGAATTTATTTCTAGCCAACCAAAATTTCTTAGTATCTATGATGCTCTCGGTTTTATTTACCCAGTCTTTGTTACTTTGCCACCAATTCTAAGAGATGACCGCACCAAAAAACTTGGTAAACGTGATGGTGCTAAAGATATCCTTGATTATCGAGCCGACGGTTTTTTACCAGAGGCAATGGTTAATTTTCTGGCCTTGATTGGTTGGAATCCTGGTACTGATCAAGAAATTTTCACTGAAATTGAACTAATAAAAGCATTTGATATAACTAAGATTCAAAGGGCTGGCGCTTCTTTCAATGAAGAAAAACTACTTTGGGTGAATAAACAGCACCTGGTAAAAAAGACGCCCGAGGCCTTATTTGAGTATGTAAAAACGGCTCTACCCAAAGCGACCAGCGCTCTACCACAATACTCAGATGAAAGACTAGAAAAACTAGTCCCCAATTTAATTGAACGTATTCAGGTAGCGTCCGATATAAAGGAGGCTGCAGAGACAGGAGAGTATGACTTTGTTTTTGCCACCCCAGAATACGACACGGAACTATTACTATGGAAAAATGATACTGACATAAAACAGGCCAAGCCACGCTTAGAAGAGGCAAAAAAACTACTTAAAGAGGCCGACTTCAGTAGCGCTGATAGTATTAAAGCGGCGTTGTGGAATTATGCAGAAGCAGTGGGGAAGGGGGAGATATTTTGGCCTCTACGAGTCGCTTTATCAGGAAAGAAACAGTCTCCAGATCCATTTACTATCGCTTGGATTATCGGTCAGGTTGAAACAATCAAGCGCATTGAATTGGCATGTGATAAAATAGGGGAGTGATACAACGTAAATCACTAATAGCCTTTCTCTTCGGACTAATCATTCTACCGCTTTTTGTCGGTAATTTTAGTTACGTCTTTGCTCAGAGTGATGAATTAGAAAAACTCCAGCAAGATATAAAAGACCGCGGTTCTAGACTGGCCGAAATTGAAAAGGAAATTGCTAAATACCAAACCGATCTAAAGGTCGTCGGGGCCGAGAAAAAGACCCTGCAAAGCGCAATTAACCAACTGGAGACTGAGCGCAAAAAAGTTCAGGCCGAAATCTCCAAAACCGAGACGCTCATTAGTTATACCGACCTTGAAATTAACAAACTTGTCCTAGAAATCACCCGAACTGAGCAAGAAATAGATGAGAATCACTCGGCTATCGCACAAATAATCCGTAATCAGTACCAAGATGGGCAAGAGAGCCTGATTGAAATTCTTCTGCGCAATGACCGTTTATCAGAATTTTGGGGCACACTAGAAGAACAAGAATCAGTCCGAAACCGAATGATTGAAAAAGTTATTTTACTAGGCACTTTGCAAAAAAGCCTAGATGAAAAAAGAGAAGAAAACACCGACAAAAGAACTAACTTGGTGTCATTAAAATCACAGTACCATGATCAAAATTCCGTCTTAACCAACAACAAGAGCGAACGAGCAAAATTACTCGAAGTAACAAAAAGTGAAGAAAAAACCTATCAACAAATGCTAGCTCAGAAGCAAGAAGCTCGTGACCAAATTATCAAAGACCTACGTGACTTTGAAGCCAAACTACAGTTCATTTTGGACCCAAATACTATTCCCGCACCAGGCACACGCGTGTTTGATTGGCCACTTAAAAATGTCATTATCACTCAATATTTTGGCGGAACAGAGTTTGCCAAGCAAAACGCCAGTGTCTATGCTGGCCGAGCTTATCACCCAGGAATTGACTTAGGCACTGCTCGAGGGACTACCATCTATGCTCCACTTTCTGGTACTGTTCGTGCCACTGGCAATACCGACTTGGTGCCTGGTTGTTTCTCTTGGGGTAAATGGACTCTCCTTGATCATGCCAATGGACTATCAACTCTATACGCCCACCAGGATGTAATTAGTGTTACGGCTGGACAAAAGGTGGCAACTGGTGAAATCATCGGCTATACGGGCAATACCGGCTACTCCACCGGTCCGCACTTACACTTCACAGTTTATGTAAAAGCTGGAGTATCGGTACGAGCATTTAATGAAATCAAGACCGTCACGAGCTGCGGTCCCGCTACCACTCCAGTAGCAGCAACTGATGCCTATATCGATCCAATGAGTTATCTACCAGCTCTTTAAGATATATAGAAAGTAAAAACATCCGCCTAGCTAAATATTTTGTATGTACAAAACTGCCCGGAATAAAATATATGGCCAGCAGGCAGACAAAAAACTAAGAAACATATACCGACAAAAAATCGACCGGCTTTGAGTCAGTCTTAGAGATGACGTCTAGTACCTCTTTAATATCTAAGGGGGTTTAAAATCGATTGTAGAGCGTCAAAACAGACAGGTAAATTGCCACTATAACAGTGATAACTGAGAAATGTCATATAATCAAATAATTGCGGATTTTAGATAAAAAATGACAAAATTTATACTCAGTTAAAATTAATATTGAAAGCTAGGTTAAAAATAATAAATTACTCAAGAGCCACGAACAATGACTGGTTGATCTGTAAACATATAGTATACAAACGCGCACGGCTAATTATAGGTAGGATAAATTGAAATAGGTACAGAGACATACACCATATAAAGCACCCTTATTTATACATAGTAACTGAGTATTAGAGTAATTATACTCAGTTATTAACATAGTAAAAGGGCTATATTCCCAACTGCTGTAGTATCATTAGGACATGCGTAGCTGGCACACTTCTGCGTTGTCCTAAATTAATATTGAGAGAATAGTTTCCCAGAGTTGCGCTATGCGAAAAAATAATATTTCCCAAAAGAATAAAAATGATTCATCTGGTCTTCTCCCGGCCTTGGATGATTTTTTGCTACATATTCAAGCCAACAATTATTCCGGTGAGACTTTATACAACTACGAACGCGATTTGGAGACTTTTGCCAATTTCCTCCAAAATGACCTCTCTTCCCTACTCTTTAGTAAATTAACCAAGAGAACTATTGAGCAATACAAGGCGTACCTAAATTCCTCTGACCGAAAAACAGCAGCCAATCAAGAGTCCAATCAGAAACTTACCAGTGGCACCATCAATCGTCACCTTACTTCACTACGTCGCTACTTAACTTACCTGATTGATATGGACTACGACGTACCCGTCGATCCCAGTGTCATCAAGTTACTTCGTCGCGAAAAGCGTCATCCGCAAATAGCTGAGCTGGAAGAATTAGTAAAGCTGATAGAGTCACCCATGCAGTATGAGAAAAATAAATTTGTCGCCCAGCGCAATCGAGCTATGCTCGAGACTCTATTTGCCAGCGGTATGCGTATCTCCGAGCTCATCAACCTCCGCCGCAATCAGATTGATCAAACCGGGAAAATTTTTATCGAAGGTAAAGGTAAAAAACAACGCTTTATTTATCTAACTGAACGCGCCCAAAACCACATCGGTGAATACCTAAAAATGCGTGACGACGAACTTCCCTATCTTTTTGTCGCCAAGAGAGGATCTAATGCTACAGATAAAAAGAAACACATTTCCCCCAACTACCTCCAAGCCAAGATTAAACGATACCGTGAGCTACTCGGTATAATTGTCCCGACGAGCGCTCACTCCCTCCGCCACGGTTATGCCACTTACCTTGCCGAATCAGGCGCCAACCCCGCCGCTATCCAGATCCTCCTCGGTCACGAATCGCTTGAAACAACCACCCGTTACGTCCATGCGTCTGACCGCTACGCCGAAGACACCCACCACAAATTCCACCCTTTGCAGAAGTAAATTAAACCCATGCCAGATTACTAGACAGTTTGAATAATATATTTTGTATCTTGATCATCAATCGAACGCATAGAGCGTTTGTGTTCTTCGCCGAAAGGCAAACATACCCGGAGTAAAAATGATCGCACAGGAACTTCAAGAAAGGCTGCTCAAGGCACTAGTGTCCCGATAAACTAAAATCGAAAAAATATATCTTTTATTTAAGCCATTTTATACCTTCTTTTCTCACAATTTTAATTCAAATCGTAAAAACGTTTTTTGGGAAAATAGGACTAAGATAAAGGTTATTCTAGAATATTAAATATATTAACGGGACACTAGTGCTGCTCAAGGCTTTCTCTATAGCCCGCGAACAGCGACACACGGAGGTCACTGTAGAGTACCTGCTCGTGACAATACTGGATGATCCGTCTGTGACAGCAATCCTTGACCTTATGAGAGTGAATATAGACCAACTACGATCTGGTCTTTTGGCTCACATCAGTGGCAGTGCTTCAATTCAGTGTGGCACCGATGAAGTCAATTCACAGCCAACGCTAGGTTTCCAAAGAGTGATCCAGCAAGCCATCATGGGGGTGCAATCAAACTGCCCGAAAGGGACAGAGGTCACTGGTGCACATGTTCTCATGTTTGTTTACCATGAGAAAGGTCACGCTGTGGAATCCTTGCACAAGGAAGGCCTGACCCGCGCAGATGTAAAGACATTCGCCGATAAAAAGGCTGAAGTGCCAGGCTCTTACACCGATAGCAGGCGCCCAAGTCTTCTTGAAGCACTTCAGCTAAAAGGAGGAACAATGGAAGAGGCTTATGCCTCGCTCGAGCAGAAAGGGTACTTTACCCCACCGCCTCGACCATGGCGCCTTGGCTTCCAAGACCGAGGCATGGGAAGACGTGACTATGCCGTTCTGGACAAGTTCGGAGACCCAGTTGTACAAGCGCCAAACCGGATAGTTGCCGAGTTCATCATCAAAGCGGTAAACAACTACCAGGAGTAGTCGCTTCGCGGAAGATACCAGCACAGAACCGCCACACCGAGCGGAAGAAAGGCCACCACGCCGTCTTCCCCACTCTGGTGCGGTGGTTCTTTCTTTTTATACATTCATAAAAATTAAAGTTTCTTTCCTACAATGAAATCTTTCATTTTAATTCTCCTCTGGTAGATGTACCCCCTTCCAAGAACTCAGCTGTTAGGCCGTCATAGTGTAGGTTGTGTTTTATTGATAACATATGAATTAACAAAGCTTTAGTTGTTATGTACCTATAATGTTCACAAGCTATATAATCTACACAAAATTCTGTATTGACATTGTAGCTACAAGATATACAATTACCTTATTATGGCTTCACAAGAAACAATTCAAATTAGAATTGATGCTAAAACTAAGAAAGCGGCCCGCGAGACTCTTGATGCACTCGGACTGGATATGTCGAGCGCTGTAAAATTATTTTTAACTAATGTGATTAATAGCCAGAGTATACCGCTTGACCTTAGGACAGAAAATGGCTTTACTATAGCCCAAGAGAGAGCGTTACTAGCGGAAACAAAAAACGCTAAGAAGACAGGCAAAGGGCACAATAATCTTGACGAGCTTTTTGCTGATTTAAAGCTTTAGTTTTATGAAATACACTGTTTATTACAGTAGTCGTTTTAAGAAATCTATAAAGCGTACCAAGCAATTGCAGGGATTTAAGTTGGAGAAAATCAAAGAGGCTATTTCTTTTTTATCAGAGGGAAAACGCTTACCGGCTAATTATAAAGATCATGGACTCACCGGTAATATGATTGAATTTAGGGAATGTCACTTAGCTCCTGATATCTTACTAATCTACCAAATTGATGAAGAGGTGCTAATTCTAACTCTAGTCAATATTGGTAATCATTCCCAGTTATTCAAATAACAAGTAGAAAAATGATTTTCACTACAGATATTGGTAGGTAACTCCTGAAACTAGTATTAGATAGCCTCTCCACCACCCTTTTCAGGGCACTAACTAGTTAATTCATTATTTAATATTCGAGACATCCATCTCTGGGAGAGTAGTCAATAGTTTTAGTTCTCTTCCATCATATACACTCCACCTAGGAATTCAGCTGTCAGGCAGTCATAATGCGGGTTGTGTTTGGTAATAATTATTTCTCGCTTTCCGGTATTAGAAAGCTTTTGTGTAATCTCTGGGTGTCTATTTAAGTAATCGGCGAGTTTTTGCGGAATGATTTCATCTTGTGA
>JAYTMA010000094.1:0-2571 GCA_043728975.1 bacterium
CACCTGGTTGATTACTGGTTAATAGTGGGCCGGATGCAGGGATGCGAAAACAGGGGCCGGATGCCTTTGTCGTTCGGTTTACACCCTTACTTTGCCACCCACGGCGAAAGTTGGGAGATTTTCTTAGGGGATGAGTTGATTGCTGATAGCAGTCGGAGTTATGCCAAAGCAGAGAGTTTTGACTGCGTACGGAATCAGCAAGTATTTCTCCGTACGGTTCATGGAATAGTCAAACTTAAGCTAGGAGAATTTGACCGGGTAGTAATCTGGTCGGATAATCCCCTTGAGTATGTCTGCATTGTGCCGACACTGGGTCTTCGGCAGGAACTACTTCTAACCCCCAGTGTCATGAAGTATGGTCGGTGCAGAATGGAGTTCATCGAGACACCTCGCACTTATACCAGACACTGAAAGGAGCACAGAAAATGGCCCGCCATCGAGTAATCGAGGTGGGCCTTTCATAATGCTGGTTACTTTCTCGCTAAATCAGGCGTATAATATGTTATATGGAAAATCACACCGCTAAGCACTTTGTACTACAGCTCGGGTCACTCATTAGTCTTTATTTATCATTATCATTTTTAATAGTTTTATTATTCGGCATTATCAATGTTTTGTTTCCCGATGCCACAGAGAATTACTGGGCAATTGAAAGCGCCACTTCTAGTATTCGTCTCGGTATTGCTATGATTGTCGTCTTTTTTCCGACCTATATTGTCTTCACTAGATTAGTAAATACCGCCAGACGCCACGAGGGAACCAGTGCGTACTTAGTGTTAACTAAATGGTTAATCTACCTCTCTCTACTAGTCGGCGGAGGCGTTCTTTTGGGAGATTTAGTGGCAGTTATCATGGCTTTTCTCGATGGTGAACTAACCCAAAGATTTATCCTGAAAGCAACTAGTGTATTAATCATCGTTGGTGCAGCTTTCTTCTACTATTTGCAAGATGCCCGAGGTGTTTGGCTTAAGGAAGAAAAGGGTTCAATCTACTTTGGTGTTGGGGCAGCTTTCGTAGTGTTGATGTCGGTAGTTTACGGTTTTATGCATATAGAAACCCCAACCACAGTACGCGAAATGAAACTTGACCAAACCCAACTAACTGACCTCCAACAGATCCAATACCGAGTTATAGAATCGATAACTTTTTCAATAAGTAGTAGTACTATCCCTTCAACCCTAAAAGAAGTCTACGGTGATTTTCTAGTCCCTACAGCACCCGAAGACAGACCAGCCTACAACTACGAAGTAACCGCCGAAGGCTTCAACCTCTGCGCGACTTTCTCGGCTGATTCGCCAGACTCAGTTAACTTGATGTTTGTAGATCCTTATATGGAAACCCGCGCGATTAAAAACGGCGATAACTGGTCATACAAAGAGGGGAGGTATTGTTTTGAACGTGTGCTGAGGTAGAAAAATAGTTGCAATAGGCGAAATAACGTGTCACAATACTGTTCTACAGTTCTTCCCACCAACCCCCTGAAAAGGAGTTACTATGTTTTCACAAAACGAAATGGGCCGGCTGAGCGTCTTTGTAATTCGCATGCTCGGCTATATAGCTGGAGGGCTAGCGATGACCTTGTTCGGCCTCCTCATGATTGGCGATATTCCATCAACTTTCTGGAGTCGACTTTCACTGGTAGGTTTTGGCTTCGTAACCTGTAGCGTCTTTTACGTTTGCCGCACTCGGGATCGAATCGATTACAAGATCTGGGAACTTGTGCAACCATGTCGCTGATCACACAACTCATCCCTAAAGTGAGACATGGAGGAATTCATAAAAAGAGGTCCGCCAGAAACCCCAGGTTTCTGGCGGTTTCGTTTTTATATTTTTTACAATCTGCAAAAACATGGCATACTAAACCCTACTTATTCGTTAAGCGGGTCAGGATATGCACAAAAAGTTTGATAACGTAGCGATGGAGAAAAAATGGCAGACGCAATGGGAAGCTGATGGCATATACAATGTTGGCCTACGCGATGAAACCAAAAAGAAGGAATATGTACTGGTTGAATGGCCATACCCCTCTGGCAATCTCCATATCGGACACTGGTACGCTTTCGCTGTACCCGATATCTACGTCCGTTTTAGCCGGATGACCGGCAAGCAAGTGCTTTACCCTATGGGTTTTGATGCCTTTGGACTACCGGCTGAAAATGCTGCTATCAAACGAAACCTAGACCCAAAGGCTTGGACTAATGACAATATCGCCTACATGCGCGCCCAACTCTCTAGTATGGGCAATGCTTTTTCTTGGGACAAGACTTGTAACTCAACTGACCCTGAGTACTACAAGTGGACGCAGTCAATGTTTACTAAGTTTTTCGATAACGGTATAGCTTATCGAGGCAAAGGAACGGTAAATTGGTGTCCGGGTTGTAATACTGTAGTTGCCAATGAACAAGTACACCCTGATGGCACTTGTGATCGTTCGGGCGATGTTATCGAAAAGCGAGAAATGCCCCAGTGGATGCTACGCATTACGCAGTATGCAGATAGACTGATTGATGACCTCGACGCTCTGGATTGGCCCGAGCATATCAAAGAAGCCCAACGGCAGTGGATAGGGAG
>JAYTMA010000095.1:0-2956 GCA_043728975.1 bacterium
TCCAGCGGTACAGTACGGTAACGATTTGGTAACCATCAAGGAACAAGCCGTTCTGCAAATCCCTGTTTTCAAGGCTGATGAATTCGGTACCTTCCTAGCGAAGGAAGCAATCGCTACTTATAGTGGTGGCACTGTACGCGTCGACAAACCCGAAGCACTTACTTTCAGCTACACAAACGGCACGACTAGCGCTTCAGTCATCGCCAATGAACCGTCCCTCCGCTTTAAACTGACCGGAAAACCTCTTCTTATTTGGGAATACGACGCCAAAAAACTAACTGGTGACTTAGCTGGACTTCCAAAAACCGCTTTAAATAACGCTCTTTCTGCTCACTCTGGAATAGATAGTGGCAATGTCAGTATAACTCCGTTCTGGAAGCGAACTTTCCCTGAAAACGCAGAAGAAATCATCGTTATTGAAGAACTAAAGGACGCTAATATTTAAAAATGTACGAGCAAGAAAGCGATGACACTTCAGAAAATAGACTCGTTGAGTATATTTCTACTCAACGTAATCAGGGATTTTCTGACTCGAGCATTCGCTCAGCACTCATAGTGGGTGGATGGAACCCCGAGCTTGTTGACTCCTTAATCGTACAACTACCGAATACAAATAAAATAGCTGCTGGTTTAAAGAACAGCAAAATCACCGGTTTCATTTTGGCAATAATTCTTACCTCACTTTTAGGAGCGGTGACATACTTATTGTATTCAAAGAAAGAGACCCCGCCCCAATCAGTGCAAATAAACAAATCTACAAGTGAAGTAATTCTTGAAGATTTCTGTACTCCTGACATAGAAATTAACCCGAAAACTTCTGGTGTGAACTTTGATTCAATTACGTTTGAAGAACTAGTAGATACAATACAGCAGGCAAAGGAAAATAATGATTTTGAGAGACTTCAGTTGATAAAGTTGGCTTTATCGCGAGTAACAACAGATCCAGGTGAAAATCTTTCTCAATCCGCTCTTTATTCCGAGGCCCTTAACCTAAACTGGGGATATTCTAACTCACCGAACTGGTACCTAAATGAGCGCTCGTATGCAAGTAAGGAGCAGCGATTTGATAAGCTGAAGGAATTAAATTCTTTATTTCAGGCAATGCACCAAGCTGGATTTACAAAGAATTTCTCTAAGGGTTCCGTCCAGCTTGACGGTGAAACACGAAACGTAACACGAGCTGAACTTAACTACTATAGATTCTACTTTTCAGATTTTTATCTAAATTTAATGAAGATTCAGGCAAGTTCACCTCAGGGCCAGGCAACCGTGCAAAGTTCAGCTACAGTATTTCTTGCAGAAATAGCGCTCGTAAACGACTTTCTACCGACTGACTCAGAATATCAGAGTCGAGGCAAGGACTGGTTGGCAAAGGTACAGTACTACACAGGTAGTACTTCAAAAGAAACCCTGATCCGTAGTCTTACAGAGAACTCACTTGAGGACCCTGGCGACACTAGTTTGATTGTTGGTCTAATTGGATATCTAGAAGCTAGAGAAGGAAATATCGACGATGGTTTAAAATTACTAAATTGTGCTGCAACTAAATACGGAGACGAATTAGCGATGTCGAATTTGGGAGAAATTTATGGCTGGGAACGCCACAGACAATCATTTATGAAGACTTGGGAATCAGCACCTGAGGCCAGCAAGGCAGGGTTAAAAAAGTCAGTTAATCCAATATATCTTAGCGAGAAGACCTTACCAGACGACATCAAAAAATCTCTATACTGGTCACTATTAGTTGAAAAAATTGACCCTTTTAGGAATGGTATCTTCACCTATGCTGATAACCAGCTTGGCTGGAATAACATAGGAAGAATAGACTCAATTGTTAATATGAGGCTCATATCAAAAGAAGAAATCAGTGAAGCAAGTTGTGACATGTTAGTGACACTTGCAAAAATATACCCTGAAGTCCCGCCACTATACGAACCCAGTGGTTGTATTAAATGAAATGAGGGACTTAACGCACTGGGATTAACTCGGTTGACGTTTTGTCACATCTTTGTTAGACTCAGCCACGTTTAATGGATCAAGAGATTACAGATGTCAAGGACGAGCTAACATATGGAATTGTTGAAGAAGCACTTCCTAATGCTCTTTTTCGTGTCAAGACAGAAGAGTCAGATGGTTTAATTCTCGCTTATCTATCAGGCCGAATGCGAAAGTTTAGAATTCGCGTTCTCGTCGGTGACAAAGTTGGAATGGTCATGGATCCATACGGGGGAAAAGCCCGTATCGCAAAACGCGTTTAAGTAATTATTATGAAAGTACGATCATCAGTAAAAAAAATGAGTCCGGATGACGTCATCGTGAAGCGTCGCGGTGTTGTCTTCGTGATCAACAAGAAGAAGCCTCGACATAAACAACGTCAAGGATAATAGAATCAATATGAGAATCTCAGGTATTACAATTCCAGACACAAAGCAGCTGCCGTACGCGCTTACAGCCGTATACGGAGTCGGTCTCTCTCGCTCCAAGACAATCTTGGATGACCTTAAAATCGCTCACACTAAGAAACCTACCGATCTATCAACTGATGAGGAGAATGCCATCCGCGAAAAAGTGGAAGCATTCCGTATCGAAGGAGAACTTAAACGCGAAATTTCGGCCAATGTAAAGCGACTCAAAGACATCGGCTCTTACCGTGGTTCACGCCATGCCAAGCGCCTTCCTGCGCGAGGTCAGCGAACCAAAACTAACTCACGTACCCTCAAGGGAGCAAAGAAGACTATGGGAAGTGGACGTCGTAAGCTCGAAAAGACTTAAAAGTTATTATTAGTAAATGTATTTCGTAACGACATATGGGTAAGAAACGTATCATAAAAAAAGGTGGAGGCTCAGATGTGGCGGGAACGTCACGAGCCCTTAACCGTATTCCAAAGCGTAAGCTCGCTACTGGCAAGCTCAATATCTTGGCTACATTCAACAACACTCTCCTCACACTTTGTGA
>JAYTMA010000096.1:0-22702 GCA_043728975.1 bacterium
CTCTCTCTCCTAATATAAAAAGAATTCGCATAGCGGGTGGTGCAGCTGATAACATCGGTCGGCAAATGGGTGCCTGGAGTATTGAGTGGCAGGGGATAGATGGAAATATTGGGGTCGAAGGCACTTCGATTTTGGCCGGAATTAAAGGGGTCGTTAGTAAAGAGACACAGGTTGAGTATGACGCACTTGGTAATTTCTCGGATAAGGAAAAAACAGCCATAGGTATCGCAATTGTGGGTGAAAAACCATACGCCGAAGGCTGGGGGGATAAGAGTCTACCGACCTTAGATGAAAATGATTTGTTGGCTATAAAAAATCTGCAAGCTAGCTGCGATAAGGTGATAGTGATAATCGTTTCCGGGCGACCTCTTTTTATAGCTGATGAGATTGATTCAATGTCGGCTCTAGTAGCTGCTTGGCTACCAGGTAGCGAGGGTGGCGGAGTGGCAGACGTATTGTTTGGCCGAAAGCCATTTACTGGTACCTTACCACTACCTTGGCCAAGCCAGGTAGCACAGCTACCAATTGCGACTGATGGTACAACAGCTGACAATACATCAGTACTTTTCCCACGTTATTTTGGATTGAAGCAGTAGTAGAATAGAGAACAACAAAAAAGTTTGCTTTTTTGGATAAATATAGTTTAATATTTATCCCGTTCTATAACCCAGCCTGAAAGGAGGCTAGTATGCGAATGTACTATCGACTACCCGAAGAATGTTTTGGGAGCAGTGTCGAATTTTTCACTCGACACCTAAACGTACCACCATCTAAAGAAGAAGAGAGTGGTATACGCATGGTCTGTGAAGTCTTCAATGATGGCCATCATTTGTACCTGCGCCGTTTTGAAGTTGAGAAAGAGACCTCGCTCTTTACTTGGTTGTCATATAGCAGGGCACGTCCGTTGAAGTTGGCTTACTTTAAGCAGAAAAAGTTCAGTTCAGTGAACCTGACCTGAAGATGAGTCCATTACAATGTGCTTAGATGGGCATTTGGAGTCAACTGCTTTGGTGATGTTTGAGTACACAAATGGCCCAAAAATCCGGGTACGAAAATATCTAGTGATCAGGGAAGGTACGTCAATTCGTTTTACGTACTACGCCAATTCAGAAAGTGACTTCGTCTCTTTCTCAAAGTACCGGGTCTGCTGATTGCCTGTAGCTACCGCAAGGCTAGCTACCGCAAGGCGGCGCCTTGCGGTAGCAGATTTTAAAACTACCCGAAGCCAAGGCTTTGGGTAGTTTTGGTGTCCTCTATTAAAATAGTCTATTACGCTTTGCTACGTTTGAAACAGTCTAGACACTTTAGGTTACTGGTATCGCGTGGGGTGAAGGGTAGTGAATTGATAGCTCCACCACAACCAGCACAGGTCCACTTGCCAGCAAATTTTGGTTTCTCGGCTGAGGCTGGTATAGCAGAAGCGCCGAAGTCATCGGCTGGAGCTGGTCCGTCGGCTAGTTCAGCAAAATCAGGGATGTCAGGGGCTTCAGAAGCAGCTGACATTTCTGGTGGAACTTCTTCCGCTGTCTCCCTACTCTTACTCTTTCCATAACAAGATCGACAGGTTAGCCCAGACTCACTGCGAGGCTGAAACGGCAATTCAGTAATCGCTCCGCCACAGGTACTACATTTCCAATTTCCTTGATGCATATTGATATTTATTATTTGAGATAGTATACATCATTCGTTTTTCTTTGCTTTACTATGGCGTGGCAAAATGTAGCTTAAAATGATAAGGTAATACTGTTATGTCAGGTCATCTTCACATCATTACGCAAGCGATTCGCGATATTTCTTTAATCTTTGAAAAGATTGGCTTTGCGGTGGCTTCTGGTCCTGAACTAGAGACTGAATTCTATAACTTTGACGCTTTGAATATCCCCGCTGATCACCCAGCTCGGGATATGCAGGATACTTTTTGGATTAAGACAGAAAAAGGTGAGGAAAGAAAGGTTCTCCGAACCCACACTTCTTCGGTGCAGATTAGATACATGGAGAGTATTAAGGATAACCCACAACCGTTTAAGATAATTATCCCGGGTAAAGTTTATCGTAACGAAGCGACTGACGTCACTCACGAAGCCCAGTTCCATCAAATTGAAGGTCTCTATGTAAACCAGACGACTTCTATGGCCGAGCTTAAGGGTACGCTTGAGTTTTTCTTTAAAGAATTCCTGGGACCCGAGGCCAAGGTGCGGTTTCGTCCGAGTTACTTTGCTTTCGTTGAACCTGGCGTTGAGGTGGATGTGTGGTGGAAAGATAAGTGGCTTGAGGTATTCGGAGCGGGTATTGTGCATCCCAATGTCATTAAATCAGCCGGGCTAGATCCGGCTCTTTGGCAAGGCTTTGCTTTTGGTGGTGGTATCGACCGACTGGTGTTGCTGCGTTATGGTATCGATGACATCAGACATCTCTACTCCGGTGATTTACGCTTAATCAATCAATTTTAATTTTAGAGCATGAAAATTTCCCATCAGTGGCTACAAGATTACTTTGTTGATACTTTACCAACGCCAGCTAAATTAGCTGATCTTTTTGCCGTGCATCTTTGTGAAGTGGAAGAGATAGAAGAAAAAAACAGGGATACAATTTTTGACCTAAAAATTCTCCCCGATCGAGCGCACTATTTACTCTCCCACCTTGGGGTAGCGAGGGAAGTGTCGGTACTGACGGGAATAGCTCTAAAACCGGAGGCGGGCATTTTACCTAAACATAATATTGTTAGTGAAGATTTAACCGGTATTAAAATTGATATTAAGGACACCAAACTCTGTCGTCGTTACATAGCGCAAACTTTAACTGGAGTTAAAGTACAGGCTTCACCAGACTGGCTTAAGCAAAGGTTAGAATCACTTGGTCAAAAGAGCATTAACAACATTGTTGATGTGGGTAACTATGTGATGTTTGCTGTTGGGCAACCAATCCATGTCTTTGACGCGGATAAAGTTAAGGGTGAAATAATTGTTAGATTAGCTAAGAGTGAAGAAAAAATCACCCTACTAACTGGACAGGAAGTAGCTCTTAGGGAGACTGATTTAGTGATTGCGGATACAGAGGGACCATTAGCCATTGCTGGCGTAAAGGGAGGCAGAAGGGCTGAGGTGACTGCCTCTACTACCAATTTAATTATTGAAGCAGCCAATTTTGAACCGACCACTATTCGTAAGACTTCCACACGATTGAATTTGCGAAACGATTCTTCTAAACGCTTTGAAAATGAAATCACTCCTGCCTTGGCCGCCTTGGGAATGGAAAAAATCGTTAAGCTTATTTTAGAGCTGGAACCGCAGGTGGTATTGGGAAGTAAAAATGAAATCTATCCCATGCCAGTAAGGCCTTGGGAGGTTAGTGTGGTACCGGATAAGGTGACGAGCTTGGTCGGAGTGACTTGTAGTGCGGAAGATATTACGGCCATTTTAACTAAGATGGGTTCTGTGGTTAAAAAGGATGTTGATTCATTGACTATCATACCGCCACTAGATCGTTTGGATATTGTTATTCCCGAAGATATTGCCGATGAGGTAGGGCGAGTTTTGGGGTACGATAAGCTACCGGCAAAGCTACCGGCTGAACTTCTGGTTAAACTCCTGCCGGATAAAGTCTTCTTTTATAGTGAAATGGTTAAAAATGTCTTAGTCGGTCGTGGCTATAGTGAAACCCTACTTTACGCCTTAGTCCCTAAAGGCTTTTACCAAATAATTTATCCACTGGCTAGTGACAAATCAGCCTTGCGCGATAATTTGCTAGGTAAGCTTGAAGAGGCTTTGGTACTTAACGCCAGGCGAGCGGACATATTATCACTGCCGACCATTAAAATTTTCGAAGTGAGTAAAGTCTTCCGGGCTGATGGAGAAAGAATGATGTTCGCGCTGGGTGTCTTGCCAGTCAGAAAGCAGAAAGGGGTGACAGCCGAAGCAATTTTAAAAGAAGACATTTCGACCATCGAAAATACTTTAGGTATCAGCTTGCAGGCAAAAGTAATAACGGGTGAGTTTGGAGCGGTTTGTGAGGTGGATTTTGATGAGTTGGTGGCTGGCTTGCCAATACAAAAAGATTTAACTGACTTAGACTTTAAGCCCTTACCAAGTGATAAAAAATACCTTAAGTTTTCACTCTATCCGTATATCGTAAGGGATGTGGCGGTATTTGTGCCTGAGGAAGTAAATGAGGAAGTCGTGCATGAATTGATAAAATCCAAAGCAACCCCGCTTTGTATAAAGTCTGAATTGTTTGATATTTTTACTAAAGACTTTGGGGACGGGAAAAAGAAATCGTTGGCTTTCAGGCTTATCTTTCAATCGTTTGAAAGAACTCTCGAAGATAAAGAAGTGAATGAAATAATGGAGGTCGTTTATCAAGAACTGAAAGCAAATGCTGACTGGCAAATTAGGTAGTAGGTCTTAGTTATTTGTAGGGCACAATAAACTTATGAATTTAGTCTTAAAGAAGTGGCCGGAATCTACCCCCAAACCAATGTTGATGGTGCAAGTATTCTTAATCACCCTGATTGTGATTGGGGTAATCTTATTATTTACACAAAAACTGTGGTTACCAACAGTAGTTAATTATATTTTGGCACAAGAAAGTTCTACTACTGTAGCTAAAGGTGATCGAGTAGAGAATTTTGATTTAAAGAATGCCGTTCTTGTCATTGAAGGGGAAAGTGTCAGTTTAATTGATGGTGTTAGTGAATCATCTATTGCTTCTAGCTCGGATCAAAAAGTAGTGACTCGGTATTTGGGCAATGAAGCGATGGGGGACTTAGATGGGGATGGTATGGCGGATGTTATTTTTTTGGTAACGCAAGAGACAGGATGAAGTGGAGTGTTTTATTACATCTTGGCCGCGCTTCGTGATCCTCAAGGCTACACTATTACCAACGCCGTCTTAGTCGGTGATCGGATTCTGCCCCAAGCGACTTACATAAAACTTGGTTCTGGAGAATTACAGGTTAAATTCCTAAAACGTCGGGAAGATGAGCCGATGACGAACGAGCCAACTATAGAAGAAATTTTATCACTTAAAGTAGATGAGAGCGGCTATTTAGAGCAGTTTTCAACCGATTTAGAGTGGGGTATATATTAATAAGATAGCCCAGGTAAATCTCTAACACTAAATTTTATAAGATAAAGAAGAAAAACACCGCCGCTAAGATAATGCGGTAGATACCAAACGGAATGAAGGTGTGTTTTTTGATAAATTTAAGTAACGAAGTAATAACTAAGAGGGCAACAAAAAAGGCGGTCGTAAATCCTACTAATAAAAGTAAAGCAGCATCAGCCGAAAAAATCTCGTAGTTTTTCAAGATATCGTAGCCGGTGGCGGCGGTCATGGTGGGAACGGCTAGTAAGAAGGAAAATTCAACAATCGTCACTCTTTGTAAGCCCAAGATTAATCCGCCGACAATGGTCGCGGCTGAACGAGAGACACCCGGTATCAGGGCAACCGATTGAAATAAACCAATTATAAATGCTTGTTTGTAAGTAACATCTGTCACTTTTTGCTCAACATCTTCATTTGCTTTGGGATAAAATAATTCAAACAAGATAAGTAAAAGTCCTCCGATAGCGAGCGAGGTGACCACTATCATGGGGTTACCTAGTAAGTATTCTTTTAAAAAAGGATAGAGGGTAAAACCAATAATGGCGGTGGGTAGAAAACCACAAAGTAGTCTAAGTAATACTGGTACCGATAAGAAAGAGCGCCAATACAGAACTAAGACGGCACAGATGGCACCCATTTGAATCACTATCTGAAAACTTTTAACAAAGTCAGAGTTAATATCCAGACCCATTAGGTGTCCAGCTAAAATGAGGTGCCCAGTCGAGGAGATGGGTAAGAACTCAGTAATGCCTTCAATGATACCGAGAATAATCGCGTCTAGATATGTCATGTGGCATATTATAGCTTAGTTAGGTAAAAGAAGAGATTAAAGTATGGGGTACCGGAGGTAAAGTTTTGTGTTAAGCTTTAGCTAAATTAATTATGTCATTACCACAGAAAAACAACCCGCTACATGGAATCACCCTCAAAGCCTTGCTCGAGACTCTAGTGGCAGAGTATGGATTTCCGGAGCTTGGGAGTAAGATCAAGATTAAATGTTTTTTGGAAAAACCGAGTATAAATTCTAGTTTGGTTTTCTTACGTAAAACCCCGTGGGCCCGGGCTAAGTTGGAGAGCCTCTATCTTAGGACTAATAAGGCAAGACGGCTTGGTGATAATAAAGATTAATTTATTAAAATATAGTTACGTAAAGCACTTTAAGCGAAGCTAATATAATTAAAATAGTTTAAAGTTTTTGTACTTTAGGAGGTTATAAAAGTTTATACTGAGTTAATCAGGATTATATAACTCTCTCATGTTATATTAACGATACAAAATTATAACTGATATAATAAATACTGGCATATCCGCTTGACACCCCTTCTGATTTAGATATCCTAATGAGGTGAGCAATGAATACCCAGAGACTCTTCAAGATTTCATGGATGGCTTTTCCACAACAACACTATGTCGTGAGTATCTAGTCAAAGTACGTTGGGGCGAAAAATTCTTGTGCCCGAAATGTTCTCATGGACAAGCGTGGAGACATGCTCGGGGTATTTTCAGATGTGCTAAATGTCACCGTGATATTTCAGTAACCGCAGGCACTGTCTTTGGGGATAGTCGCATTCCACTAAGACTTTGGTTTCAAGCAATTTGGTATGTAGTATCTCAAAAAAATGGAATCAGTGGACTTGGGCTTTCTAGGGCTCTTGGCATCAAAAGGTACGAGACCGCTTGGTACCTTCTGAAAAGAATCCGTGGGGCTATGGTCAGTCAAGGTCGCGAAAGATTGAGTGGGCTTGTGGAAGTAGACGAGGTATTTCTGGGCGGAGTTAAGCCAGGGATTAGAGGCAGAGGAGCTCTTGGGAAAGTGCTGGTTCTGGTTGCCGTAGAAGATAAAGGTACAGCGGGCTTTGGTCGCATTCGGATTGAAATTATTCCTGACGCCTCTGCCTCAACTCTAAAAACAGCCATCAAAAAAATGGTAGAGCCGGGTAGCCAAATTCGAACAGAACAGTGGAGAGGCTACACGGCCACCGCTCTTGAAGGTTACGAACATATTCTCATCAAAAGACAATCTCTTGAACCAGGTGAAGATCCAACACCCCTTGTTCACAGAGTTGCCTCGCTCTTAAAACGGTGGTTACTAGGAACACATCATGGTCGAGTTGAAGAAACTCACCTCGCAGACTATCTCAACGAATTTGTCTTCAGATTTAATCGACGTAAATCTCATTCCCGTGGTAAACTATTTCTTAGGTTAGTCCAGCAGATGACTTACAGCCCTCAAGGCTGAAGGGGTGTCAAGCGGATATGCCAGAATAAATATTATCTTATATTTTTATGCGCGATATACAGCCACTAATCGAATATATTCAAGAAAGCAGAAAAGCGGGACTATCTGATGATTCGATTCAAAGTACGATATTACAAGATGGTGATTGGACGAAGGAAGAATTTGATTCGGCGACGCGACACGTAATCCCATTACAGAAAGAAACGTCTCAGAAAACTACGGAACAAACAAACAGGTATAAGAAGGTATTTGTTGGTGCAACACTATTGTTTATAACAATAGTTATTAGTATATTAATCTTTCTCAATCAGTCGAGCTTTGGTGGTAAGTTAAATATAAATACCGATTCGAAAGAATTTTACAGTAGTATCATTAATAAAAATAAGGGCAAGATATTAGTTAGTTATAAAAATACCACTTCACAAGAGCAGATTAATTCATTAATGAGTAGAAATCCTGAGATTAGAGGAATTATCTCAGATAAGTGGGTCCCGTATTGGGTACCACACGGTCGTTTTAAGTACTATGAATTAACCTATGGCGATACTTATAAACGACCAAGCTATGATTTTGTTAAACAAACTTTTGATGATCTTAGGAATAGTAACTTTATAGAACGTGTTAGTTTTTATCGTGAGGATGAGTATCCTAATGAAAGCTCCCGCACCTATCACTTGCGGGTAATTCATAATCTAAACTCCTTGGATGAATTAGCAAAAGCTTTGGAAAAAATTGCCCCTCACCTCACTGTGGTCCCAAGACACCTGCTCGAGTACAATCCACAGACAGATGCAGAGTTCTATTTACCGGAAGGCTATAAGAGTGATGATCAGATAAAGCTCAATGACGATGGACATTTTGGATACGATGAGTGGAATCATCTTAAGGACGACGAGGCAATTCTATTGTTTGGATTAAAAGAAGAAGTTAATCAGCTGGATAGTCTATATCAAAGTAAAGAACCCGCTTTTACTTTTGTTAGATTTTTTAGGGATGATTCTACTCCCGAGATCAATTTTTCAATAGCTAGAATAGGCTTCTTGGATGAGCTAGATTTTGACCCGGTCAATTATATCAAGAGCAAGCTACCATCCATGGTAATCAGAAATGATGACCAAAACCAAACTTCTGTTCGAGTAGTCGAATATTCAGTTGAGGAAGGTAAAGAACTTCAACTTGCAGCTAAGTTGCGATCTGAAGATGGTGTGAATACAGCAACTTTTTTTCAAGAAGAAGATTTTCCTCTTAAAGGGAATGATTCTGATCATAATGGACTAAAAATTATGGCGGATGAAGAAGGAATAGAGTATATGTCCAATACCCTTATCATCGCCTTCACGGACAATACCAACCTCGATATGATGGCACAACTACTGAGAGAGAATAATTTAGAATATCTTTCGCGTAGTAGGACAAATAGGTGGTTAGTTACCACAAATGATCTAACATATAGGGAACTAAAAAATCTTTCAAAAGAACTAAATAAATTGGAGATTGTAAGGTATGCAAGGTTAAACAGTGTGTGTCACAAAGATTGTTTTTTTTAAGGCCAAAAGTAAATAATTTATTGTAGAAAATAAACAATCTTTATAAGTCCCAAGTTCAGCGAATAACTAGTGCTAGCTAGCATGCTATTTATAAATCCTACTGAAGTGAATTTACCTGTACTAACCTCGTGATATAATTGGGGTGAGGTTAATAGCAGCTAATTTCATTACTTTAGTATGAAAAAATATATTGCCGAGGCCCTTGGAGCCGGAACACTCACTTTAGTTGTAGGACTTTCTCTCGCTGGTACATTCCCAGTTTCTACCCCAGTCTTGGTCGCGCTTACGCTCGGTCTTTTTGTTTATTCATTGGGGCATGTTTCTGGTACACATATAAACCCCGCGGTCACCATTGGTATTTGGTCAATTGGGAAGATTAGTAATAAGGATGCACTTCTCTATATCGTAGCGCAATTTTTGGGAGCGTTAGTAGCCCTGGTAATTCTTCGTGAATTCAGCAAGGTAACCGGACTAGAGGTGGATGGTTCATTTCTAATTGGGATAGCGGAAATGCTGGGAGCTTTCTTCTTTGCTTTTGGTATTGCCGGGGTTGTCTATGGCAAAGTCTCGGGGTCTCTGTCGGGCCTTATGGTCGGCGGGTCGTTACTTTTAGGAATCGCTATTTCCGCTATGCTGGGCGGGAATGGAGTACTAAATCCAGCCGTAGCTTTCGGCATCAGCTCATTTGGCGTGATGTATATCCTCGGTCCGATTATTGGTGCCGTCTTGGGGATGCAAGCTTATAAATATTTGCAGAATTAAATTTTAGGTAAAAAGCCCGATCACTAAAGTGATCGGGCTTTTTACTAGTTCGTCCAGAATGCCCCGTCCCGTTAGGGCGGGGATGAATGGACAAATGTATAGCTCGGCGGAGCCGAAACCTCTGCTAGAAAAAACACCCCGATTCCGCCAGCGTAATACCCCGTGGCGTTAGCCAAGGGGATAGCTAGGCGGATGTTTTTACGTGTTGTTTCTAGTTTGATAATAAAAACATAATGCTATAATTATTTTCATGTCGTCTATCTTAATTATCACGCTCTTTATTTTCTTTTTTGGCTACCTTATTTTTCCACCGAAAAGCTTATATACTAACGAAGAGTTTGAAGGAGAAGTGGCAACTGATACAAAAACTCTAGCCTCATATGCACGCGATGTCAGTGTCTTTACCAAATCTCCTACCAAAATCTACTTTCCACGCAATGTTAGCGACGTGGTTTTTTTGGTCAATCAAGTAGCACACATGCGCATGCAAGGAGGTAAGGAAACACTGACTTTAAGAGCTGGAGGTACCTGTATGAGTGGGGGAGGGCTGTCCGATAGTAGTGTGATTGATATGACCAGGCATATGACCAAGGTCATAGTTGATCCGGCTACGGAGATCGCTACAGTAGAAATGGGCGCTTACTTTAGAGATATCGAAACCGCTGCCAAGGAACATGGTTTAATGTTCGCTCCTTACCCATCCTCGCGTCAAATTTGTGGTATCGGTGGAATGATTGGTAACAACGCCTCAGGTGAAAAAAGTATCAGGTTTGGTGCTACTTCTGACAATATTATTTCACTAGAAGTGGTTTTGGCTGATGGTGAAGTGGTAATCCTAAAAGCTAAAGATTTAGCTGAAGTAAAGTCTGGTCGAGAGAAAGCCATTCTTAAATTAGCTGATGCCAATACAGAGCAGTTAGCCGAGGCGACAGGCCAAGTACATAAAGCGGCTTCTGGTTATAGACTAGAAAAGGTTTTGGCCGAGGGTAAATTTAACGAAACACCGCTCTTTTGTGGAGCACAAGGAACGTTAGGTATTGTAACTAAAGCGGTTTTGAAATTGGTTCCGATACCAAAACATTTATCGTTACTAGTTATCTCAGCCGAGCAGTTAGATGATATTCCTATCATTGTCAAAGAAATATTTAATCATCACCCGGAAGCGGTAGAGACTTTTGATACTTTTACTTTTGTCAAAGCAAGGGAACATTTAAGTGAACATACGGGGAGATTAATTCCTTATGTAGATGCTAATGCGAGGTTATTTATTTTGGCTGAGTTTAGTGAAGAAACAAAAGAAGCAACAGAAGAAAGAGCACAAAACTGCCAAGCAAATCTTGCTGGTTGTGGTTATAAAGTGAAAATGGTTAATGATATGACAGACAAGGCCTCTATTTGGGAAGTTAGACGTAATTCTTTTTTACTAATGCGTGACCATAATCCTGAGGGTTTTAGAGCCGTTCCTTGTATTGAGGATGTGGTAGTACCAATTGAAGGTCTGACTGAATTTATTACGGAATTAAACTCTATCTTGCTTCGGCGGGGCATTAACTATGGTTTCCAC
The DNA here is from genome assembly GCA_043728975.1 of bacterium. Classification (GTDB taxonomy): domain Bacteria; phylum Patescibacteriota; class Minisyncoccia; order Phycocordibacterales; family UBA918; genus OLB19. The sequence goes on from JAYTMA010000096.1 coordinate 11,216, forward strand.
GGTCATATTGGAGAAGGGTCGTTACGTATTGTCCCGGTTTTTGATACGCAAAGTCCCAATTTAGTTTCCGATATTACTGGTTTGATGGAGGAAGTTTTTTCCTTGATTAAGCGTCTTAAAGGTAATATCAGTGCCGATCATAGTGATGGCATTATCCGCTCGCCATTTTTGCGTGAGTTTTATGGGGATGAGTTATATTCGGTATTTACCGAAGTTAAAAAGATTTATGATCCCTATAATTTATTTAATCCGGGTAAAAAAACCGGGGCTACTATTGACGATATAAAAAAGTATCTAGACGTTTAGTCTAGTTAAAAGTGAAATTTAGCAAGTTTGCTCAAAGTAATTGTATAATACAAACCTATGCCAATAAAAATTTCGGCCAATTACAAGGAAGCATTTAAAGATGCGGATATTAGAGGGGTCTACCCCCATGAACTAGATGAAGAAGTGACCTATTTAATCGCGCGCGCTTTTGTTGATGAGTTTTCCCTAAGCAAAGTCCTGGTGGCTCGTGATATGCGTTTATCTTCCGTGGCCCTGCATGAGGCTTTTTGTAAGGGAGTGACCGACGCCGGAGCGGATGTTATTGATATTGGCTTAATGGATACACCGGCACTTTATTTTGCTTCGGGTAGTCAGGAGTTGCCCGGAGTGGTGATTACCGCTTCACATAGTCCAAAAGACTACAATGGTTTAAAGCTAGTCCTACCGGGAGCTGTTCCACTAACAGAAAAACATGGACTAGGAGCGATTCGGAAACGAATGGAAAAGGGTATTTTTAAAGAGGTAGAAAAAAGGGGTAAGGTACTGTTGAAAGATATCAGAAAGGCATATATTAAGTTTGTTTTAGCTGGGGTAAAGCCAAAAAACTTTACCGGCCTTAAGGGGGCGGTTGATTGTGGTAACGGTATGTCAGGAGTAGTGATGCCATTACTTGCACCCAAGTTACCGATAAAATTTACTACGCTTTTTCCTGAGCTTGATGGACGATTCCCAAATCATGGTTCAGACCCCACCTTAAAGAAAAATCAAAAAGCGATAAGTAAATTACTACAATCGCAAGACCATGATTTTGGCGTGGCTTTTGATGGCGATGCTGATCGAGTCGCTTTCTTCGATGAGACAGGTAGGTTTGTAAATAGTGCAGCTATCGGAGCTTTGATTGCTGAGCGATTATTATTAAAGAACCCGGGAGCAAAAATCGTTTACACCAACCTCACTAGTCGAGTGTATGAAGAAAGAATAAAAGCTGCCGGAGGGTTGCCTGTAATTGCTCGAGTGGGGCACGCCTTCATTAAAGAAACCATGCGCGAAAAGGACGCTTTGTTTGGTTGCGAGCACTCCGGGCACTATTACTACAAAGATTATTTCTACACCGACTCAGTTATATTAACTTTACTCTACGTATTAGAGGCTTATGCTGAAGCTAAAAAGCGCGGAAAATCTTTTGCGGAGATGATGAAGCCTTACCATGGTTATGAGCAAACCGAAGATGTGATTGTCGAGGTGAAGAATAGACCCAAAGCCTTGGCCTCAGTTTACGAGTATCTAATGAGTAAGAAGCCACAGAAGATGAAAAAATATGATGGTTTCATGGTTGATTATGGTGAGGTTTGGGGTTCAGTTAAGATTAGTGTGACAGAACCGGCACTTAAAATGATGTTTGAAGGACACAAGAAGAAAACCGCCCAAACCTTACAGGATGAGGTCGCAGCGTTTGTCAGAAGCATCGCAAATGACTAGTCAACTAGCTAAAATTAAGCTAGGATTACTCTCATGAAAGATGAAATAGAATTTATATTTGGAAAGCACGCCGTAGCAGAAGCTTTGCGCTATCGTACCGACGTCGTGAAGCAAATTTTCCTAGATCTGAATTTTTCTGATGAAAAAATTATTGCCCAAATAGAACGAGCCGGTATAACGCCTCGGCCATTAAATCTTAGCAATCCACCACGAGGAGTCTCGGCTAAGGCTGCCCATCAAGGCATCGTGGCCGGCATTTTACCAGAAAAGTTGATGGTTCAATACAAAGATTTTATTCAGACCCTAGAAGTGACTGATGATACGGCACTATTAATACTTGGTGAAGTTCAAGATCCGCATAATGTCGGGGCCGTTATTCGTTCGGCCGCCGCTTTTGGTTTGGCTGGGGTTTTGATCCCCCCACATAACCAAGCCCCAGTGACAGGTACTGTCATCAAGGTTTCAGCTGGTATGGCTTTTCGGATACCAATTGTATCAATTAGCAATGTGAATAGTGTAGCAAGAGATTTACAGCAACGTGGATTTTGGATGTATGGCCTAGAAGGAGAGGGGACCGTAACTACAACCAGTGAGAAATTTGATCGCCCCTCAGCCTTTATTTTGGGTAATGAAGGTTCGGGTTTAAGGCAAAAAACCAAGGAATTATGTGATGCTCTTATTTCTATCCCCATCCACCCTCGGTGCGAGTCGTTAAATGCTGCTGCCGCCACAGCGGTAGTACTGGCTTCATGGAGCGCTCAGCATCCGCAGGCGGTGGTTTCTAACTAAACCAAATATGGTATTATTCTCCCCAAGCACACTCACCTTTGCCGGTGGTTGTACGTTTTAACTTAAAATTAATTATGCAAGAAAATATTCCAAAAGAACCACCAGTCAGTACGGATACACCAGTGGTAGCTAATAATGTAGCTGAACCAGTGACAGAAAAAGAAATGCCGATAGAAGTAAAAACTGAACAATCAACTAATAAAATTTTAACCTTGTTAAAAAACCCGGCCGTAAAAACTTATGGTTTAGCTGCATTAGCATTGGTGGTGATTGTGGGACTACTTATTTTTGGTTTAGAGAAACAAGGACGGATCTCGACGGGTATATTTTCAGCTTTAACTAGCTCTATTGATAGAACACCCGTGGCTACAGTCAATGGAAAGAAAATAATAAAGTCTGACTACGATAGTAGTTTACAACAGTTACTGCAAATGGCTGGCTCACAAGGAGCTAGTACTACTGACCCAGCTCTACTTTCACAATACGAAACACAAGCCATGGATACTTTGGTTAATGGTGAATTGCTAAGACAGTCAGCACTAGAGTCCGGATTAAAAGCTAGTAGAAAAGATATAAAAAAGCGGTATAACGAAATCAGGGATGGTGTGGGGGGAAAAGAGCTCTTAGCGGAAAGAATGAAGGAGTTTAAAATTACTAAAGCAAGTCTAAGACGAGATATTGAAAACGAGATTCTGATTAAAGGATTATTCGCTTCAGTTTTTGTCGGTGATAAGGCAGAAGTAACTGATGAAGAGATAGCCGCATTTTATAATGGCTTAGGCGGGGAAGGAGCTGAGGTGCCACCTTTGGCACAAGTGAAAGACCAAGTTATTCAGCAGATTAAGCTTGATCGACAACAACAAGAAGCTGGTAAATATATCGAGGAGCTCCGAGCTAAAGCACAAATTGAGATATTAATATAGCGAAATCTTACTAAATAAAAAAGCCGGTGTTCAACACCGGCTTTTTTATTAAGTAATTTAAACTGATATAATAAGCCAATGAAAATTGATCTGGTTCTAAAAATAAAGGAGATAACTCGTAAACCTTTAGAACGAGCAGCGTTGCTCCGAGAGCTAACCCTACCAGAGCAAAGTGCGGTTTTGCAGGAACTTACTCCGCACATACAGCAAGCTCTACTATTACAGTTGAAAGATGATGAGATTGCTAACATTGTTGACCACCTCGATCCACGCTTAGCCGAGAAAATTATTTCTAGAGTGCGTGACGAAAAGAGACGGGTAAGAATAATAAAAAGAGTTAAAACCGAAGCTCGCGAAAAGATTGAGTATTTTCTTCGCTTTCACCCCAAAGCGACGACATCATTAATAAGTTTTAATTATGTCCTTGTCCCAATTAATTCTACGGTTGGGGATGCTGCCGATGCCATCGAAGAGCACTACCATGATACTGGGACATTTCCGGAAATATTTGTCCAGGAAGGGGGGAAATTAGTTGGGGAGGTGCCAATGTCGGTTTTGGTTAGGCAAAGAAAATCCTTGGCCTTAAAGAAGTTTATCCAAATAGTTCAAACTATAACTTATCGAGCTGAAGTGATAGAAATAATTGACACTCTGACCGCTTCGCAAAGAAAAAAGATCATTGTGCTAGATCACGATGATAGTGTATTAGGAGTAATTTATGCCGATGACGTATTAAACCTTTTTGGTAAAATGCCGTCTGAGTCACTTTATGGGGTAAGTGGTCTAGACGAAAATGAGAGACCGCTGGACTCGGCTTGGAAGAAGTTTAGTAACCGCAGTGCTTGGCTAGTCCTAAACCTAATGACCGCATTCCTGGCTGGGTCTATGATATTTCTTTTTTCTGATACCTTGGACGCACTAGTTATTTTGGCCATGTATATACCGATCGTCGCTGGCATGGGTGGAAATGCCGGAAGCCAGACTTTTGCCGTCATGCTTCGTGGTATTACCTTGGGGACTATATCTTTAAAAAATGGCTGGCCAGCTATTAAAAACGAAGTGATAGCTGGGTTTTATAACGGACTCCTAATTGGTTTGATTGTCGCTGTGATTTCACTGCTGTGGAATCAAAGTGCAGTACTAGGTCTGGTAGTAGGATTGAGTATGGTAGGAGTCCATATGGTAGCCGGTTTAGCGGGAGCTTTTGTGCCACTATTTTTAAAACATCTAGGTAAGGATCCAGCCGCTACTTCAACTATTTTCATCACCACTGCGACTGATGTGCTGGGTTTATTCTTCCTACTCGGACTAGGTACGCTTCTAATGATGTAAAGTGAGTAAAGGAGCGCAGCGGCAGGACACATATATTAGTTTCTCCCTGTGAGGTCGAAACTAATATTGTGTCTGCATAAGTAAAATATAGTCGCGACAAGTCGCTCGTTATTTTACTTAACTATGGCGAACTTTGTTCCGAGTTTGGCCCTCCGCTCGGCCAAACATCTGGAACAGATAGACAATAATATAATTTAAACTAACTGCAAGTGACTTGCAATTGCTTGTCTGGGTTGCTATCATGCAAGTGATTTGCACTTAGTTATTTTATTTTAAAGTTTATGATTTTTGAGACATTGGTAGCAGCGGTAGTTATAATGTTGGCATCACTTTTGGGTATTCTTTTTATTCAGAAGACCGCCCAGAGTTTTTTGGAAACAAATTTGTCATACCTAATTTCTTTTTCGGCGGGGGTTTTTCTTATTACCGCTGGCGGACTCGGTCTTGAGGTCTTTGAACTGGCACCAAGTATAGCGACTGGGGCCTTGCTTATCGGAGTTGGGTATATGTTGGCTTCTGTAATTCATGCTCTATTACCGGAGACTCACCATCACCACGACCCTATTTGTGAACACAAACATGGTATAGCCGCCAAAAAACTAATTATTGGTGATGGAATTCATAACATAGCTGACGGTATAATCCTCGTTGTGGCTTTTACAGCTTCGCCGTTTTTGGGTATTGCCGCTACGGTGTCTATTTTTATTCACGAAGCCTTACAGGAAGTGTCTGAGTTTTTTGTTCTGCGGCAAGCGGGATACTCAGTCAAAAAGGCCTTAGCCGTAAATTTGGCTGTTTCTAGTACTATCCTAGTTGGGGTATTTCTTGGTTATTTTGCCTTGGCTACAAACGAGATTGAAGTAGCATTGCTGGCCGTTAGTGCTGGTTTTTTCTTGCATGTGGTGATGCACGATTTGTTACCAAGACGATCACATCATGAAGACCTGATGACCTTTTTAAAGCATGTTTTAATTGTCATCGTAGGGGCTATTTTGATGGGAACTATAGCCAACTATCTTACCGATAGTCATGCTTATGGGGAGGGTGAGCATAATGAAGTGCATGAAGCAGGAGAACACGAGAACGAACATGGTGCCTAAGTGGCTTAGATTTATATCTGGTATAATAAGCGTAATTTTATCAGTTAAATTAGAATTTTATGTTTTGGTACATCGTTATTTTAGTGGTAGTGGTCTTACTACCCTCTGTTTTATACGTAGTGAAAGGTAAGACAGCCGTAATTCTAGAAACCTTTGGTCGACCGCACAAGTCAGCTATATTTCCTGGTCTTCGTATTAAGTGGCCGTGGCCAGTAACGAATATTGTCGCTAGGATAAATTTACAGCTACAAGAGATACACGCTGATGTTTCAGTTAAGACGAGTGACAATGCCTTTATGACTTTACCAGTAAAAGTCCAATATCGAGCTAGCGACGACGCCGTTGGGGCGGTAAAGGCCCATTATGAGTTGGAGGCACCAGAGAAACAAATTACCTCATACATATTAAATAATGTTCGTCAGACCGCTTCTGGTATGGAAATGACTGAATTATACGCCAACCGTGACTCGGTTGAACAACAGGTACAAGATGCATTATCTGAGCAATTTGCGCGATTTGGTTACATTATTGAAAATGTTTTAGTCGATGAACCACAACCCAGTTCGGAAGTTAGAGATGCCTTTAATAAAGTTATCGCTAGTAAGCGATTGATGGAGGCGGCTCGTAATGAGGCTGAGGCGGCTCGTATAAAGTTGGTCGGAGCAGCTCAGGCTGAAGCAGAAAGCAAAAAGCTTCAAGGTGAAGGTATGGCACAAATGCGTACGGCTGTGGCACGAGGTTTGGAAGAAGCAATGGCTACCATGGCTAAAGCTGGTCTTAAGCCAGAAGAAGCAATTAGGTTTTTGACTGATACCAATAGAATTGACGCAATCACTAATGCCGCTGCTCATGGCAACACCATTATTATGGATGCCGGATCAAATCGAGAATTGGCTACAACCTCAGCCTTATTAGAAGCAATGAAGAAATAGTCGGGTTAATATGTAAAAGGCACTGAGCTGAGCCCAGTGCCTTTTACATATTCTTGCTATACTACTGATATGAATATACAAATATTTTTGACTCTATATATTGTCAGTGTACCGATATTTTTCATTATTGATATGATTTGGCTCGGCCTAGTAGCCAAGAATTTTTATCAAAGCAAATTAGGTCATTTATTAGGTGAGGTTAACTGGACAGCGGCAATTATTTTCTATTTAGTCTTTCTCGTTGGGTTAACCTTTTTTGCCACTTACCCAGCCGCCCTTGCCGGTAAAGTTGGTCAGGCAGTTTTGTTTGGAGCTTTGTTTGGCTTCTTTACTTACGCTACTTATGATCTAACTAACCTAGCCACCCTACGTGATTGGCCACTCTCTGTTAGTTTGGTAGATATGGTTTGGGGAGCTGTACTTGGTGGGGCGGTGGCTGGAATTGGAGTGTTTGTTTATCGCCTTTTTTTCTAGTATCCTAAGGGAATGGCTAAAACTAAAATGCGTACTTGGCCGATGTATACTCTACTTCTGGTATTTCTTAGTCCGGTGGCAATTTTTGGTTTGTATGGTTACTTCTACTCGGCCGAATTGGGAGAAGAAGATAAACATGAAGCGTCTGTAGTTAATTTTACCGCGAAGCCCTTTACTGAGGAGGATCATTGGGAGTTGATATATCCAGGTTCACAAAAGATGAAAATTAAAGATTTAATCGTTGATGTTTCAGTGGCAAAAACTTGGCCCGAAAGAATTAAAGGTCTCTCCGAGACTCCATATCTACCAGATAATTTAGTCAAGCTATTTGTTTTTGATACACCGGCTTTTCATTCGATTTGGATGAAAGACATGCTCTATTCTATAGATATCATATGGGTAGACGTCGACAATACAATAATTCACATTAAGGAGAAAGCAACGCTAGAATCATACCCAAATGTTTTTGTACCAGATGAACCAGCCTTATATGTGATAGAGGCTGCGGCAGGATTCGTGTCTACTAATAAAATAGAGATTGGTGACAAGATAATCCTGCCCTTATAAAATTTGTTTTGTATACAAGACACCAATGACTTAGTACTTTACCTGATACAATGGGCATAGTATTAAAATTATGATAAATCTCGGTCAAGTTAAACAAAGTGACTCCATTTTAAAATTTCTGGGGCTAACAACACTGTTGTTTATTGTTATAACCGGAATCATATTTTGGCAACAGAGAGAAGAAGTCAACCTACCGGTGGTTGATGAGGAAAGAGTTAAGCATTTCTCTGATCGAAAGGAAGAATCAAGTCTTGTAGAGACGTATCTTTATGGAGCAAGATACATTCACGATATTGAAGCTTATCCAGAAATCAAAGACCTATTCTTTAATACCAGTTTCCCTCAATTAACTGATAAAAATAAAATAGACGAAGCTTTAGCAGAGGTTAAAGCGGAAAAAGCCTTATTAGATGATTTTGCTAAAACTCACGTTTACAGCACGTCCTATTACATTGGAAATTTACTGATTTCACCTGATCTAACATTACATGCTGTACTGGCAGATGGAGGTAAACCAAATACGAGTATTCTCCTCACTTCAGCCCTCTCTGACGTTCGGTCTGGGGTAGTTAAAGTTCAGAATTATTATGATGTAGCACCGCCTTTCTATTACGATGAAGCTTATGCTGGAGCCGTCTATTTTCCGGCAGCTAGTTTTCCTAGCTTAACAGTAGCCGAAGCTGGTATCGTTTTGTATTTAATGGCTGAAATTGATCCTATCAACGCTCGACTGTATGAACAATTCCTGTTGCAGTACGCTAATCAAGCTTTAGCTAGTGGGGCAAATTTTTACATTGATATTGATTACGCACTCAAACTGGCTTCCGTCTACCACGGAATCATAAAAAACAAACCGGAATACAAAAATTTGGTAGAGCAGGCTAAAGAGGAATGGAAGGATACGAAAAAGATTTCTTTAACGGATTATTTTAAAATTAAATTTCCATTAAATAAATTTCCTTACGAGAGCCACTTTGAAATTCTAAAACCCACAATAAACATATACAAATCTCAAAAGTCCGATGAGAAAATAAGTGGGGAAATAAAGTTATCTCTAGTAGATAATCGTCTACCTGATTCGTTTGGTAGGCTGTACAGCTATAATTTAAACGATGATTCATTACTACCTTTTGCTATTGACTTATATGGGCGTAAATATTCTTTACTTGAAGAGGTAGTAACAAGCTTCGCGGGTATCAGTCAGGATAAATATTTTTTTGTTTCTGGCATTAAGCCTAGAGCTAGTGAATCAGGAACGACTTTCTTTGCGCATTCACAAATATTTTATAAGACCGGAGAAAGTGTTTTACCGCTTGATACGAATCTCACAAAATCGAGATACGTGCAAACTAATCTAAAGCTTAGTCTAGATCAAGATCGATTACTCTACAATCAATTTCTCTTGGAGCAAAAGGAGAACCCAGACAGCTGGGATATTAAGTTAGATAAATTAATGCAGGGTAAGTTACTTAATAGCGAATTAATTGCTAGGGGAGCAAGTCCGGTTTTAGTATTGGCAGGAGAGGCTGTGTTGTTTTGGCGAGAGAATAGTATATGGCAGATAAATATTAATTCCGGACTCGAACAGAAAGTGATTACTTTTCCCGAACAAAAAGGATTATCAAAAGTTGTCAATTTAGATTATCTAGAAGACACAAAAACATTAGTCGTTTCTCATACCTACTTAGAGCTAAATACTTTAGTGCCAAGAACAGAATTATTTATATATAAATTGGAAAAGTCTGAAGAGGGTGACCTTTTAGTAAAAAAAACATATGAGTTCGAGATAGAAGACGCGACGGTCGTCTCGGTAAAACAATCCCCGGGGGGTAGTTATTTGGCTATGCTCGTAAATGAATCTATTGGAGAGAGGGAAGCTAAGCTCTTGATATTTAATATAAATAGTGGTATAATCCAAAAAGATTTAGATTTATTGCCTTATTCCCATAAGGCAATGATGATTGATGGATGGTTAGTGGGGGATTAAATCCTAATTATATATGTTTCGTTATGCTGTCAGACTACAAGTAAATCGGCTTATTTTTACGCTTGTTTTGTTGTCTGTGGGCTTGTTCCCGAATTTGTCTTTGGCTGGTAGTTATGTGCCACCTTTGCCACCCCCGCCACCACTACCCGGTATTCCGCCTTTACCACCTCCACCGCCACTACCTGGTATGCCTCCACTTCCACCAAACCCAACTCCAACTCCACTTCCACCAAACCCAACCCCAACCCCGGTTCCAAACCCAACCCCAACTCCTCCACTTCCACCACTTCCACCAAACCCAACTCCAACTCCAACTCCAACTCCACCACTTCCACCAACCCCAACCCCGGTTCCAACCCCAACCCCAACCCCAACTCCGACACCACTACCTGCTTCCGGTCAATTGGCTATTTGGACGGATGGTTTTATGACCCCTATCACTTCTGGACGTCGAGAAATCAATGTCGCTGATAATATAAATTTACTAGAATGGACTAGTTCCAATGCTGTCAGTTGTGAGGGCGACAGTTTTAACACTGCCGGAGCTTCAGCCGGTTCAATTGGTGCTGGTAACCCCTCGCTAATAATTAATTCGGATCAGACTAAAATTTTTGCTATACGATGTAAAAATTCAGCTGGTGTTTGGTCAGCCTGGCGATTGGTAGAGTTATATAAGAAAAGCACTCCTTATCCGTTACCAAATACTGCCCCGGATGCCCCGGATATTCGAGGGGCTGATATGAGTACCGCCGCTCCTTTGTTTGGGATTAATGGTATTCCTTTGTTATTCACTATAAAAGCCACTGATCCTGATGGAGATAATATTCGCTACCAACTAGATTGGGACAATAATGGCTCGATTGATCAATTAATTCCTGGCACTGGGTATGTCGCTAGTGCTTTGCCACAAAGCACAAACTATACTTGGATGACTGGGAGTTATACTTTTAAAGTGAGAGCGCAAGATGATAAAGGAAACTACTCGCTCTGGACTAGTCATACTATTAATGTATCTGCACCCGCCATAATACCTCCAGTACCACCTTTAGTTTGGCTTGAAGCTGATGCTACACTAGTTCGCTCTGGCGGGGTAATGGCATTCAGAGCTAAGGTAATAGCTGATTATGCAATGCCGTGTGTTGTTTATGGTGTCAGTTCGGGAACTGTAAACTTTAACCACAACGCCAATCCAAATGTAGTAACTTATTCTTATGCTACTGAAGCACTATTTTCTACACGGATAATTAAGATAATTTGTACACCTAATATACCCGGCTTTACCACGCCTTCGGTTAGTGATGAGATTCGCATTAATGTTGTACCAAGTATGGAAGAAGTATAATTTGTAATTATAATTTCTTGTGGTATAATTTTAAAGTATGATGATTGCTAAGCAGGTACAGAACGAGAATCTGCTTAGAGGAAAGTCCGAACACGCCCATAGCAATATGGAGCAAGGTAGCGGGTAATACCCGTCGCTTGGCATGTACTTTAAAGAGGATATGCCCGGAGAGGTGCGAGCAGAGACGCCTAAGGCGAAAGCCAAAGGATTCCTTAGTGGAATAGTCTATTTGGCAACAAGTGGAGTGAAACGGCTAAATCCTTACCCGCGTGCAAGGCCGTGCCACGTACCTTTT
>JAYTMA010000097.1:0-4479 GCA_043728975.1 bacterium
CCATAGTTATCAATATGAGTACCTCGTATACCACTACCATCGGACTTGAAGTACATGCCGAACTTTCTACCAACAGTAAAATGTTTTGTGGTTGTAAAAATGACCCACATCATGGGAAACCAAATTCTCACATCTGTCCAGTTTGCCTCGCTCACCCAGGCACTCTCCCTGTTCCCAATGAAGAGGCGATTGCGAAGGTCCTACTTTTTGGTCAGGCGGTAAAAGCCAAGCAAGCCGTCTTCTCCGAATTTGATCGCAAGAATTATTTTTATCCCGACATCCCAAAAGCCTACCAAATCAGTCAGTACGCATTTCCTTTTTTAACTGGTGGTAATCTTTCTGGAGTTGAGCTCACCCGGGTCCATCTAGAAGAAGACACTGCCCGTAGTCAGCACGATCACGATGGTGTCAGTTTGGTAGATTTCAATCGCGCCGGAGTACCACTAATGGAGCTCGTGACCGAACCGGTCATTCATGATGCCAAGACGGCAGGGAATTTTGCTCGGGAACTTCAGCTCCTACTGCAGACTCTAAACATTTCCGGCGCGCAGATGGAACGAGGGGAGATGCGTGTGGAAGCCAATATTTCTGTCAGTAAAACTGACGAATTAGGGACCAAAGTTGAGGTCAAGAATCTGAACTCTTTCCGTTCCGTGGAGTCGGCTATCGAGTACGAAGTAGAGCGACAGATAGCAGCACTTGAAGCCGGGGAGATAGTTAGTCAAGAAACTCGTGGCTGGGATGAAGTAAAGCTAAAGACCTACACGCAACGCACCAAGGAGACAGCCAAGGACTACCGCTACTTCCCAGACCCAGACCTACCAAAGATTGACACGAGCTTATACAACTACTTTAGTGAATCTCGGTTAAGCGAGATATTGCCTGAGTTACCAAATGAAATAAGGCTAAATTATACAAATATCGGCATACCGAGTAATCAGATTGAACAGCTGATTGCTACCAAAGCCATCGGTAATTTCTTTGCCAAACTAAGCAAGCTACCAAACATGACAAGTAATGCCGAGGCCTTGAAACTTTCCGCCAATTACCTAACCTCCGACGTCTTGGCTGAACTTAGTAAAGGTCGATCGCTTACCTTAACCCCTGAACATTTTGCTTCATTGATGATGATGCTCCTTGGGTCGGAGGTTAATTCTCGGGTAGCAAAAGATCTGCTGATTGAGCTACTAGATAAAGACGCCGACCCAGCCATTCTGGCTAAGGAAAGAGGATTGTTACAATCGTCTGACCCAACAACCCTCATGCCTTTTATTGACGCTGTGCTGGCTAACTTTAAACCAGCGGTAGCTGAGTATTACGCTGGTAAAGCGGCAACCATTCAATTCCTGGTTGGGCAGTGCATGCGCGAGACTAGAGGCACTGCCAATCCGGGCTTATTGGCTGAGCTACTTAAGGCGAGATTAGAAGAAACGCGACCATAACCTAAACCAGTAATTATAAACACCTTACACAATGTTCTGGTTTATACCAGAACATTGTTTGTTATACTGCTTAGAGCTATGAATGTAATTTCTATCGATGGCGTAGAGTATATAAAAGTTGGCATCATTGCCAAGCAGTATAAATATACCGCTGACTATGTAGGGCAACTTTGTCGCGGTCGTAAAGTCGATGCCAAGTTGATAGGGCGAACCTGGTACGTTAATCCGCTCTCACTTACCAGCCATAAGTCGACTCGCTACCCTAAAGATGGTTCTGACGAGAAAACTATAGATACTAATGCTAATCAAGAAGTATCTCGTCCTGACGTGAAGCCAGTTGTCAGAAAAACAACCATGAAGGTCTCCGGTAACATCAGTTCCGCTCCGGCCAATTTTCTGAAACGAGTGGAGTGGCAACCTTTAAAATACGAAACCGACGAAGCGGAACTAAATCCCAACTTACAACACTTAGTTATTCCTGTACGAGTAAATGTAGACTTAGCAGATTCGACTAATCTTAAAATCAACTCCATTTCGAGCAAGATTATTTTAGAAGCTGATCCACTACCGGCTGTCGCTTTGCGTGGGACTTTAAACCTAAGTTCACTCGATGTAGATTTTGATATACCTGAGCAAAATATAGCTAGTTCGGAGGTGCTCAAGGTAGAGAGTGAGCCTGAGCCCAGAAACGGAAACAAAGTTTCCTTAAAGAAAATTATTACCCTAGATTCCAAAAAAGCTTTAGTACCAAATAAGAATACTGGTGTTCGGGAGATAAGCGAAAGTGAGGCCACTTATAATGTTAAGATTAAAAATGACCGATGGAGCGAACCTTTAGCTTTTACGCCCACTCGAGTAAAAGGGAGAACCATCTCTAACCCAGAACCAGACTTCAAAGAAGAGCCTAGTAATCAATTGTTGTCATTATGGCCAATAATCCTGCTGTCTGTGTTTGGTATCGGAATACTCATGGCTTTGTATGTTGTCGAGTTTTCTGTCACTGCCTCCACGCAAATTTTTACTTCTAGCTGGCAAATAAATACTGAGCTAGTTTGGCCGTTTTAGACTCTCAAAAATAACAAAAGTTATTAACACTAAGAAGCAGTAATTTAGCCGATTTACTTTTATAATTAAAGTTAAATCGTATGACAGAAAATGTTGAAATAAATGGTGTTAATTTGATTCCAATTAAGGAAGCGGCTGTGTCCGTTTCATACTCCAGAGACTACGTCTCAAGACTCGCGCGTGAAGGCAAAATCGTCGCTTCACAAATCGGCCGGCACTGGTTTGTCGACCTAGACTCACTGTTAGCTTTTTCAAAAATCGCGGAAGCCCATGATGATGTTCGCAAGCAAGAACTACGAACTGAACGCAAGAGTGAACTCAAAACTAAAGAAGCACTTGATGGGTTAGAAAGTTTTACGCTAGCCAAAGTCCGAGGTCATCACTTCGATGCAGTCGGGGTCTCTCTCGCTACCCTCTGCTTAGGGTTTGTGGTCGGGATAAGCCTGTACACCGCGTCTCAATTTTCTACTTCACCGGTTTTTGCTTTGGTTACTTATTGGAGCAGTTTATCGGATTCACTAATACCAGAGACAACAAATTATCCCGCCTTGGTCTCAGAATCGCTAGCGACCATTGTTGAACCAAAAGAGACCCTACTATTAACTTCACTGGTAGAGAAGCCAGTTTTTTTCACTGAACAAGACACTAGGCGATTAGAGGCCAAAGATGGCGTGTTGGTGTTTGCTCCCGGAGAGTTAGCTAGTACGGCAGACGTCGAAGCTTTATTTTCCGATGATGTCACAGTTACTTTCACGGATGATAATTCTGGCGTGATCAAGTACGAGCAGACTTCGGGCCAGGTGGTGGAATACCCGTTTGTGTCGGTACCGGATTTAGTAGCACCCGCTAATGAACTGGGCTCATAATCGATATGCAAAAACTAGCAAACAATTACGCCTTCATCGATAGTCAGAATCTTAATCTGAGTATTCGATCGCAGGGTTGGAAACTAGACTATAAGCGTTTTCGTCTTTATCTCAAGGAAAAATATGGAGTTACAAAAGCCTTTATGTTTATCGGCTTTCTAGATGGTAATAACGAACTATACAGGAAACTACAAGAAGCAGGTTTTATTTGTATTTTCAAACCAACTCTTACGTATAAAAATGGAACCACTAAAGGCAATTGTGATGCAGAGCTCGTACTTCATGCCATGATTGAGTTTGCAAATTATGATAAAGCAATTCTCGTGACTGGAGACGGTGACTTCTATTGCCTAGTACAACATTGGATTACTCATGAAAAACTGGAAAGAATTCTTATACCAAATATTCAAAAGTACTCAGCCCTTTTGAAGCGTTTTGGAAAGAAAAGGCTAAGCTTTATGAATGACCTTCGTTTAAAACTGGAGTACCATTCGCTTGATAATTCTTCTGTAGCTGAGGCCTTAAATAAAAAGGACCCTTCAGGGACGGAACCCTGAAGGGGACTTTTCGTGATGATGAGTAAAGTATAGCACCATCAACCAATCAGTCAAGCTAAAGAAAGGAATGAGGAGAGGGAAGCAAAAAACATGACAACACAAAACAAAAACATTATACAAAAAAATCACCACCGGTTTTTCGCTGTGTATTTTTTGTTTGTGTTGGTTTTTGTCGCTTTTACTTTTTTCACTCCGCCAGTGGAAGCGCAAGCCAATCCCCAAATCAACTATCAAGGTAAGCTCACGAACAGCAGTGGTGTAGCGGTACCAAACGGCACCTACAACATGCGCTTCTGGCTTTTGACTTCACCTAGTATCGCTACCACTTCCGCTGTTTGGACTGAATCACTGATCAGTACTCAAACCAAAGTACAACTTACTAACGGTCTTTTTTCAGTCATGCTTGGTTCTTCAACACCACTAACGTCAGTCAACTTTAATCAAACCCTTTACCTCGGAGTAGAAATTGGTGGTACCAGTACACCAGCTTGGGATGGGGAAATGAGTCCACGCAAAATCCTCGGCACGGTACCGGCAGCCTTTGTCGCC
>JAYTMA010000098.1:0-12816 GCA_043728975.1 bacterium
ACATATGATTGCGCTGGATTTTTCTTACTAGGTTTTAACTGTGCATAAGTAAACTCCCATAAATCGACTACGACGGCCAGTAATACCTTCATATGTTAATAAGAATTAAGGAATAGATACGCTCTGCTAAAAAACTGCGAATTTAGAGAGAACGAAGCGACAAGTAACAACGCTCTGCAAGTGAACCGAGGGTGGCAAGCAAAAGAGCCACTAGGACAACTGGGCCAATGATTGGAATATAAAATAGGGCATTAACAACTAGTACACCAAGAACTATTTGTACCACCGCGAGTTCACGAGCCTTTGGTAGCAAATTAACCAGATATGATCCAGCCACAATTCCGCTAAGGCCAATACTAAACAATAAGCCAGCTACGTAGAGGAACATAATAGTGACCCCGAGAATACTACCGAGAGTACTAGCAATAAGAATAAAGGCAGAAATTGGCGTTAGGAAGAATAAACCAAAACCAAAAGTTAAACTACGGAGGAAATGTTGTCGTACCCCCTCTTTTACCCTAGTAGTAAAGGGCTTGAATAACAAAAACCAAACCAGACTAGCAAACAACGTTACTAAAAATGGAATGAGGAATAACTTTACTGGTTGTTTGGGCGGCAAGACTTCCGAACTACGAGTTACTTTTCCACCAATTTCGGCATTCTGTGAGCGGGTTAGCTCAGTGTTACTGGTATAAGAGACGTTATTACTTATTTTAGCCCGATCCCCTAGGGCTAGAGCCGAAGTAGTGACATCTACTCCCCCTTTAACCTCAGCATCGATGCGCAAGACATTACTATTACCAATAATACTTTTACCGACCGTACCGCTGATATCGGCCTTTGTTCCAAAGAAAAGAATATCGCCACCAATATTTGCCGTTGAGAGGACGTTTAACTCACTGGCAATGACCACTAGATCGCCAGCAATCTCGCCAGCGATAGTAACTGTTCCACCAACAATTCGTACATCGTCCCCGGCCGTACCATGAAAATCAACCGTCCCACCGATAACACCGATATCTTTTTTGATTTCGCCATTTAAAGTCAGAGTGCGTCCGGCCAACAGCAGATCTTCTGAAACTATACCCGAAATAGCGATTGAGTCACCTAAACCATAAAAGTCACCTTCAACTATTTGATCAGTGGCTACCGAGACTAAATCCCCACTGCGGACCACTGAAGAGGCGTCTGCTTTAAATGGAACAATTGTCAGAATTGACAAAGTGATCAGAGTGAAAGTTTTGAGAAAAGGCATAAAGGCACAAATTAAGATACAAGAATTTTCGCGATAATATTCTCCACCCTAAGCTATTTATGATAGCTGATAGACTTAGTGCTCAACACTATAGCACACTTTAACCCTTATTTCATAACCACATACAAGCCTATAATTTAAAAAACGTTTTTTTGTAAGTACCAGTAAATAGCAATGATTAGTAACGTTGTAATAGCTAAAATTATGGCAGTTGTATACAAAAACTTTTTCATTTGGCCCGGTATTCTATGGGAATCTGTAAAAAAGAAATCATTAACATCGCCACCAAGATCAATAGGATAAAAGCCCCAAAAACAATCAGTCGCGGACGAGAGAGCTCCATCTTACCGGTATGCCAATTACGGATATAGAGAAATGAAAATACGAAACGAAAGAAAGACATAAATTTAATCTAGTTTTTTGTATAACTTTCCAGTTAATGCCAGTATAGCAATCCCAAACAAAAATAATAGCCAAGGGTGGTTGGAAAAAAGAGAAATGGACAGTAAGATCTGCTCTGAGCCCAGAAAGGTAGCGGTCGCTCCAACTGTTACTAATAGTGTAAATAACGTTGGGTACCTCTTAAAAACACTTTCTCGTAAAGGCTTAGCATAAGTATCAAATTGTTGGCCAGTCACAAATACTACTTGATCGACTTTATCCGTCACATGTTTAGTGGCAAAGTCAGTCTTTTTTTTAAAATAATTAAACAATTCCATAACTAGGTTGTTTTATCCAGTTTAACATACACTTTTTTCTTTATCCTCTTTAAGAACCAAAGATTCAACCCTGTTGTTGAGGTTTTAGCTTGTCACCGACTTCCTTGTGACGCCACTTTATAAATCCTCTTTCGAGTATAAAGTTTTCCCGAACTCCCAAAATTCAGCGTGGCCGTTTTTTTCTAGCCAGTACCACCACTCTGCTCCCCACAAATACTGATACTCGAAATGTGTTGCTTCGGCATAGGTCAAAATATCTTTAAATTTTTCTAGATCCATGCGGGTAAACTGTACCGCTATAGGTACCTTTGTAATTGGTTCTACGAGCCACGGCTCAGCCGATAATTCAATCAAGAACGCTGGGCGTCTGCCGTATAATGACGCCATCAGGTTTTCCTTGGCACGATAAAACCAGGCCGGTAAAAATGTCCTAAACTGTCCCAGCTCTGGATTCCAAAAGTGGACATAGACACTAGTACCAAAAATATCACCTCGCTTATATGCACCCGCCCACATGCCTAAGTTACCACTATCAGTGATTATAATTGGTTTATCAGGGTCTAATGAACGAACCAAGGTAATTTCCCGGTCCAAAAATTCTTCATCCAAATCGCCACACTGTTCAAAAGCAAAGGCTTTTAAGAAGGGTTCATTCTCCACCTGCCAGATCTTAACAGCTTGATTATTTTTATATCTTTCTATGACCGCTGTCATATACAACAACTGTGCTTCATTTCGCTTCTCTATATCTAGCTGCTTGGCCCACGGAGGCAGATGACACTCTGGCCAGCGTGGCAACCTTCTACCAACCGCCAATACCACTTCCGCCCCTACCGCTTCAGCCTTCTTTAGTTGGTAATCAAGCTCTGTAAAATTGTATTCCCCGGCTACCGGCTCAACCATATCCCAATGTGCCGCCAAGCGTAGTCTACGCACTCCTAAGTCATCTATGATTGCATCGTAAGTCTCTTTCCAATCAAGACCGAGCTCACGCGCGTACATGGTATTAAATGACATTCCGTATTTAATCTCGGCGGGTTTTTCTTTTTGGGCCAAGAAAAATATCACTACAGCCAGTAAAACCACTACTGTAAGAATCACCAGAGCTAAAATTTTAAGATAACGCATACTTATAAAAACAAAACGAAGAAGCCGACTACAATTAAGATAACATAGAGTATTTTTTGCATCACCTCTTTAGGTCTGGTTTCGGTCTTGGCTACATTATTAGGCAATAATTTACTGAAGATAACAGTAATAAATAAAATAAATACAAATTTGAGACCATCCATAGCCTGTACTACCGTAACGTCGCCCTTATAGGTGGCTTGGAGCAACAAAAAAGCCGAGACGCCAGCTAAAATTTTGGCTAATAAAATCAAAAGCCCGGTCCTTCTGGTCGCTTCCTTAGTTCGCTCAGTAATTTTTTTGTAGTAAGTAGGAACCATTAATAATGATAAGGCAAATAAGATGAGTCCAATCCGAGACCAAAACAATCCTGCATCAAAGCCAATTTCATCAAATAACGCCTTCATCGTGATGGCGTGAAAACCAAAGAAAAATCCACTGTGAATAACGACCATCAAAGTGTATTTCTCTGGCATAGCCTGCGAGACCAATAAGGTACCAATAATTAGTATGGCAATTCCCCAGGTAAAATTAGGCGACAGAGTTGTCTCCAAAAAGAAATAACTCATGGCCATGGTGGTCAAGGCTGATACTGCCCCTACCACCGGCATAACATTAACTGCTTCAGCGCGCTTCAGAGCATCGTAAAACGAAACAATTGCCATAAAAAAAGTATACCCGGCCAGAAATGACATACCTAAAACCTGAATAGTCGGTTTCTTTATATCTGTAAATGTTGGTAGACCAAGACTATCTAAACCAGGTATGTGGCCAAACAAAAAAATCACCACCCAAAAACCAGTCAGCAAGCAAGAATAAAAAGCATAAACAAAAGGGCGTGGTAATACCTTTTCATCTGAAACAATGTATTTATCAAGAAATACTACAATCGCTCCAATAAATTGGCCGACAGTAGCCAAAAATAGCCAAGACATGACTTTATTCTACTATACCGTTGTCCTCACAAATTTTTTTATACACGTAAGCGGATGGGCGAATGGTTCGCTCTTGCGTTTCATAATTTACCGCAAGCAAACCAAAGCGTTTAGCAAAACCAAGAGCCCATTCGTAATTATCTAATAGCGACCAATACAGATGTCCCCGCACGTCTATACCAGAGTGTATGGCCCGCCACACCCCTTCTACTTGACGGGTGATATATTCGGCTCGTCCAGTATCGTAAGCGTCAGCCAACCCACCTTCAGAGACAAATAGCGGTTTTTTGTAGCGAGCCAATATCACCAGCGCATCATAAATATACTCCGGTGCGAAATTCCAATCCATATCAGTCTTTCGCCAAACTCGTTTGTCGCCAAATTGGGTATAAAAATAATAGTTAAGACCAATCGAATCACAGTACTCATGCACCCGTTTCATAAATTTGTGCGTCCAAAAATAATTAGCTAGCCAAGCTTTGATAATATAAAAAGGGTTATTTGTTGAAGCAAATACAATCACGTGCTTAACTAGACTAACCTCAGTCTGGGGTGATATTTTTTTAATGGCAATATAGGCGGCATTATGAGCCAGGGCTAGATTTTTCATCACTTTGAAATAAGTAAACACGGGGGCCAAACCTTTGCTAGCCTTGGCCTCATATTGACGACCGGAGTTCGTGATTGAAACCATATCCGTCAGAGTAAAGCGCTTAAATGGTGGCCACGTCCCCCGCAACCAACCATTACTACCAAAGACATTAGGCTCATTCATAGTCGAAAAATGATCACACAAATCACCCAACTCTTTAACTACATACGCGCTGTAGCGAGCAAAAGTTTCTGGCGCATCAGAGCGCTCAAAGCCACCCCGGTCGGAAAACCATAGTGGTAGCGTAAAGTGCCAAATGGTCACAAAAGGTTTAAGTCCCTGCTTATGGAGGGATTCTAATACTTGTCGATAGTGCAAAATTGCTTGCCGATCAAACTTACCCTCTTCTGGCTCTATCCGTGACCACTCGACAGAAAGTCGATGGGCATTATGACCTAGTGATTTAGCCAGCGCAAAATCTTCTTCATAGCGCTGATAGTGATCGCAAGCTATACCACACTCTGGCACCCGACTCTCGCGGGCTGCCTTGGCCCAATCATTATTTTCGATACCACCCTCCACTTGGTATGAAGCAGTAGCTGATCCCCAATAAAAATTCTTGGGGAAGATTTTGGTTTTTTGGTGATTATTTCCTAACACTGCAAAATTATAGCAAAAAACAAAGCCCGTGTCGCACGAACTTCGCGCAACACGGGCCAATTGTCGGCAGATCAAAGCAAAGGAATCAAGCCAAGGTAAGAACCGTCACCGATTTTGCCTTGTCGACGACAAACCAACTTTTTCTGTTGTCCATCATTACCGAGAGCAAACCACTTTGTGTCCCGGTTCCCTCCCAGCATCCTGACTTCCTCTCCTATGGAAATACGAGACACATAGCCTTTGCCGTTGACTATCCAACCCACATGCCAATCCCAGCATATTTTTTCAGTTGGTTCAAGCACATAGTAGTTCGTCCACCCGCCAAAAATTGGGGCATGACACATAGGGAAACCCCGATAATGGGAATCGCACTGCCTCGGGTCGCCTTGGTGAAAAACCATCTTCTTCTCACTGAGAGAAGCCAGCTCACTTGAAGTGAGCTCTCGGTAGTTGCCACGATGAGTTTGTTGTGGCGATTCGAAGAAGCCACGCCCGGCGAGTAAGCGGTTGAAAATCTGACTGATCCAAAAATTGACAAACCGCTTCAGCAGGCCAACCTTTTCAACTTTGATGCACATGATTTGTTCCTTCGTTTCGGGTTGAGGGGTACTGACCAACTTTTAATAATACATATTTAATTAATTTTGTCTACTAGTAGTCTTAATCGGTACCTTGAAGGATGGCGGTAAAATTTAATAAAATATAATTTATCCCTGTTGATACTTTTTCGAAACCTAATGATAAAATTACAGCTCAACCGGTGTCCCAGAATAACAATATAAGACAGCACTTCGCTCTTTCGCTAAGTAATAGCGATACTGACCATCAACCAAAATACCACCACACTCGTCTGTTTTCACTACGCTTTGGCCATAGATCGGAAAACCATCAAGAGCATAGCCAATTAGAGTCTCCTCCTTAAAAATTGAATATAGACTATATTCGTTATTCTTAATCAATGAACCATCAAGTGCGATACCAACAACATCGCTCGGGAGACAACTTTTAATTGTGGCCCCATAAGTCTGAAGTGGTAATTGTAGCAGTACTTCTTTAGTTAATTCAACTGGCAAAGTAGTGCTACTGGTAGTACTACTTTGACCAGGAGCCTCAACCTCACGATAAAGTAATCGAGCTCCTTCTACGACGGAAAATTTTAGCCCTCGGGGAGACCAGGCCTGGGTATAGTTTTGGTAGAGTGGACACTTTAGTTCGGCAGCCAAAGCTATAGTTGGTTCTATAGCGGGAATTTGTTGCGGGGGTATGTTAGTTGGCTCTGATGTAACTTCAGGTTCCATGAATGTTTCTTTAAACTTGGCAATCTTATCGCGCAAAGTAGCGAGATGACCAGCTCTATCCATAGTGGGTTTCTCATCTACTATAGCGGTGTAGACGACCTCCTCGGTATCAAGGTTAGCACTTATGACACTAGCTGGGTTCACACTTTCGGGATAAATATCTTTTAGTACCGTTACAGTAATAGCCACTACGAGAAAACCGGCTGTGAGTAAGTACAACAAAAAATCACGAGTACGCAGTGGCATAAATTTATTCTCTTATAATAACAAACCAGCAACGATTAGCTATCACTTTACCCCACTACTTTAGTAGATTGTATTTTAATCTCTACTAACTGCTCCACCCGACGAATATCAGCCAAAAGCTTTGACCGGTCAGAATTATGTAGAAATAGATTAAAGATAGAACGACCACCGTTACGGGCAAAGACAGCTCGATCACCAACTTTCTTATTTACCGTGATCTGGTGAAAAGATTCAAGTTGTTCAATCTTCTTGATACCTTTCATTTCTAAGATTTTTCCCTCTTTAGTAGCAAACCATTTCATCGTACAGGCAAAAGCTGTGCACTTTTTTGACAAGACTGTCTTTTGTGGAATTCGGATTAATATATCATTAAGCCCGTGTTCAATCCCACAAGTAATCTTATGCATAATCTCCCGAAAACCACCCATGCGAGCGCCGATTTCTATCACTTTCCACTCATCATCTATCTTCATCAATTCGGTGTGAGCCATAGTACTGCGCAGACCTAAAGCATGAATGGCTTTCTCGGCCGTCGCTTCCGCTTTGGCAACAGTCTCTTTTTTGAATAATGGTGGAGTAATCTGCAAATACCCAAAAAAGTCATCATGCCCTACCTTCTTGCCGGTCACCACTTTCACAAGCGGACAATGTTCTACCTTTCCGCGCGCCCCAACATAGGAATCAACTGAATACATATCACCATCCATAAACTCCTCAGCAATAACCTTAGGCTCTTCAAGGCGATAATCTTGCTCATAAGACTTCTTAAGTTTTCGTAGCGTTGTACGTAGAGTCTTTTCTAATTCCGCTTCATGGTAACAAATCGATACTAGTAAGCTACCAGAGAGATTAGTCGGTTTAATAATCATCGGGAAGCCAATCTTCTCGGTGATTCTGGCTCTTTCTTTTTTAGAATTTTCTTTAACTAGGGTAAACATGGGCGTTATAGAAGGATCATACAGTTTCATTCTTTTCCGCATTTCATATTTATCACTAGCCCACTTTAGGGATTCAGTGGTAGGAGTACGCAAGTATGGTACATGCGGGATTACAGCCGCAAACCGCGACATACTCTGCTCAGAGCGACAGGTTATTGCCAAAAGCTCATCTTGATATGGCAAGAGCGCGCTAGCAATTTTCTCTGGCTTAGAAAAATCACAATCGACCACAATATCAATTCCGGGTCTATTTTTCTTATCCTCAACATCCTTAATTTTTGAATCCCACAGTAAAAGGAGGCGGTATTTAATACCAGCCGTTTTCTCGTAGGCCCGGATACTAGCAATAGTTTCTTGCGGTATGCCCATTACATAAACCAAAATATTCGGCTCTTTAGTTTCTTTCTCCATTAAATTTAGTTCTATTTTATAAACAAAAATTATACCAAGCGGATATCAGTAAGGGGTAGGTTTCTGATGCTTTAAACATACTATATAAAGCCTTACTTATATATTAGAGCATAATTATGTCAAAACTTCAAGCCCAATCGCTGTCTAAATTCAAAAATTAATCGCAACGCTTTAAGTCACTAACGTGTTGCAATTACGATCAGAATTCAGGGAAATTACTTTCTACTGAGATTTATAAGTTTTTAGATCTGTTATAAACCTTTGTCATGTTTTGACAATCAAAACGGCTCCATTATAGAGAATAACTTTTCTCGAATTTACTTATCATTAGTTTATATATTTATGGCAGATACAATTATTACCAATACACCGGATTCCGGAGACAGTGCTATGGGAGGTGTTGTAGCGTTAATTATCGTCGGTGTTCTTGTAGTAGGAGCGATATTTCTCTATCAAACTGGTGCATTCAACACCATGACAAACCCTGCAAATCCAGACACAACATAGGTTAACGTAACTATTCCAAACCCCACCCCAACTCCTACTCCAGCTCCAAAAGAGTAATATAGTTAATTAGAAAGAGTACTATCCTACCTCCACTCTTGGTGCAGTAGTTCATTCTTTTAGTAACAAAACCGTTCAAACATCCCCTACAGAGTGGACCAATCGAAAAATAGCCATATTTATATGGCTATTTTTGTTTAGGGTTGATACACCGGGAGGACGAGTTCGAAGTTTTTACTTTTTCTTGTTTTGCGTATTAGGTTATAATTAAAGTCTAGAACGAAGACAATACGAGTCTATATGACAATAAACAAGAATTATATAAATAAATTAGTATTAACATCAAATATATTAATAGTAGTTGGTTTTTTGGCCTTCTCGTTTGATGGCAGATATGGGAGTCCAGAATTTTATAATCCTGAAGCCTACATATATTTTATCTATTTTATTATCTATATTTTTTTGATAATTGCATTAATGTCTCACACATTAAATAATCAAGTGTCAAAAAAATTGCTGACATTTTCGCTGTTACTTAATCTTCCACTTTTGATTTCGCTGTGGGTACTCGGTATGGACATATCGTTTCGGATGTCCGACGACTGCTGCTATGGGTGGTCACCAACATTTTTAACCTACGTGACCCAAGTGACTTTTACTATTTCTGGTTTAATTAATATTTCCTACTTATTAAACAAACTAGCCAAAAACCGCACTCAAGACATACCGAATTAAGTACCGAAATTGATATTATAAAAGTTTTACAGGGTAAAAACATCAGCCTAGCCATCCGCAGACTAACACCACGAGTCATTACGCTGACGTAATCGTGGTGTTTTTTGTGAAGTCATGATGCCAGGGTAGCAGGAGAGTTGTCTAAATACCGAACTGAACTGACGATTCTGTGGTTGTATCGGTGGAGGTAGTAGCTCCATCAACAGTAAAATTGACTTCGGGATTTATAACGGCGGTAATTTGATTCTTAAATTCTTCGTAAGTCTGAAAACTCATCCTTTCGCCATTTAAAAAGAAAGTAGGAGTACCCGTTATACCAAGCTCACGACCTTCTCTGGCACTATCTCTGACCATCTCCCGTATCATTGAGGAATTCATTTGGCGCTTAAATTTATCAACATCTAAACTTAACTCTTTTGCGTACTGCATAAATAATGCAGTTGGATTAGGGCTCTTTGACCAAGTTGTTTGGTTTTCAAATAATTTATCATGGAAGGCAAAGAAGGCATCTTGTTGCCCAGCTGCCTCGGCAGCTCTAGCGGCCGGTTCAGCTAGCTTATGGATTGGTAGCGGGAAGTGCTTATATTCTAGGCTTAAGCTATCACCAAACTCATTTATTATTTGCTCTAAGATCGGTTGAAAAGAGGCGCAGGCTGGACACTGAAGATCACTATACTCAACTAGTTTTACGGAGGCTTCACTGTCGCCTTTTAGGTGGGGAGAGAAAGTTATGCCTTCATTATTTTTGGCACTAACAGCGTTCGAATACCAAATCGAACCACCAATTAATACCAAAGCTACTATTCCTACAATTGTCCATGGATTTTTCATATAGAGTCTAGTGTATCATAATCACTTTTTAAGACCAATTTAATTATTAAGCTCCAGTAATACGCTATATTTATATGTTTATTATTTAGACAGAGTCGATACCCCGAGAGGACACGTTCGAGCATTTAATTTTTCCAAGTGTTGCGTCAGATTCTTGAAGGTACTGGTATTTTGGTTGTTATTTTTTTAAAAATGTGTTCTAATTCGCTAACTTTTCACTATGACTTTCAAACCCAATTTTACGCGCAAGAAAAAACGCAAAGCGCACGGGGCTACTTTCTGGGACAGAGAATACAAAAACCCAGAACACCTAAAGCTTTCGACTGAACAAAGTGAGGATTTAGAAAAATTCACTCGCTTTGTGTTACGTCAAAAACGAGACGAGCTTCTTTCTCCTGGGGCTTCCGTGCTAGATGTGGGCTGTGGTAATGGACGTAATCTCATTTATCTAGCCAAAACCTTTGGGGTCTCAGGTACAGGCTACGATATTTCTAAGGCCGCCATCGCTCAGGCAGTGGCCGCTTCCAAAGGACTGCACCTCTTCTATCAGGCTCGCAGTATTGCTGGCGAACTGACCGTCCCCGATAATTCACAGGGAATGGCGCTTGATATGATGACTTCACATTTTCTCACCAAAGAAGAGCGATTTGGTTTGCGTGAAGAAATCTACCGCACCCTTAAGCCTGGCGGACTACTTTTTATGAAGACCTTCCTTAAAGACGAAGACCTACACACCAGGCGTCTATTGATTGAGTTCCCCGGCAAAGAAGAAGGTAGCTACATTCATCCCGTTATGGGCGTAGCTGAATACGTCTACAATGAAGAGGAACTAACCACCTTCCTCGCTGAGCGATTTATCATCCACAAAATCTATCGCTCACACAAACACGCCTTCCGTGGACAGGCCAGAAAACGTCGCACTATCACTATTTACGCGGAGAAAGACCCTTACCTATAGATATTTAGACCTACACAAATGAGTGCAATTCAAGGCGTGGAAACAAAATAGGACGAGCCGTACTTGTTGTACGGTGAGGATTATTTTGTGTAGGACAACGTAGAAGTGTGCCATTTGTGTAGGTCTAAGGTTACTGGCACTTAAAGGCAACCTTGCATTCATCTTGACCAGGTCCCCGAGCAACTTTTTGACATAGTTCACACTGAGCACTTACCCCAGTCTGTTCATAAGTATTACCGTACTCCATATTTATATTTTTCATGTTCGCCACATCTTTGAATAAGATATCGGTCGGTATCGTAAAAATACTACCGTCAACATTTTCCCAGGGCTTACACTCATAAGCGACCGGCTGATCAAACGGCACTGGGCCGGTTACCTCTGGCGCCTTGCCAATTGACTCTGACTCCGCCAGTGTAGACAAATCATACTTTACTCCATACTTTTCTCCTTCTATGACTGACCAGTTGTACATCGTATTCTCACGCAAAATTATTGACGTGACGCTATTATCTAACGCTTCCGGTAGAATAAAATCTCCCCGCATCATGCCATTACTTGTAAAATAGTTACCAGTGACCGGCTTTTCATTTACCATACCATCACCTTCTATAGCGACAGCTCTTTGGTAGCTAACGGAACATTCCAAAGCTTCAGCCCTGGCCAATAATTCTTGTAGCGAACTTGTCCCAGAACTAGGGCCGGCTAGGACTTTCTTAGCGGGGATAGCGTTACCTGGAACATCCACAAGATTTTCAGCCTTTGGTTTAGCCAAGAGTCCATCATCTCCCATAACCAAATAGGCTATAGCGATTATTACTGCTACTATTCCTAATAGGCTAACGACTATGGTTTTTTTCATAATATATTTTAGCTAAATTCTAATCCATACAGCATAACAAATTAGTCACTAAATTAAACTATAGTTTGTTCTTGCTTTATATTATAACGTTTTTTTACTATAATGTTTAATATGAAATCATCTAAACAGAATCCAAAGACTATAAAGTCCCGAGATAGAAGCAAACCTTGAGGATATGCGAGTTGCTTTCGGGGCTAAGGCGGAAGCTATGGCGCAAAAATACAACACCACTATTGATGAAATCATATATATTTATGTTGATAAAATGGACACTCAGATAGATAACTATCGTCAAAGACATGATTTGATTGAAATTATTATTACTAACCCAGCGGCCGAAGATTTGTATTGGAATATTGTGGAGACAACTCTATTGGCTACCAAAGACACCCTAACCGGACTGGATAATCGCCGCTCAATGCAAAGTCAACTAGATAAATTAGCCAACAATTTCAACAGAAAACAAACCTCTTTTTCATTTATATATATAGACTTAGATAATTTTAAAAAAATTAATGATAAATTTGACCACAGCGTAGGTGATGCAGTACTTAAGGCAGTGACCCGATCGATCAAAAGTCATGTTAGAGCCATTGACTTAGCTTGCCGTATTGGAGAAGAGGAGATGGCTGTGATTATGGATGGCGATAAATCAGCAGCCATTATTCTCGCTGAACGAATACGTGCTAGTGTTGAAAATATTGATGTTGAAGCTTTGGGTATAGACAGAAACCAACACAGCAA
>JAYTMA010000099.1:0-30031 GCA_043728975.1 bacterium
GGTTGAGAGCAAACTTGCCCTCAATAGGATCTAAGGGCAAGGACGCGCCTTGCCTCTTTCTCGGGGAAATGCCCGAGGTAAGAAGCGTGAATGTATCTATTAATATAGTACCACCTTTTATACTTAAAGTCAATACTTCGTACTAGTTCTTGGCTACTGCCACCGCTTCATCAAGCTTGACCGATAAGAGCTTGGAGATACCATCGCCCCCCATCGTGACTCCGTAGAGTACTCCAGCCCTACTCATCGTCTCGCGGTTGTGAGTGATAAGAATCAACTGAGATTTCTTGGCCAAAGACTCAATCATATCGCCATAGCGCCGACTATTAGCTTCATCAAGCGCCGCATCGGTCTCATCGAGAATAATAAACGGTGGCGGGTTGACCTGACTCATCGCAAAGATAAGCGCAATTGATGTAAGCGCCCTCTCACCGCCAGAGAGCATCTCTAGTCCCCTTACTCTCTTATTAGGCAACTTCACCGACAACTCAATTCCGTCTTTGTTACTTTTAGGAGTGAAACTATTGGCTTTTTTATCCTCATCATCTTCTTCACTCTCATCAACTTTAGTGGCAACCTTAAGTAGCTCCGCTTCCCCACCACCAAACATCAGGGTGAAGAAGCGATTAAACTCAGCCGAAATTTTTTCTATCCCCGCACCAAACTGTTCATCAAGCTTCATCTCTAGCTCAGTAATCAATTCCCGTAGCTTAGTGATAGAAGAAGTAAGGTCATCAAGCTCGTGGGCTAAAAATTCATCCCGTTCTTTGGCATCTTTGTATTCCTTTATTACATCTTCAGTGGCGCCAATACCCAATTCTTCGAGACGAATCTTTAATTTTTCTAGTTCGTGTCGGCGCGTGCGCTGGATATCGCGTGATTCAGTTACTAATTCCGCTTCGGGCAATGCTTGGCCGTCAGTAGTCTTTACCTCATAAGTATAATAATCAGCGGCAGCGCGCCCGAGTAAAGCCACTGCTTCTTGTAGCTCTTGTTTAAACTCCGCTCGATCACGCTCTAAAATAGACAACTCTCGGTCTAGTCTTTCGAGCTTGGTCTCGAGCTCACGCGCTTCTCCCACATAGCGGAAAACTGCCCGCTCAGCTTCTCTGCCATCAGTTGCTTCTTTTACTCTTTGCTTAGCCATTTCCTCATATGCCAGCCTGGCTTTAGCTTCTTCAGACGTGGCTGTCTCTATTTTCTTTACCAAAGCTTTTAGCTCTAAAGTTAGCTTCTCCATCTCTTCTTTGTCTATTTTTACCCCAACATCAGAGACCCCCTCGGAACGCTCCAAAAATAGCTTCAGACGATGAATTATATCGGTTAGGGTGCGTTGTAGGTATACCACCTCATCGCGGAGCATGGCTTTCTCTACCTGTTGTTCAAGCGAGGCAATTAGGCTCTTCATGTCATTGTAGGGGATAGCCTTTCCGGAGGTGAGCTTAGACCGGCGTTCTTGCTCTTCTAAACGTCTTTGCAGTAAAGCTATCTGTCCTTCGCACTTACTTTGTTCACGTTCAGTTGCCTGCCTAGAGCGAGCCGCTACCTGTACCGCTTCTTCCGCTCGTAGAAGAATATCCGCCTCTTGTTTGGTTTCTGATTTTCGCAGTAAGTCTTTTGCCTCCTCTAGACTTTGTTTAACTTGCTTTAGTTGTTCCTCGGGAACTCTTTTTTCAGCCAACAGTCGGTCGTGGTGGTAGGCAATATAAGCATCTTCGCGCTTTAAGTATTCGGCGTAAGTAGATCTTAACTGAGTTTGTAATTGCAAAGACTTCTCAATCTTCTGGATCTGTTTTTCTAAATATTTTAAATGAGGCGCAGCTTCACGACGCAATGACTCTACTTGCGCCACGTTCTCTTCGGTCTTCTCTAGCTTACGCTCCGATTCTTGTTTTTTGTATTGATAAATTTTAAGACCCAGAGCGTCTTCAATCATCTCCCGACGTTCTTTGGCATTGGCCGAAAGAATACGGTCAGCTTCACCCTGAGAAATAATGTGGTGTCCGGTAGAACCGATGTTAGCAGAAGCTAATAATTCTTGAATGTCTTTCAGCCTCACTACTGAACCATTGAGGAGATAATCATTTTGCCCATCACGATGGACCACCCGCTCGATTACTACTTCAGTAAAATCAATCGGGAAAACGCGGTTGGTATTATCGAGAGTAACGATGACACTCGCCCGGTTACCCCGAGCCACTTCAGTTGAACCACCCCAAATAAGATCCTCTCCGCGCTTACCACGCATGGACTTCACTGACTGCTCGCCTAGAACAAAGCGAAAAGACTCTGCGACATTACTTTTACCCGAGCCGTTTGGGCCAACGATAGCGGTAATGGGCGCCGAAAAGCCCAACTCGCTTTTTTTGGCGAAAGATTTAAAACCGTTAATTGTTAGTTCTTTAAGATACATGAGAATATGTTACCAACTTTCAGCACCTGTACTATAAACACTGTAAATATCTGCTATTGATCCAATAGTTGGACAACTACCACCATTCACAACCGGGCAGCGCGCAAACTTATCGTCAAAAGAAGTAATCTGGAGTGATTCCACTGACCTATGCACCATAATTTTGTAAGCGCTACCACCGGCGTTTGTCATGTAAATGAAACCCTTGCCGTTAACCATTTCTTGGGAAGGGTCTCTGGGCAGTGCTGGCAGAAAGTCAGGGGCCAACCCCGATATATAATTATCACAAGTCGCACCCGAGGCAGGTTGCGGACCCGGCCCCGCCCAGATACTACCTGGAGTACCGCAACCCTGAGGAGGAAAGACCCCATTTTGGGCTTTGTACAACTCAATCGCTAGTTGCAGTTCTTTGAGTGAGGCCATTCTGACTTTATCGCGGGATTGCGATTTTGCTACATCAAAACTAGCGTAGAGGATAGTTGAAAGAATACCAATAATTGCGATTACGACCATTAGTTCAATAAGGGTAAAGCCAGTTTTATTGTAGAATTTATCTTGCATAATAATTTATTGACAGATTACATTTCTTGTATTACCAATTGCAAAAAACCTTCTAGCATTTATATTGTTTTCGTTTGCACCAGTAACAGACGCTAGTGGGTCAGCTGCAAACAGCTGTATTCCAGGGACTGTGGTATCTAGAGAGGCTAGTCCGCCCCAAACAGCATAACTTGAACTAAATAAGGTATTATGTGCATTACAAGCTGGTGTAGCAGCTATGAGCGAATTTAAGTCTGATGATTCATAAGCACACCAGCCTACAACGTTTGGTTTACGAAGTTCGCTGTTGGGGAGATTAATTGGAAATCCATCAGTGTTCTGGTCCGCCCGTATATCACACGGCTTAAGGGGATGGTTTCTGGTCACCACTTCACTTTCTACGGTGTTGTAAGCTTTTACCTTATAGACAGTACCCTCGGTATTGGTCCGATAGACATACCCCGAGTTTAGTCCGTTTAGTTTAGAATCAGCTGGTAAAACAGAAATGTATTCAGGCGCTAGGCCAACAATGTATTGGCTACTACTCCCCCCGGTACAGGCAAAACTGGTCCCTATTTGCCCAGACCAAGTATCTGGACCCTTACAACCAGCCGGATAGCGTCCTACGCGATTTTTGTAAGTCTCCAGCGCATTTTGCAGATTCTTAAGATCAGTCTGCCTTTCTGCATCACGAGCAGAAGCAGAAGTAGCACTAAAATTGGCCATGCCCACCATAGCCAAAATACTAACCAGTGCGACCACTACCAAAATTTCAATTAGCGAAAAGCCACCAGAGATATTATATGGCCGAAGTCTTGACATAGTAAAAGTATACCACGCTAGTTTCTAGACTTATTTCCTTCTTGGGGTTAGCTCTATGATTTAGTCCCAACCTTTAGCCAGCATCGCTGCTTGCGCGGCTTGCTGTTCGGCTTCTTGCTTGGAACGACCTTTGCCCTCAGCAATTTTCTCTCGTCTAAGATAAACCCCAATCGTAAAGACTCGGTCATGGTCTGGACCTTCTTGCGAGACAGTCTCGTAAGTGGGAGTAATTGACGCGTGCTCTTGAGACAACTCCTGGAAGCGACTCTTGGCATCTTGCCAGAGACGCTTTTTGATAATCTCTTCAGTGTGACCAAACAATCTGCGAGCGATAAATTCTCGCGCCTCAGCGTAACCCTGGTCTAAATAAATGGCACCAATACAAGCCTCAAAGACATTAGCCAAAATATATTGGCGAGCTCGTCCTTCATCCTTGGCTTCACCTTTGGACATCAGAAGATACTGATTGACTCCAAGCTGTTCAGAAGCAGCGGATAAAGAGACGGTGTTTACCAAAGCTGCCCTGATAGCCGTCAACTCACCTTCTGGTTTATCGGCATAGGTGGAAAATAAGAAGTCAGTCACTATCAATTCGAGCACTGCATCACCCAAAAATTCTAAACGCTCATTGTGTTCCCAGGTAGCGTCACGATGCTCATTTAGGTATGAGCGATGAGTAATAGCTGACAACAATAAATTTGTATCTTTAAATGAAACCTCCAGTATCATTTGTAGGGCGTTTAAATCAGTCTCAATATTGCGTTCTTCCATGTTGAGATTCAATTATGCGTTTCTAGTATTAACCGAGATTATCATTATTTGCTTCGTCTGCCAACCAGCATCGTCACTGCCTTAGTCACAATCGGCAGAATGTCTTCGTAGAAATTAAGCTCCAATATATCGGCCACTCTAAACCACCGCGCATCATCGAGGCCGCCCTTTTGTTCTAGGGTGATATCAGAGTATGGTGATGAGGCTAAGAAATAATGCACTTGCTTACGCACTTTCCCTAACTCGGGGTTAGACGCCACGTATTCATTCATACCAAGTTCCGCTTCAATCACTACATCGAGGCCCATTTCTTCCTTGAGTTCACGCGTCGCTCCGAACTCAACCGTTTCCCCTTCTTCAATCTTTCCTTTAGAGAGAGTCCAGTGACCAAAGATGTCATGAACTAAAGCCAAATACATCTGACCTTCATGCTCAGAGTAGACGACCGCTCCAGCCAAACGTAAGATAGGCATCTGATCAAATGGTACATCTTTCTTCTTTCGTTTACTGGTCTCTTCTTTACCAGGCTCACCGATTTCTTTATAGACAGCACCGAGCACCCCGTTTACGAATCGACTACTGTTATCACCGCCAAACTGTTTGGCTAATTCGATTGATTCATTGATGGCTACTTTGGCTGGTACCTCGCTTCGATCAGAAAACAAAAGCTCGAAGAGCCCAAGGCGTAAAATATTTCGATCAACTGGCGAGATACGCTCAATTGGCCACTCCGGTGCGGCCTTCGAAATAACTAAATCTATTTCTGACTGCTTACTTAAAATACCGTTTAAGAGCTTCTCCATAAACGGACGATCAGTCTTATTGGGAGCGAACTCCTCAATGTTTCTATCTAAGACATCAATGACCACTTTTCGTTCTATTGCATTTAAATCCCACTCAAAGAGTGACTGTAGAACTATACTTCTTGAAAGGTGCCGATTTGCCATAATTTAATGTACTTATTTTTACTGCATTTAGTGTAGCACGTGAAGATGATCAGTTAAGCAAAAATCCACAAAAGCTGTTTAGCCTTGTGGATTTTTGGTTTTAATTACTTAGTGGTAGCAGCTACTTCGGTTGAAGCGGGGGCTGACTGGCCTTTTATCATTTCGCGTTTAGCTTGCAGTCTCTCGTCTCGGTCTTTCTTCTTAGTTAACAAGTCAATGACGACTCTACCTTTATAAAAGCCACAATTTAAACACATGTGGTGTGGGCGGTGCTCAGATCCACAATTCTTGCATAAAGACAAATTAGGAGCCTTTAACGCGTGATGTGAGCGTCGATTGGCGGTGTGTGACCGCGTGTGTCGCATTCGAATAACCATAGTGGGGAAACTATACCAAATCCCTGAAAAAACGCAACTTTTCGCGGTTTCTGTCTTAATCGTGACCACTTTCGGCTGATTTGAGTAGTACGGTTAACCGTACTACTTTACTAGACCAGTTTCTTGATACAACGCTGACAAAAACTAGCCCGATGTTCTTTAGACAGACCGTTACGAACGATAGCTTCCCGGTGCTTCTTAGTTCCATAGCCTTTATGCGTCGCAAAATCATAGGCTTGGTATTGTCTTTCCTTGGCTAACTTTTCCATATATTTATCACGCGTCACCTTAGCCATAATCGAAGCCAGGCCAATCATCAACTCTTTGGCGTCTCCTTTAATAATTGTTTCTTGGTTCTGGAATTCTTTCGGTGCCTTCAGTCCCCCATCCAGTTTGATGTAAAAATCACGAGGACTTAGGCCTGGTTGAATCTTAACTACTTTCTCTAGGGCTTTATCTAGGGCTTGTTTGATAGCTGGTACAATCCCGACCTTATCAATTCTACTGGCACTAGTCATAACAACCACATAGTAAAGTTGGCCACTTCTAGACAATTCAGTCGCGCGCCTAAAAATCGCTTCGCGATTTTTAGGCGACACTTTTTTACTATCCCCAACTCCAGGAATTAAATGCCAATCAAAAGCAACTGGCACCATTGTCACCCCCACAGCGACTGGACCAGCCAAAGGCCCCCGTCCCGCCTCATCAATACCAATAATATATTTGGGTTTACTCGCCATAATTACTGAGTATACATCAAAATCATGAGGGTTTGTTCTGTAAAGGCTAAGCCTCCACAGAAATCCGTATAGCGAATTCCATCAACGAGTGAGTAGCGACTGAGAAAGACATTGCGGAAAACATCAAACACCACAAAGCGTGCACAGCTGGCCAAAAAGCAGTTGCGAAGGGATGGGTTGATACTGAGGAGTCGGAACAAAAATTAGCAATTGTCTCCGCGAAGCGAGTTTTGCTAATTTTGTCGTGAAGAAGACTCCAGTATCACCAGATACGTAGCATTCTCTGCTTTTTGGTCAGCTATGCGAGCGAGTGCTATAATAACCAGACTATGCCCGAACCAAAACCGTTAAACTCAAAGTTCGTCCACCTCCATACCCACTCACACTACTCGCTTTTAAATGCCTTACCCACCCCAAAGGAGCTCGTTGCTGCCGCCAAAGCTGATGGTCAAACAGCGATAGCCCTGACCGATAACGGCGCTCTTTATGGAATCATAGATTTTTATAAGACTTGCACCAAAGAAGGTGTCAAGCCCATTATTGGTTTAGACGCTTACCTCGCTCCGCGCACTCGTCATGATAAAGAAGCAATTGACAAGCCCA
Organism: bacterium; assembly: GCA_043728975.1. Classification (GTDB taxonomy): domain Bacteria; phylum Patescibacteriota; class Minisyncoccia; order Phycocordibacterales; family UBA918; genus OLB19. Next base: position 7,214 of record JAYTMA010000099.1, read on the forward strand.
GAGCCCGGCTAGTTTTACTAGCGAAGACATTCACTGGCTACCAAAACCTGATTCAATTAGTCACCACTTCCAACCTGGAAGGCTTTTACTACAAACCCCGACTAGACGATGAACTTATTACTAAGCACGCTAAAGATCTGATCTGTATTATTCCTTCTTTTGCTGGTGAAATTGCCAAAGCACTGAAAGACGGCGATATCGAAAAAGCGGAGCAAAGACTTGATTGGTACAAACAGATTTTTGGCGCTGATTGCTACCTAGAAATAACCCATCATCCGGAAGTGACCGATCACCAAAAAAATCAGGTGGCGATTATTGCCCTGGCTCGCAAAACCAATACGCCTTTAGTGGCGGCTCACGATGTCTACTATCTAAAACCGGAAGATAGAGTAGCTCGCGAAGTACTAATAAAAATTCAAAACGGTGGCATCGTTGACACCTCGGGCGACCATGATTCAAGTGAGGACTTTTCTTTCATTACGCAAGTGCAAGCCCTGGAGTATTTTAAAGCTACTCCCGAAGCGATTACCAACACCGTAAAAATCGCCGAGGCTTGTAACGTCGAGATTGAAATTGGTACGCACTGGTATTTTCCGGATTACCCAATCGAAAGTGGCAATACTCCTGATGTCGAGCTCAAGACCAAGGCTTATGCCGGAGTGAATTGGCGCAAGCTTGACATAAACGACAGTATAGTTAAAGAGCGTCTGGATTATGAACTAGAAGTGATTAAGAATAAAGGCTATGCCAAATACTTTCTCGTCGTGGGCGATTTGTTGCGTGAATCCAGAGAGCGTGGAATTCTCACCACCATTCGTGGCTCCGTGGCTGGTTCTCTCACTACCTACGTACTAGGAATCACAAACGTAGACCCTCTTGAATATAAACTCCCCTTTGAACGCTTTCTCAACCCTGAGCGACCATCCGCTCCTGATATCGATATGGACTTTGCCGACAATCGTCGAGACGAAATTATTGAATACGCCAAGAAAAAGTATGGCGCCGATAAAGTAGCGCAAATTGGTACCTTTGGCACCATGATGGCTAGAGCCGCGGTGCGCGACGTGGCCCGAGCCCTTGGTCACCCCTACTCTACTGGGGACCGTATTGCCAAACTTGTCCCAATGGGCAGCCAGGGTTTTCCGATGACCCTAAAGAAAGCTCTCGAAATTGAACCCGATTTGGCAGAACTGTATAAAAAAGACACTGAATCGCGCGAGGTAATTGACCTGGCCAAACAAATTGAGGGGCGCGTCAGACACTTAGGTGTACACGCGGCCGGAGTAGTTATTGCTCCTTCCCCGTTAAGTCAGTTTGTACCACTGCAATTGGACCCCAAAACCGGTAAATTTATCACCCAATACGAAATGAAAAGTGTGGGTGAAGACGGTGTAGGGTTACTCAAGTTTGACTTCCTCGGTATAAAAAACTTAGCTATCTTAGCCGACGCAGTTAAGCGCGTGAAAAAAATTCGCAACGTCGATGTCGATATCGAAAATATCGAGCTTGCCGACAGTAAGACTTTTGCGATGCTTGCCCGCGGTGAGACAATGGGGCTTTTTCAGCTCAATGGTTCTGGTATGACGGCTTTTCTTAAGCAGCTAAAGCCTAGTACTATCCACGACATAAACGCCATGGTAGCCCTCTATCGACCCGGACCAATGGAATCTATTCCACAATATATTGAACGTAAGCACAATCCAACCCTAGTCACTTACATTGATCCCCGCCTCATTAAGGTCCTTGATCGCTCTTATGGTGTAGTTACTTATCAGGACGATGTTATGGCGATTGCTCGTATACTAGCCGGCTACAGTTGGCTTGAAGCTGATATGTTGCGTAAGGCGATGGGTAAAAAAATTCCCGAAGTAATGGCCGCCGAAAAAGACAAACTATTAAGTGGCTTTGTGGAATTCGGCAAACTTTCACCGAGTGTTTCCCAAAAATTGTGGAGTCTGATTGAACCTTTTGCGGCTTATGGTTTCAACAAAGCTCACGCCGCCAGCTATGGCCGAGTGGCGTACCAGACAGCTTATATGAAAGCCAACTTCCCAGTTGAATATATGTCGGCCGTGCTCACGGCTGATTCTGGCGACAATGATAAGATTGCCGAAATCATTCGCGAGTGTGAGCGTATGGGTATCGAGGTGCTTCCGCCGGATATCAATGAGTCTTTTGCGGACTTCACTGTTGTTCCTAATGCAAGCAATTCGACCTTGAATGCAAATTTTTCTCAAGGTATGCAAGGCGACGACGAGCAACGCCGTGAGTCGTATCAAGCATACGATGAACAAGGAGCGGAGTTGGCAACGCAGCAGACTGCAAAGAAAAATTTGCAGAACGGTCGAATTAGATTTGGGCTGACAACAATAAAAAATTTTGGTGAAGGGATTGCGGAAGCGATTATTACCGAACGTAAAGCAAGTGGTTCATTTACCTCACTCAGTAACTTTTTAACCAGAATCCATAATAAAAACCTCAACAAAAAATCGCTTGAGGCACTCATTATGACTGGTGCTTTAGATTCTTTTGCTGATCGCGGTCTCATGTACGCTAACCTAGAAAAAATTATTGCTTTCAACAAAGAGCATATGGCTGGCAAAGAAGCGGCTCAGGAATCACTCTTTGGTGGTACTATGAACAATGATGCGATTAGTCTTGATCAAGGGGAAGACATTCCTAAGACGCAGCAACTCATCTGGGAAAAAGCCCTGCTTGGCGTCTATGTATCTGGTCACCCATTAGATGAATATGCTGAAGAAATGGCAAAACGCCCGAGCATTAGTTCAATCAAAGAAGCCGTTAATGAGAAACAAGAAATTGCTATTCTCCGCCTCAAGGGAGAGCTCGTAACGACCGGGATGATTGTGAATGTCCGTGAACTAATGACAAAAAAGGGTGATCGTATGGCCTTTATCATTTTAGCTGATCAAAAAGACCAAATCGAAATGGTGGCCTTCCCCAAAACTTACATTGAACTACGTTTAATTCTTCAGATTGGTGCTTGTATGGCGATTAAAGGCAAACTCTCTATTCGTAATGATGAACCAAGTATCATAGTGGATAAAGCCAAGTTATTTTCTGGTCAAACTACCTTTCCGGAAACCGCGGTTACAGTTTGACATTTCTCACAATCCGATTAGGATAGAGAGATTGCAGAGATTGTCGTGTCCACCAAACACTAGTCCCTATACCCCAATCGATTGGGGTATAGGGACGGAAAATTTTCCCTAATCTGTCCTATTAAGAGCCAGGCACATTCTCAAAAAATACGTGCCCGGAAACTCGGTGGAACCGCGGTTTTGAAACTTTCAAAAATCGTCCGAGTGAGTCTGCGAAATTTCGTATATTCACTTGGACGATTTCTGTTTATTAGTAAACTTTACCAATAGACATACAAAATGGGTTGAAATGCGAGGCACGGAGAAAACGGCGAAGGGAGGCGTACGAATAGTACGATGACTGAGACGTAGAGGCTCCGCAACAAAGCAGTTCGCACATTTTGAATGTCTTATACACTCTATGTCACAAAATTTAGAACACAAAAGGCATACACTGGCGCATGTGATGGCCAAAGCCATCATCGATGCCTACCCGCATGCCAAGCTCACTCTCGGACCTGCAATTGATACCGGCTTTTATTATGATGTTGATTTTTCTGATGGAGAAAGCCTCGGTGATGATGGGCTAAAAGATATCCAGAAGGGTATGAAAAAGCTCCTCAATACTTGGACCGCTTGGTCACACCAGGAAGTGTCTGCGGAGGAGGCCCGAAAAGTTTTTGCTGGTAATCCATATAAGCTAGAACTGATTGAAGAAATAAGTGCTCGGGGCGAGACGATTACCCTCTTTACCTGCGGTACTGGAAAAAGTGAATTTACCGATCTCTGTCGGGGTGGACACACCGAAAATCCGGCCGCCGAAATCAATGCCGATAGTTTCAAGCTGGAAAAAGTCGCTGGTGCCTATTGGCGTGGCAATGAAAAGAAGCCAATGCTCTCACGAATCTATGGTCTCGCCTTTGAAACTAAGGAAGACTTAGATACTTACCTCAGTCAAATTGAGGAAGCTAAAAAACGTGACCACCGTAAACTCGGAAAAGAACAAGATCTTTTTACTTTCTCCGAGCTAGTCGGTGCCGGACTACCGCTTTGGACTCCTAAAGGAACAATGATCCGTCACCAGCTCGATACCTATATTTGGCAACTAAGGGAAAAGCATGGTTATGAACGAGTCACCATTCCACACATAACTAAAAAAGACCTTTACGTAACCTCTGGTCACTGGGAGAAATTTGCTGATGAATTATTCCGCATCCATACTCGCGAAGGAAAAGAGTATGCCTTGAAGCCAATGAACTGCCCGCACCACACCCAGATTTTTGATCGCAAGCCTCACAGCTACCGCGATATGCCTCAACGTTACGCAGAGACCACCATGGTCTATCGTGATGAACAATCTGGTGAACTTGGTGGGTTGACACGTGTCCTTTCGATTACTCAAGACGATTCTCATGTATTTTGTCGCCACTCCCAAGTAAAGGAAGAGTTTTTCAAAATCTGGGATATTATTGATACCTTCTACGGTACTTTTGGTTTTAATTTACGGGTACGTCTTTCCTTTCACGAACCAACTGAGATGACTAAGTACCTAGGTACTAAGGAAATTTGGGACAGTGCCGAAAATTCTTTACGAGAAATTGCTAAGGAGAGAAACGCTGATTACTTTGAAGCCCCAGGCGAGGCGGCAATGTATGGGCCAAAGCTAGACTTTATGGCTAAGGATTCACTTGGTCGAGAACATCAAGTTGCTACAATCCAACTTGATATGAACTTACCCGAGCGATTTGATCTAACTTGCATCAATGAAAAAGGGGAGAAAGAACGTATCGTTATGATTCATTGCGCCATCATGGGTTCGATTGAACGTTTCAGTGCAGTCCTGATTGAACACTTAGCCGGAAACTTCCCTCTCTGGCTCTCACCAGAACAAGTACGTATCGTGCCAGTGGCTGATGCCCACCTAGCCTACGCAAAAGACGTCTTTAACCTACTAAAGTCAGCTGGCCTTCGAGTCAGTCTGGATGATAGTAATGAATCAATGGGTAAGAAAATTCGTGGTGCCAAGACCGACCGACTGCCTTACTTTGTCGTCATTGGTGACAAGGAAGTAGAGGCAACGGGAGTAACTCTCGAGTCTCGCAGTGGTGAGTCAAAGACTATGAGTATCTTAGAATTAAAGAATTTACTGGTAGAGGAAGTTGCGACTAAGAAAATATAGCTAAAACAAAAGGCCGTCGAGCATATGCTCGACGGCCTTTTGTTATATAAAGGTCTTCGTTTTATAAACTACTCTCCTATTATTTTCTGAGGAAGGTTTTTCTGAGGAAGGTTGGACCTTCCTCAGAAAACTTTATTTTATTAGAATTTTTGTATTACGCGACCACCTTCACGGCCTTCATGATGGCCATCTTCACGGCTGATTCTTCGTCATTATAGGTACCATCAAGTGCTCCAGTTAAAGCTTTGATCATTTGCATGATTTGCTCATCAGATAAACTCGAAGTTGACGACTGTAACAGGTCTGAAATTACCATCCCCTCTCCTTTGCGCAGGCGATAAACGGAATCTAAATCTGAAGCGGCATCGGCGAGCGCAAACATTGGTCGATGACCAATCATCTCATAAGCACTTACAATATTACCAGCCACAATCGCCTCTGCTAGTGAACCAGAACCTTCTGGTATTATAGTTGGTACATAAGGTGCAACACTTGAGTGCATTTGGTTTACGCTACAAGTTACACACAACTCACGCATTCTCTTTTCGTTAACTACTACCCAGCCGTCTTCAGCTGGATATTTCCCTTTAGCCGTCATGATGACTTCATTGAGAGCAACAAATCTTTCTTCTTGACTACCCGTAGTGCCGACAAAGTGACGAATCGCATCACTAGACAATAAAGCTTTCTTGGCATGCGCATAGTTTTCCAAGGCGGTCACAATCTCATCAGAAGCAGAGCTGTTAGAAGTAGCTAAGCCACTACTAACCACTGCGGTAGAATGAGCCGCTCCAACTAAAGCATCATAACCAATCACTTTATCCGCTACCGGTAAACCGGCGGGTACTTCATTAACTGAAGCGGTTGATCTTGGAATTGTACTAATCGATTTTACAAATATATCTGGTCTAATTTGTTCAGGGGTTAGTTTTTCAGCCACAATATGTGAGCTAGCGAGGGCGTAACCTCCTAACACGTCACGACGGATAACAAGGACGTAAGCAATATAGAGTGCCCAAGTCAAAAGAAGTACGTAGAAAGAAAGGGTCAAAAACGGACCAGCCTCAAAACCGGTATATGGCACTTGTGAAAGAGCAATTCCAGCCACTAAAGGTTGCTGGTCACGCAACTGGGTTACGACAAAAGTATTCTCGACATCAATCGAAACGGTACAAACTTTTTCTTTAGAACCACGCTTAGCGATTAAAGTGTATTTTGTATCAGCTGTTGGTGAAACTTTTACGGTACCGTCAAGGAGCTCGTTCTTCTCCTTACTAGAAAGCCCTTTGGTAGTAGCAATTACCCGGTTTTTAGAATCAGTAATTTCTATATCCGAAGCGCGTGAAGTCCCCCAGCGTAAGGTAGCACTATCGCCTCTATTAATCTTGTTTTTTGAAATTGATATTTCACAACGAAGAGAAGAAGAACCACCGCCGCCACCTCCACCGCCGCTAGTTTCAACCACTATAGTGACTGGACAGGCAATAGTAGAAGTGCCTGATGTCCCAGTTAAGGTATAGGTAGTAGTGGTCTCAGGTGCGACTGATAGTGATCCACTAAGGCCAGTAGCAGTGATACCCTGATTAAAACTAACCGCGGTTAGGCCATTAGTAGTCCAAGTCAAAGTAGAATCATTACCCCTAGAAATCACAGCTGGGTTAGCTGCAAAATTTACATTGTTAGCGCAAGATAATGGTCTAGGTACAACCGGCGGTGCAACTAAAACCGTGGCGGTACAAGAAGCGGATTGATTATTTGCTCCCGCAACTGTCATGGTAAACGTAGTGGTAGCAACTACTGTCACTGAGGTAGTTCCAGAGGAACCGACAGTACCGATTGTCGGACTGATACTTACTCCGGAGGCATTACTAGTTAACCAGGACAAAACCACTTGACCACCACCAACCGGTAGACTTGCTGGTGATGCAGAAAAATTATCACATCTAGGAACTGGCGTAACCGGGACGTCATTTACGGTTATATTTACCCTACACGTAACTGATTGTGCACCCGCTCCAAACACAGTCATCGAGTACAGAGTGGTTGCAAGTGGTGAGGTTAACATCGTTCCAGTCGCAGTTACTTGACCAATAGCATTATCAATCACCACTCGCGTAGCGTTGGTAGTAGTCCAAGCCAAAGTTGATGTGCCACCTCTGGTTATAGTAGCTGGTGTCGCAGTAAAAGCATTACACACTGACACAGGAACTGGTGGCGGTGTACTAGTTACGGTGATAGCTGATGTACAGTTTATGGTACTACCATTTAACCCGAGCACAGTGAGAGTATAATTTGAACTGGTAATAATCGGACCGGTTGTTTGACTACCAGAGAGAGCCACGTTACCAAAAGTGGTCAAGGTAGCTGACGTAGCGTTTGTGGTTGACCAAGTAAGGGTGACTACTTCGCCAGTACTGATAGTTCGCGTCGCTGGAGCTAGGGTACAGGTTGGTACTAAAGCTACGGGAATACAGGTAACCGATACAATAGCGACACAATTGCTTTGACCATCGGCGGTAGTGGCTAGGAGGGTGTAGGTAGAATTTACTTGGATATTGGTGAAAGTAATACTGCCAGCATTTATTGACTGCACAGCCTGGCCATTTATAGTCACACTAGCAAAACCCTGAGTTTCCCAGGAAATAGTTAGATCAGATCCGGTTGTGACTTGTGAGGCACTGGCGTAAATATTACATGTCTGCACCACTATCGGTGGAAGTATCGGTGCTGGTGGCAAAACCTGCGCCCCAGCCACTGTCGGAGCAAACGAGGCCAACTCGTTTTCTGGATTATATGAACCAAAGTTCAGTCCTCCAGCGATGATTAACAAACCAACAATCAGAGACAGTGTTCGTTTGTTTAAACTATAAAATTTCATACTTAAGTACAACAAATAAATTATTAATCATAAATTTTGTACTCCTACCTACACCCCTGTACGCAAGAGTAATAAAAATTACCATCAAAAGTTCCGCCTCACCATATAAATAACTGTTACTGGTTGCTACTAAGGAACAAGGTTTAGCCTGTATTGGCTAAAATATATTACATATCATATAGTGAATTCTGTGTTTTGTCAACCCTAAAACCTACAAGGTTCTTACTTCCACAAACTCCGCTTCGACAATGTAGCGATCATCAGGCACTCCAAAACTATTGCAAGTGGCTAACACTAAACGCTTAACACTCCCAGCAATTGGTACCGTTACGTCACTAGCGTTGGCGCGATAGACTCGATCAATCCGGTAGACATACTCAATGTCCTTAGATTGTAACCTCACAGTATCGCCAAAACGTAGATTCTGTATACCATTAAAGGCTTTAAAGTTCTTATTCATAACCGTCGGCAAATAACTTGAGTGACCCAAGAGAAATACCGTTCCAGTCTGCTCTAAAGTCGCAGAATCTGGATGCCGTACTACACCATAAAGCAAGGCAGCATCAAGATCTGGTATAGCCCGAGAAGTGGGGTTAAGTACTGTTACCGACCTCCCTTCTAGGCTATCAATAATAATCGTATCGGGATAAACAGTTTCCTCTATAACCGGAACAACCTCTGGTGTGGTGGTAGAAATTTCATCTGTTTGAATTGTCTCAATAACCGCTGCTGATTGTTCAACTTTTTCTTGTAAATCTTTCTTATCAGCAACCACTGGTTCAGGTAAAAAATCTACCCAGAACAAAAACCCATAGGATAAGAGAAAAACCATAAAAAAAGTCAAAACGAAAGAAACTTTCCTCAACCATAAAGCTTCTATTAGACTATCGAAGGAGTTAACATTCATATTGTATGTGTTAAAAACACTAGCACGATTCGTGGGATTGTCAATATTAGTATTTATGAACAATTGGTTTATACTTGACATTATATTTAATTATGGTTAATGTGCAAATATGGACAATGTCACCTCAGAAAAAAAACAATCAATGACTAAGAGTCTAGCTGTAGCTGGATTATTGGCAATCATTATTATTTCCGCTTTGCTTGCTATAAAGATAGTGCAGAGTTTGCCTACAGCTATCAACTCCCTAGCCTCAATTGCCACCAGCGTCTATAACTATAATCCTCTACAAGATAAGAACATCGAGGTCATGGCAGATAAAACTCTTCTTAAGACTGACGAGACAATAACTCTTTCTTGGCCAGAAAAAAATTACCCCGGTATTTATACTTTTTCATACGCCTGCCAGGACAAAATTTCACTTAGTCTAAGTACGATTGACAAAGATATTCCTTTCCTTAATTGTGACAAAGTTTACGAACTAGGGAGTAATACAGCAGTAGCACTTAGAGCAAAATCTGAAGCGACCAGTATAGTTGATGTTGAATACGAGATAGCTTTTTTTCGAACCAATGATGCAATACCCGGGGCTACTCATAGTGGAGTGCTGACCATCGCTAATCCAAATCTAGATAGTAGTGTAGTCGAAAATATTGAACAAACTCAAACCGAAACACCTGAAGTAGTAGCCACTTCAACACCTGGCACATTAGCAACTTCTTCTACAGAAACCATTAAAGAAGAAGCCCCTCTTATTGTTAAGGAACCTGAGGCAGTAACCAAACCAGTTGTCTCCGCCTTTAGTTCACCAATAGAGATTCCAGTTGAGACCCCTACTATTAAGCCTGTTGCTCCTACCCCAGTTTATATCTATGAGATACCCTTATCAGATCCAAACGGTACCATTGATTTGGCGATTACCTATCTCGGGGTTGGCACCAAGAATAAGCCTGGTATTTTTACCAAAACAGGTCAAGTTAAGCAAAATACTCCTGGATCCTTACAGTTCTCTGTTCATAATATCGGCACTAAAACTTCCCTTCCTTGGACATTCACAGCCAGCCTGCCCGATAGTGAAATTTTTAATTCGAGCGAACAGTCCCCGCTAAAGCCAAATGAACGGGCGGTTATCACTATCGAGTTTCCTGGCTTTACAAATACTGGCACAGAAAACATCAGCGCTATCATCTCCACTAAGTCTGATAAAAATAATAACAACGACGGATTCCGAGACATTATTACAATAATAAAATAATTTGCCTTAACAAAAACACCCGCAGAAATTTCTGCGGGTGTTTTTGTTATACCGATAATTTCCAAGCTAAATATCGAGACTAGCTGACTTGGCGTTGGATTGGATAAACGACTTTCGACTAGAAACATCTGTCCCCATTAGAACATCAAATACCTTATCGGCCATTAGGGCATCGTCAATGTTTACTTGCTTCAAAATACGATTGGTTGGATTCATTGTTGTCTCCCACAACTCATCCGCATTCATCTCTCCAAGACCCTTGTAGCGCTGAATTCTTACCTTCGGCTGTCGCTTAGATATTTCTACTGCTATCTCCTCGTCTCCCTCTCCCTCCTCAGTATTAACTTCAGCCGCCTCGGCGTCAACTCCAAATTCTTGCAGTACAGCAAACTTTTCTGCATCACTAAAGGCATACTTTATTTCCTTACCATACTGAATCTTATACAAGGGTGGCTGGGCAATGTAGATAAATCCGGATTCAATCAGTGGTTTGAAATAACGATAAAACAGTGTCAAGAGTAATGTCCGAATGTGCGCTCCATCCACATCAGCATCGGTTGCTATAATGACTTTATGATAACGTAAACGACTAATATCAAACACGTCACCAATCGCTGTCCCTAGGGCAATCACAACATTCTTAATCTGCTCTGAAGCTAACATTTTATCGATACGTGCTCTTTCAACGTTGAGAATCTTTCCGCGCAGAGCCAGAATCGCCTGAGTTTTTCGATCACGACCCATTTTGGCTGAGCCGCCAGCTGAGTCCCCTTCTACAATGAAGAGTTCAGAGTCTTCGGCATTTTTACTTTGACAATCAGCGAGCTTACCTGGTAGTGACATGCCTTCAAGAGCACCTTTGCGTAAGACACTGTCTTTAGCGGCCTTGGCAGCCTTGCGCGCTTTCACCGCTATTATTACCTTATTAATTATAGCCTTGGCATCATCTGGATTTTCCTCGAGATAATTGTTGAAGGCTTCACCAAATACCGACTCCACCGCCCCACGTGCCTCAACCGATCCCAACTTGGCTTTGGTCTGACCCTCAAACTGGATCTCAGGCATCTTGATTGAGATAACTGCCGTAATACCCTCGAGTACATCATCGCCAGTAAAACCAGCGTCCTTATCTTTGACTGAAAAGAAATTATTCTTCTTTGCATAATTGTTTAACGTTCTGGTCAGAGCTGTCTTGAAGCCAGTTACATGAGTCCCCTGTTCTGGGTTGTAGATATTATTAGCAAAAGCCGTGATCCGAGCTGAAATATCATCGACATACTGTAGCGCCACCTCAACTGAGAGTACCGCTGCATCAACTTCATTTTTCTCAATGTAGAAAATGTTTTTATGGACTGGTTTTTGGTAGTGGTTGTTAAATGCCACCAGTGAACGCAATCCCCCTTCAAAATAAAAATGTTGTTGAGGAACTTCAAGATGCTCATCAGTCAAATATTGCTTACCACGGATACTATCTAAAAACTTTTGTACCGCTTTTTCCGGTGAAGCATGAAGAGCTGCCGCTTCACCAGCAATGAGGCGAGCATCAATGACTGAAAGTTGCATCGCTTTTACCAGGTATGCCTGTTGCCTTAAATTACTAAAAATCTTTTTGTAATCATAGGTAGTCTCAGGAAAAATGGTAGCGTCAGCCTGAAACGACACCACTGTACCGCGCATTTTTGAAGGACCCATTTTCTTCACTTTGTATTTTGGTACACCAATTGCATACTCCTGCATGTGATAAGCGCCATCTCGGTGCACTTCCACAATCACATGTGAGGAGAGAGCATTCATAACAGAGACACCAACACCGTGTAGTCCTCCAGAGACTTTATACCCAGAACTTTCACCACCAAACTTACCGCCAGCATGTAGTACAGTCAGGATAGTCTCTAAAGCTGATACCCCCGTCTGTTTATGAATATCAACCGGAATACCGCGACCATTATCAGCGACTCGCACATAACCACCGGGCAAAAGAGCTACCTCGACACGGTTCGCAAACCCACCCATCGCCTCATCCCGTGAGTTATCGAAAACTTCTGATATCAAGTGATGTAGACCATCTGGACCAGTCGTACCAATATACATACCTGGTCGCTTTCTTACCGGTTCAAGTCCTTCTAGAACTGAAATCGATGAAGCATCATAGTTACTCTTCTTGTCTTTTTTTTCTGCCATGCCGAAATTACTTACTAAAAAATATACGGCTATTATAGCAAATTTTTAACCGCTTGTCTGCTAAAATAACCAGTTAAATGTTGGTATTTATAGACATTTCCGAAAAGAAACTACTACCTAAGTGGAGGCTCTAGCTTTAGAGAAGCTCAGTGAAGACTTCGAAAATTAACCCCATTTCCTTAATAAATATTCCATCGCGGTAAATTAACACTTCCAGGTCCTTACCTAAATAAAGTGGCTGTACATTTTGCCAGGCTCTATCGTCAATCTCGATCACGTATACCCCTTCGGTTAAATGCAGTAAGACCAAATTAGCGTTATCGGGGAAGAAATTAAAACTGATTACGGTCTGTCCCTGGCTATGAATTTTTATTTCCTCTCGACAGCTACCTTTATCCGGAGCCGTCACTACCTCTTTCTGTTTAAGCCCATTTTCTACCTCAATCTCACTTTTAGTTAGATCTAGCAGGATATCTTTCTCATTAGTCTCTGGTGTACAAAAATAATAGGGAACCTCTCTAAAGTTACTCTGTAAAGCTTGGGCAAAAACCTCACTGTTTCTTTCAAAGAGAGTGACGTTGTCACGAACTACAGTAGTTGTGGCGAAATCAGTATCTGGCTGGTCTTCTTTTGAAGACGTAGCGAAGCCAAAATTATCACTCGGTGGTTTTTTTTGTGCTAATTGACGAACCAGCGTCGAGGAAGCTTGTTCCTTAAACAAATCTCGAAGTAGTAAAAACTCTTGATTAATTTTATAGGTCGAGGTGGCAGTAGTTGTAGCCACCAAAATTGGGGTTGAAGTACTAACTAAGGCGACAACTGGCGTAGTTGAGCTTTTGGTAAAGATAACTGCTTCATTGGTTACCGAAAAATATTCTGGAATCAATCTCACTCGTGGCAGAAGGGGTAAGTTGAAAGTACCAACCTCTGTTACTTTATGAGCAGTAACCGGCAATTCTTTTACCCAGGTATGGGTACCAGGAGCTTGCACATGGACTCGATGTAAACCGGGTTCTATCCCCTTCAAATAAAAAGCACTACGGAAAGCACGAATGTTAGTGGCAAGATTATCGTCTAGATAGATCTCATTCTCAGGTGTATCAGCTACAATGTATAAGGCCCCAGTAGCAGTAAAGGAGGGATTTTGCGCAGTGAAGTCATAGCGGTAACCAGTAGCATAGAAAATAAATATCGGAAGACTAATCAAAAAAGCCAACAGGAGTAATCCAAACACCAGCTTTCTTCGCCATAGAGATAAGGGCTTAACAACGGGTTGCATAAAAATACTTTATCATAATAACTACCTATTTTTGGGGGTTACCCAAAAGCCCATATACCGACCAAACATCAGTCGGGTTTGGGCATCAAGGCCTGGTATAGCACTAAAGATTATCATAGTGGCCGGCACCATCACCCACTGAATGGCCATCACTAGGTAATGAAAGCGACTAGCTTTTTTGGGTCTTTGAGGAAGGAGAGACAAAGAAATAATCGAGGAAATCACCAGACCAAACATAGCCAGAATCAGTAGGTCACGCACCAGAATCGGCAAATTAAAAGAAAGTACAGCCTGGTGAAATTCCAGACTACCTAAATAGATAGGTGCCCAACCTAAAATAAACAACATGATTGGATTAGTCGCGAGTGACCAATAGCCTTCAGCTTGCTGTAGGGAAATTCTTATTTTTCGGCCTAAGGGTATATCTTTGTTCTGTGAAAAATGGTAAATCACATAGCACAAATTCTCTACGCCATAGGTCCAACGTCTATGCTGCTTATAAATCTGAGCTACGGTTTTAAAAAAAGTTGGAGCAGAGTTAGCGTCCATTGATACCGGGTATGAAAGTGGCACTACATCATACTTACCATTATTGGCCATAAGCAAATTCCAATAAATTCGTGAGTCTTCACTCACCATATTCTTTTGCCAATACCCGACTTCATAGAGGGCTTTAAAACTAACCGAATGGGAAGAAAAAGTCGCCATTCGTTCTGGTCTTTCTTGTTGAATCATTTCCCAGAAAGTACTACTCATTGCGACCACTCTTGAGATGGCGGGTACCTCCCAGATATTATTATTAAATAGTGGAACAGGCTGAAAAGAACTCTTGAGCGGGTTTTCGGCGGTCATAAAATGCCACACTAGGCAATTGAAATAATCTGGATACAAAACCGTATCAATATCAAAAATTGATACCAGTGTTTGATCGTAGCGAATACCATGTGCATCAAGTACCTTTACTCTAACCTCTTCAGCGGCGTAGGCTGAATTTGAACCCTTACCAGCCATCTCACCAGGCAGATCCTTAGGGTGAACGGTGGTTAAGAAAAAACCAAAACGTGAACCATACTGCTCTTTCATTTCCTTTAATATTTCCACCGCCTTCTCGCCCGCCCTTTCCTCAGAAGCCAAAACCACTATAATATTTTTTTTATCGTAAGAAACATTTGCCAAGGCTTCAAGACTAGCCCCCACCACCGAAGCTGGTTCGTTATAGAAAGGTAGTATTACTACCTGATACAAATGATCATAGTCAAAACGAGCAATCAATGACTTCCAATCTAATGACATGTGGTGTCGAAGTCGCTTCCAATTGTAACGCAAGTGATAGGACAGAAAAGCTGTCTTGAGTACCCAATATAGCGCAAAGGCAATAACAAAGTACGCAGCAATAAAAGGTGCGTAGATAGAAAGAACCACTACTCCAATTAGAGTCAACCAGGAAACGGCACCTGGTAGTATTTCAAGTAGGCGATAAAATAGCCTCCTGCGACCAGTAAGTTCCGTGGCTCTGCCGACATGAAAATCGCCTCTTCTGGCGTAAGGCAACAAATGGTCATCGTCTTTTCTAGTCATAATTGTAACGCTGAGTATATACCTATTAGGGCTATAAATAAAGGTCTACCGGGTTTAAACTACAAATTTAGCCATCTGTATCTAAGGATACAGTATGGCCTCACTCGGTAATCAAAGTAGGCAATGCAAAAGACGGATAGACTAACGAAAATAGATTAAAGCCATCTGTATCTAAGGATACAGTATGGCCTCACTCGGTAATCAAATCTGACGTGCTAAACGCACGCAAAAGACTACAAAAAATTCCCAGCTGAAAGTGAACTTTCTCTGGGAATTTTTTGTAGTCTTTTCTGCTTCGCAGCAGATTTGGCTACCCTCGTATCGGAGCCATCTGTCAGATTTGAACTGACGACCCACGGTTTACTTTTCAAATGAGCAAGAGAATGGAAATTCATTTACATTTATCTTGTGAGTGCAGAAAAGAAAGCTCTGCTTACAAAACTTTAAAACAGTCTCCCAGACTGTTTTAACTCTCCCACCTGAGCATCTTCCTCTACATTACTATTAAATGGAGCCATCTGTCAGATTTGAACTGACGACCCACGGTTTACAAAACCGTTGCTCTACCAACTGAGCTAAGATGGCAATACTTTACCTCTTTCACAACTTAAAAGTTATGAGTCATGCTATTATGCCGGGTTTCATAAAATTCGCAACTATTTTATTCCCTTTCTAGTTTCTTGGCCCTTAATTTCTTTTTTTGGCTAGTGGTTAAAGCAGTAGATGCCTTATGTTCACTGATAACTGTGAGGTGATTTGCTTCTTTCCTGAGCAAAGCCTTTTTTTCTGCTCGCAAACCACGAGCTAGTTCTCTGTTTTGAATAAATACACCCTCCAGCCGATCATACGCCCCCACCAACAGAGTCAAAGTGGCCTTCAAAGCAGAATGTATACTGTAGTACCAAGACAATTTTATAGTGTGTCTAATAATATAGTGTAATTTTTTTTGTAAGTACAAATAAACTGCGTCTACTGTACAGTCTAAACCGGCCCGTAACGATTTAAAAATAAATCTCTCCTGCCGTCTCTCTTCGAGGCTGGTGACCAGAGAATACACCGCCAAAAAAATGACACTCAACAAAAGTAGCGGGCCGGCGGTGATCATAAATTATTTAACGGAGACGCGTGAAATTTTTGAGATGACAACATTCTCACCAAACTTCTGCACTGCTCCGTTAATCATTTCGCCAATTGTAGTATCTGTGTTCTTTATAAATGACTGCTCCATCAGAATTTGTTCCTTGAAGTAAGCATTCATCTTACCCGTCACAATCTTCTCCTGCATCTCTGCTGGCTTATCTGTAGCCTCTGCCAAAAAGACTTCCTTGGCTTTCTTAATAGTATCCTCTGGCACCTCAGCCATGGTGATATAGGTCGGGCTAGTGGCCGCTACCTGCATAGCGATTTCTTTAGCCAGCGCTACAAATTCTAGGTTTTTAGAAACGAAGTCTGTTTCGCAAGAAAGTAGTGCCATTGAGGCTACTTCGTTAGTATTGTGAACATAGACTCCTACTGCCCCAGCACCAAGCTCACGGTCAGACTTTTTCTCGGCCGCTTCACTACGCTTCTTTTTTAGGATAATAACAGCCTTTTCCATATCCCCCTCCGCTTCTTCAAGTGCCTTCTTACATTGCATAACTGAGATACCTGTCTTGTCACGCAGTTCTTTTAGTTGAGTTGATGTAATTTCCATAAATCTAGATTAGATGCTTTATAAAGAACAGCCCCCCTCTTAAATATCTGCGACTTACTATGATCGTACTGGTGTAGCTGAGCGAGGTCGTACTGGTCTTGATTCGGTGCGCGCCACTACTGGTTTTGGGACAAAGTTGACCTTACCAGCAGCAAAGGCTTCAGTTAATTCTTGTAGAGCGATCGCAACACTAGCTTGTAGGGAGTCGTTGATTAAGACTGGATAAGTAACATCCTTTACATTACAGTCTGAACTCATGATGCCAATTAATGGAATCTTCATGAACTGAGCTTCTTTGATAGCAATATGATCATGACGAGGGTCTACCACGACGACGATATCCGGCAATCTGGTCATTGCACTGATACCTTTGAAGTTATGTTCGAGCTTAGTCGCTTCTCGACCTAATACCATACGTTCTTTCTTTGTATATTTTCTTTCGAGTTCTCCTGAAGCGGTACCAGTAGCTAGTTCTTCCAGACGAGCAATTCTTTTCTTAATCTCTGAGAAATTTGTTAGCATCCCACCAATCCAACGATTGACCACAAACGGCATCTCCACTTTTGTTGCAGCGTTAGACACCATTACAGTTACTTCCTCCTTGGTACCGACGAATAGGACAGTCTTGCCATTTTGACCAAGCTCTTTCAGTACTAGCGCGGCTTGCTCTAGTAGAACTGAGGTTTTTTCTAGGTCAAAAATATCGTTACCTTCTTTGGTGCCGTATAAGTAAGGAGTAACGGTTGGATGACGACGGCTTTTCTTAAAGCCAAAATGAGCACCGACTTTAAATAGGCGCTCGATAAGTGATGAATTGTTGGTGTTTGTTGACATAATGAATACTAAGCAAAAAAGCGCACTGCGCTTAAGCTCCGTGATGCTATCATATAAGCTAAACCGGTGCAACCTCTTCCGCCTTGACTTCAGCTCCACCGGCCGCAAAACTCTTAAGTGAATTAATCATTGTTTCTATCTCTCCAGCCATTGCCCCCTCAATGTTGTGCCAGGACTCTTTTATACGGTGATCAGTAATTCGATTTTGCGGGAAATTATAAGTACGAATCTTTTCCGATCGATCTCCAGTACCAATTTGATTTTTACGCTCAGAGGCGTGTTGCTTTACCTGTTCTTCATCGTGTGCAGCCTCAAGCTTGGCTACGAGTATACTCATTGCCTTCTCACGATTCTTAAGTTGCGATCGTTCAGACTGACTTCGCACCTCAATCCCGGTTGGTAGATGGACTAGTCTCACCGCGGTTTCTACCTTGTTTACATTTTGTCCACCCGCTCCACCTGAACGCGAAAATTCCATCATAATATCAGTCGGGTTTATCTCAATGGTCGGTTTGCGTCGCATCGGCAAAATCGCCACCGAGGCAGTCGAGGTATGAATACGCCCCGCCTTCTCAGTCACTGGAATCCTTTGCACACGATGTACACCAGTTTCATAACGAAGATCTCCATAGACCTTAGGATGAACGATTTCAAAGGTGGCTTCCTTATAACCACCAGAAGAACCCCGTGACTCATTTTCTACTGAATAAGGCCAGTTTTTAATCTCAGCATAAGCGAGATACATACCAGCTAGCTGCTCGGCAAACAAGGCAGCTTCGTCTCCCCCGGCCCCGGCGCGAACTTCCAAGATTACACCATAAGGCTTTTCATCCTCTACTTTAATGGTCTCAATTATTCTTTTCATTTCAGCATACAATCCGGCGCGACGATTTTCTAACTCAGCTATCTCCTCACCTACCAAATCAGTCATATCAGGATCTATCGCTAAGAGATCAGTTGCCTCTTTTTGCTTACGAGACAGGTCATAGAATTGACTAGCCAGGAACTGGGTTTTGTGGTTTTCTTTAAAGGTTTGTAATTCTGTTTCGTTGTATTCCATATATTATATTATCAGCATACCACGTACAGAAAATCCGCCGACACGTCCTATAGAGGACGTGTCGGCGGATTTTAAGTTAGTTATTCTTAAGTGCTCTAGCTGCTCTAGCTTTGAAACGCTCAACTCGTCCAGCAGTGTCCATAATTTTCTCCTGACCAGTGTAAAATGGATGCGAAGCGCTAGAGATTTCTACTTGCGACAATGGGTATTCTTTACCATCAGTCCAAGTATCGGTCTTAGTGGTATTGATGGTTGAACCAATCAGAAAACGTTCCTCGCTCGAGTTATCTTTAAAAATTACTAATCGGTAGTTTTTTGGGTGAATATCAGCTTTCATATATGTCGGCTACTATAACAAAGTTACGCAATAACGCAACCCTCTAGCTCCCAGAGAGGACCTGCATCTCTTCTTGGAGTCGAGTTTTTCGGTTAATTACTTGATCGCCATAAAAGGCATTGGCTGGATTACTCGCCCCGCCCCAACCCGCATAGTAGCGTAAAGCCGCTCGTCTGTCCCCAGCATAAGTAGTATCGGCACCGTTATCTCGAAGGAGTAAGGCTGTCGCAAGGAAGGCATCTCGGTTATTAAATGGATTGGCTGGTGTACCACCACCATTGATGCGACGGATAGCATCACTAGCCTCGCTATAAACCCAACCACTACCCTGATTTACTATTCCACCATAAATCGCCCAAGTTGAAGGAATAAACTGTGACGGACCCATCGCGCCACCCCAGCCAAAACGCTCACCGTTACTAACAATAGGGCAAGAGACTACCTGACTGCGCGGGTCAAAACCGAGGATACCCGACACAGCCAAAAAGATCGGGGCATCACGGTCTGGATGCATTACTACCTTACCTCCTTTTAGGTCATTATAAATACAGCTACCGAGGTTTGAACCGAGATTCGTTTCTTGTTCCAGAATGGCCAAAATTAAAGCAGCTTCTACTCCCGTCTGTTTACCAGCGTAGCGCGCTAACTCTACCGCTTCCGGAAACGGAATACCGCCGCCTCCACCAAGTAGTTGGAATAATGCATTACGTAACTGAGAAGCGGTACGTTGTTGTGACTCTAGTAATTGTCGGTAGGCTTTCTCTTCTCCTTTGGTTACTTTGAGGATACCTTCTTTTTCTTTTTCTTTTTGCTCAATCTCTTTTTTTTGTGATTCCTGAATTCCCTTCATCTTTGCCTCTGTTTCTTGTTTTGACTCTAGCTGACTTTTTTGTACCACAGTACTTTGTTGAATATCTTTCACCACTCCAAGCGAGTCATTGAGTGAATCTTTCAAAGCTTGGTAGGCAGCCACATCAGAAAAAAAATCGGAAAAGTTTTGTCTGCTGAGCATCACTTCAACCAAAGAAAAATCATCCAGTAGGGCTGACTTACGGATCAGGTCAGCCAGTGAGTCCCGCTGGCGACGTAATGTGTCATCTAGTATAGATAGTGTCACTTCTTTCTCTCCAATCTGATCACTCAATTGCATAATAGCTACTGAGCGGGCCTGAATACCAAGTTGAGTTTGTTTTATCTGGCCTTCAATAATAGAGACGTCCCGCTCGAGTGATTGCCGCTCCATCTTTTTATCTTCCACCAGCCGCTGCTGAGTCAACATCTGTCGCTCAACATTCTGCAGATCAGCTTCAAGCCTGGCCCTTTGCTCGGTGGCAGTCTCGGCTTCTATGGTTAAATAATTTGCACCAAAAATAAGTAAACCAAAAAGAGTGATAAAAAAAGTACTTCTCATAACTCACTCATTATAACAAACCTCTGGCTACAAACACAGCCATTTAGTCATTTGACCAAATGGCTGGTGTTTTGTAAAAACATAAAACGGTATATCTCTGTGGCAAGCCATAGAGATATACCGCTCTAATCCGGGTGTTTTTTCTAGCCTTTGAAACGGCTCCGCCGTTACATATTTATTGTCGCTTTATCCACATTGAAACATGCAAAAAGCATGTTTCAATGTGGAATCGCTGACGAACTAGTAAAGCTATAAGTTTTACTCAGCTACGACCTTTCCTTTCTTTTCTACCGGAATATCTGCTATATCACCTACTGGTGTAGCTTCGGCCACCTCTTCCACTACGGCTTCGGCAATCGCCACCACTACATCTACTGCTTCGCTAATCTTTACTCCCTTTGGTGTTACTAAGTCTCCGACTTTAATCTTTGCTTCGAGCTCGGTTAGTAAAGCCAGGTCTACATCAATATGTGCAGGTAAATCCGCTGCCTGACAAGACACTGTCACTTCTTTTAAGACTTTGTTTATTACTGCACCAAGCAAAGCGGCCGGCGCTTCACCCGTAAAATGTAAAGGTACGTGTGTAATAATTTCCTTACCCACTTCAAGTGCGTAAAAGTCTACGTGTACAATACCACCCTTGATTGGTGCAAAGGTTACATCCTTAACCAAGACGTCAACCGCCTTTTGTAGACCCTGAAGCGAGATTACCGTTGCTTCACCAGCAGTCTTAAAAGTTTTTTCAAACTCCTTGCGACCAACTATTACAGCTATTGGTTCTTGCTTAGGACCATAAATAATACCCGGGATAGATTCTTTTAAATTAAGCTTCACAGCCTTATCTTCCTTATTTCTTGATTTGATTGGCAATGTTACTGTCATATACCTACAAAGATAGCATAAGTCAGCCTTGCCTGCACGAGTCTCCCCAAAAGCTGTTAGCTGTACGTTCTACCAAATGGTCAAGGTGGTACAATATATTTATATGTCAGAAAAATATGATTTTGTAGCCATTGGTGATATCGTCGTTGATGCATTTTTAGAACTTAACAAAGAGGCTGCCGATGTTAGTCAGGATATGGATACTGGCCGGTTTACCCTACACATGCCTTTTGGTAGCAAACTCCCCTATGAAAGAGTAGACATCATAAGCGCCGTTGGTAATTCACCTAATGCCGCTGTGTCAGCCAAACGCTTAGGCTTAAGGACGGCTCTAGTATCAAACCTTGGTCATGATCGTGATGGAAAGGACTGCCTAGAGGCTCTAC
Source organism: bacterium (assembly GCA_043728975.1). Taxonomy (GTDB): domain Bacteria; phylum Patescibacteriota; class Minisyncoccia; order Phycocordibacterales; family UBA918; genus OLB19. The sequence continues at coordinate 29,172 of JAYTMA010000099.1, forward strand.
GTCACGAAGGTATCGACACTGAGTACGTAAAAATCCACGAAGGTAAGCACACTAACTACCACTACGTTTTACGTTATGGACCGGAACGTACGATATTGATTAAACACGAAGTATTCCCATACACCTTGCCGGATTTTGCGGTACCACCACGCTATCTTTACTTCTCCTCTATTGGCGAACACGGCGTACCTTACCACCACGAAATAGCGGAGTACGTAAAAAACCATGACACTAAATTAGTTTTCCAGCCTGGTACTTTCCAAATTAAACTTGGTTATGAAGCGCTCAAAGACCTCTACCAAGTCACTGAAATATTCTTCTGCAACAAAGAAGAGGCCCAGGAAATCCTCAGCACCACCGAGCAACACGTCCCGACTCTCTTACGCAAATTCAAAGAACTAGGACCTAAGCTGCCGGTTATTACCGACGGGCCTAATGGGGCCTATGTGGTAGATGAAGAAGACCAGGCTTGGTTTATGCCAATGTACCCAGACTCTAAGCCACCCGTTGATCGTACTGGAGCCGGTGACTCCTTTGCCTCTACCTTTACCGCGGCCATTGCTCTAGGAAAAACGCCAGCCGAGGCGCTCACCTGGGGACCAGTCAATTCCATGTCCGTCGTGCAATACATCGGTGCCCAAGCTGGATTATTGAGTATCGAACAGATTGAAAGCTACCTCGAAAATCGTCCAGCTTCTTACAAGGCAGAAAAAATTAAGTAAGCAAAGGAGACGCAAAGCGTCGACTATTGCGAACTTATACAGGCGCTTAGTTGGATTCGACCCTAAAGGGAGAATACAACTGTAGCGAGCTGTAAAACTTCGAATAACCACGCACGACTATATTTTACTTACGCAGGC
>JAYTMA010000100.1:0-9238 GCA_043728975.1 bacterium
AAAGAGAGTAGCCCAAGCCCTCGATTTGGTCTATGACACCCTGCGCACTTGCGTCGTGATTGAAGGCTTTGAAGTACCCCATGTTCATGTTCGTCTTTATCCATGCCGAACGCAAGAATTAGTCCTAAAACCAAGAACAGAGGCTGGCGATGAGGAGCTCAAAATTACCGCTGCCGCCATCCGGGAAAAGTTATTGTTAATACCTTAATAATTACCCAAAGGGTGTCCCTTTGGGTAAACCATTTATCAACAACCAAAAAGCGTTGAAGGCGAAGCCTTCACCGCTTTTTGGTTTTACCCCTTATTCACATAAAGCCTCTAGTACCGGTGTCGTGCCATGCTCGAGTAAAGTCAGCATTGATCCACCACCAATCGAGACAAAACCAAACTTATCATTAAGACCCAGCTTCTCTACTGCCGCCACAGTATCTCCGCCGCCAATTACACTAAAACCAGCGGCGCTGGCTATTAACTCGGCTGTGGCCTCAGTCCCTTCAACATAGCCAAGTTCATAATTACCAAATGGTCCGTTCCATAAAATAGTCTTAGCTTCCATGATATGTCGCTCCAGCATATCGATTGTTTCCGGACCCACATCCAAAATCTTTTCGTCTTTTGCCACATGGTTTACTCCTCGAGTGGCAACTCCATGCGGACCATCGACAATTACATCTAAAGGTAGCAATAACTTCTCACTTAAAAGAAACGGTGCCCCGACTAATGAAACATCTGATACTAGTGAGGTACCTACCTCATACCCTCTGGCCTTCAGTACGTCATTGGTGAGTGCGCCCCCAACAAAAACTTGATCATAAAGATTAAGATATTTCTCCACTAGTGGCATCTTAGTCTCAAATTTAGCACCCCCCAGAAGAAACAGGGACGGATGCTGCGGAGTCATCACTTTCATTAATTCAGTTACCTCTTCGGCCAAGGTAATTCCGGCATAAGCCGGCAAAGCGAGCGCTACCCCAAGGGTTGAAGCGTGGTCTCGATGAGCTTCAGCAAAGGCATCGTTTACATATAAATCTCCATACCCGGCGATTATTTCAACCAGACTCTGGTCGTTTTCTTCTTCCCTTGTGTCTTGACGAAGATTCTCACAAAGGACTATGTCGCCGTCCTTCATAGCATCTCTAGTGGCTGAAAATCCAAGGTCGGTGATCACTCCCCCCCAGCTAATCGGCAAAATTTCTTTAAGAGCGCTCAGGACTGGCTTTAGTGACTCCTCTTTATCCCTACCAATGTGAGAAATAACGATTACCCGTGCCCCTTCCTGCTGTAAGTACTGAAGTGTAGGTAGCGCTCGCCTCAAGCGGAAAGCGTTTCGTACTACCCCGCCTTCAAGTGGCACATTAAAGGAGGCTCTGACTAATACATACTTCCCTTTTAAATCTGTTACCTCAGTAATCAATCGCAAATTCATATTATTTAGCAGTAGTTGGTAAGGTCATTGCTACTATAGTAGCAAACTCATCGGCCTGTAAGCTGGCGCCACCAACCAAAAAACCATTCATCCCACCTTGTTCATAGAGCTCTTTAGCATTACTAGATTTAACTGAGCCACCATAAATAAGATGTACTTTAGAAGCTACTTTTCGCTCATAAAGTTTTGTCAGTACACTAACGATAAAAAGTTGCATCTCCTTTACATCTTCAGCGGTAGCAGTAGCTCCGGTACCAATGGCCCAGATCGGTTCATAAGCAATCACAATTCGTGACAACATAACTGGAGTCAAACCTTCAGCCAAACTTCTTATTTGTTCTTCAATCTCATTAAAGAACAGGCCTTGTGAGTCGCGCTCTCTTTCCCCAATACAGACTATCGGTGTCTGCTTTCGCTTAAGAATAGTATGAATTTTTTTGTTTACCTGCTCATTTGTTTCTCCCAAAGCCCGTCTTTCAGAGTGCCCAACAATAATATAAGCCACCCCAAAACTAGCCAATAAAACTGGACTGATTTCACCCGTACAAGCTCCGCGCTCCTCAAAATGAGCATCTTGGGCCCCCAGTTTCACCAGAGTCTTCGTTAAACTGTGTGCTACTTCAGGAACAAATAGAAATGGTGGAGCGATCACTATTTCAGACTGGACAAACTTAGCAACTTTCTTTTTTACAGCGATGACTAATGACTTGGCTTCCGCGATTGTTCCTGGATTCAGTTTCCAATTACCAACTACCAGGGTTTTGGTTTGTTTCATAAGAATAAATTGTACCACAAGCGATGGTCAGGACTACTAAGTCCTAACATTTTTTTAGTCTTGATTCCATTCCTTGAAAGTATAAACGTCTGAGGTTTCTGGTGTCATTGGTGGTGGATTGGCGACTTGATTTAGGTCAAAAGAATTAATACGGGTAGCAAAACCAGAAGAGAACACACCATTGTTTGTCCAGCGAGTACCCACTCTACCATTGGAGATTATACTTCCAATTTGCGCTAGAGAACCCCTAAAAACATAAGGGTCAAGGGCATTGGGAAGACCACGATTAACTCCACCAACAGTACAGTTTTCACAATAGTTATTTATGCCAAATCGTCCGTTTTGGGCTAGATAAACACCGTCTGCTCTGAGATTATTTGGCACCACTAAACCGACGTCAATATCATCTTCCGCTATTGCTAATAAGCCAGAGAAACTATTTGGGGTGTACTGAATATTATTATTAATGACAATATTGGTTTGCGCTGCACTAGATAGGTTAGCTGCGGCCAGGGTAACTTTTTGTGAGACCTGCCCTTCAAGCCAAACCTTGTCTTCAAAATATAAAACTGGACAGGTTGGGCTAATTACTCTATTTCCGATTAGGACCTCACTGCTAATGACATTTCTCTCGGTGTGCCAGTCCTCTGTTAATGAATAAGCGTTATAGGCAGTAGTCCCAGTAACCCGACGAACTGTAATAGTGCCATTACCATTGAATGTCACTCGGTAGCCACTGGCCCCGGAAGGACCATAATAGATACCTCCGGCATTTTGGGCTTTATTTTTGATATCAGCTAAATCCAATGTTATACCGTTAAAATCGACCGGTGAAATTGGAAACTGAAAAAGTCCGGGTGTAGCATTACCGCCAGTAGTGTAGACACCATTAACAACTGTGTTTGGACTACAGCCAAAAGTGGCTGTACAATTCCAATTCAACTGACCACTACCCACTGCAGAATTATGGCGGCCATCCATTCTTATACCTTGATTGGAATGAAGTGGGCCGGTTATGATTCGATCTGCTCCATACCAAACTGAACTGTTAGTAATGAAAGAAAATTCAGCGACGGTTGGCCTGGTATAGCGCGCTCGAACGGTACTGACAGCTGAAGGATTATCGTAAGTAAAAGCCTTCGATTCAACTTCAATTGACGCAATACTACCGCAGTAAGTGGTACTAGCGATAGCAAGTGAAAATTCACCCATAAAACCTCCCTCCGGATCCTTGTACTTATGGATATATGGTCCTGGCTGGCCGGTTCCGTTGGTTAGATCACCCGGGTGGTGCGCAAGATACCACTTATAGTAATTCAAACCTGCTTCAGCGATTTCTGTCGCTCGCTGTTGTTCGTAACGAAAATTAACTAATTTATTTTGGGTAATGACATAACCCAGAAAACCACTGACGATAGTAAAAAATATTCCACTAAAGACTAACACCAAAATCATTAGATATCCTGCTCTTAGCTGGTGTTTCCTCTGCTCTAGTGTTGAACTACTTTTCATAACTTATTATAGATTATCTTTTAAGTTGCGTGGCGCAATACTAGACCTGAGCATAAACTCTCCCGGCGATCTGTCTTGATCAATATTGACAACCATTTGGGCCTGAATATAACGCACATTAATAATTGGTGAGGTAGAACTTAATCTATTTCCAGCATTATCAAAATACATAAAGGTTGATGTCCCTTGACTGATATTCTGTACATAGAGCGAGAGTATTTGCACCGAATCTGGAGTGGTTAAATTATAAGTAGCGGGTGTACCAGTGGCATTGTAAACAAACTTGCTCAGTGTTGTAGTGGCTAGTATATATTCGACATATTCAACTTTGTTATCTTGATCGGTATCGCTGTAATAACCGAAACGATGGTTGTCGATTACTCGGACTGGGAAAGAACCATTTTCGCCAGTAGTCATTTCTTTAGCGTCACGATTCCATTGCGTCATACCCCGCCGCGCGTTCTCTATCTCGTCTACCTGTTCTAGTATATAGGAATTATATTTATAGAAATCAGTAATTGTTCCCATTATTACTGCCGAAAGTATTGTATAAAGCCCTACTACCACAACCGCCTCCATTAGGGTCATACCACTATGTTTTTGGCTGGATGTTAATAGCATAAAGTTTATGGATTGAGGGTTAAGTCAAGTAAACTATCGCCACTAATAGCAAAAGGGTTGACTGTGGCTGGCGAATAGCCCGGCGCGTCCGCTGTAACGATATAATCGTTTTGATCAACTACACCAGTACTAAAAAATACCTGTCCGCAGGTATTGGCATACTTGGTACTAGAAAATCCACTTCGACTCAAATTAACCTCAGCTCCGGGAACGGGCCTTAAAGTAGAATCCACTACCTTAACCAGTAAGGTGTTTGCCACGTTGGCCGTCAGCAATACTTCAATCTCTCCATCGACACCAGCTTTCTGGACAAAAGGTACAACCGGGCACCCTATAGCCACATCAAACGCTGGTGAGAAATCTAAATTATATACATCAAACTCAATATTTGGCAGGAATATTTCACCGGAAGCATTGGTGGAGGTAGCCAAATAAAATTTATAAATCGGGGCAAAAACTGCATTACTACCAATAATTTTATTACCAACTATAGTGAAATTTGTGTTTGGTCTCACCATCTCACTTTCACGATAGTAGACACCTAATTCATAGATAAGTGGAGAGAGGCTGGTGTCAGTAGTTTCCAAAATCAGCTCCATTACTAGGGATGGATAAACCACCGGACTAAGTCCAGAAATATCAATTAAACTATCACTAAACCCAACTGTATTACCTGGCAAATCGGCTTCTGTTATTAGTGTAAAGGGTCCAGGACTAGTACCAGTAGCGACCCTTACTTTATACAGTGTGTTTGGCGGTAGATCAGCCCCCACAGCAATAGTGTCCCAACGCAACAAGGTAGGAGGAGTTATTGGTAACAGATAGGCTCTACCACTAGTGGCATAGCTCGGTCCTCCAGAGAGAACTAATTGACCGGTACTAATGGCTACATCGGAACTGGTGGCAACACCGGTTAGGTCGGCAAAGTCTTCCCTAGCACTGCCCTCTATTATTGAACTTAACGTCTTAATTTTTAAATCACTTAACTCGCCAATTTGAAAAGTAAGGGTAGAGATGCCGGCTTGAAGTACTGAAAAAGCTGACACTAAAGGATTAGGATTACTAGTAGTGGCAACATATGTTCGATCGGTTGAGTAGGCTTTACCAGCAATGGTACCATTTACTTCTGCCTGATAGTTGTTGTTCGCCAGTACCGAGAAAATTGCCGACCCACCGACATCAGAAATCGAGGTCACGTTATAACCAGTATCGGTATTAAAGACCCTGACGCTAGCACCGGGTAGCAGTTGCGAATTCTCATCAATAACGTTAATTCGAACTGTACCACCGCCAACGTTTGTCTCAATTGAACGCGGGATAATATTACTAACCATGAAAATCTCGCCCGGTATACCATTTATTTCCCATGAGTATTCTAGCCTTACTCTTTTATAATCAGTGGAAATATTGTTGCTGTCAGTAGTCGTAGCTGTCACTTGGCCGTCACCCGGATCATCAACATAATCTACCCTTACCCGTTCAGAAAATTGAATGTTATTTAAAGTAGTAGTACCGTTTTGGGCTATGGTACCTGCCGGAAATCCACTCAAAACTCCAACCCTATCATAAGGTAGGGATCTGAAGTATTCCATCCGACTATTAGCAATCGAAATAGCAGTAAGCTTTGCTCGCGAGATATTAATTAACTTGAGCGAATAATCAAAGGAAACAAACAGCCCGCCAAAAACCAAAACCAAAATAGCACTCACTACAATTACCTCCACTAAGGAGAAGCCATTATTTTTTGTTTTAACTTTTTTCATACTCAATACTTTTATTTCAGACCATCTGAAATAGAGTAAATCGGAGCAATCATCGCCAAAGCAAAGAAGCCTACACCTGCGCCAATAACTACCATCAGAATTGGTTCGATAATAGTTGAAAGGTCTTTAGTTTTTCGCTCCACTTCTGTCTCGTAAAAAATGGCTAATTCTTGCAACATGCCAGAAATTTGACCAGTTTCTTCTCCCACCAAAATCATTTCTCCCACCAAAATCGGATAGAGATCAGACCGTTCAATAAATACTTCCGAAAGGGCGGTCCCTTTCTCTACCCGCTGCGCTGCATCACGCAATATTTTCTTGTAAAAAACGTTTTGAATTACTTCTTCAGTAATTTTAATTGACTGAATAACATCGACACCGGAATTAAGTAGAGACGACAAAGTGCGAGCAGTGCGAGCGGCATTTGTCTCTTTTGCCATGGTACCAATAACTGGTATTCGGACTACTACCCAAGACGAAATCATGCGACCAATCCTGGTCTTGAAGAAAGATAATCCGCCAACCACAAATGCGATCATTGAGACAAAAGTCATAACGGTATTGGCAACCAGGAAATCACTGGCCTTAATGAGAAAATCGGTAGTAGCTGGGAGGTCCTTATTCATACCTTTAAATACTCCGGTAATTTCTGGCATCACGTATATCATCATTAAAATCGCGATGATTATCATTACAATGATAACAATCGTTGGATAAATCATAGCCCCTTTAACTTTTTTGGCCAAGTTACTGGACCGCTCCATCTGGACCGAAAGAGTTTGCAGGGTTTCGGAGAGACTACCGCTTTCTTCTCCGGCTTTAATCATTGCTACATACAAATCACTAAATACTTCTTTGAACTCCTTTAGAGCCGAATGAAACTGTTCGCCTTTATTAATCTGTTCTATGACTTTTTTGATGACTCCCTTCATTCTGGGATTAGAAGATTGTCTTTCGATTACCGACAGAGCTCTGGTTACCGTTAGTCCAGCCTTAAGCATTGAGCCTAGGTTTCTCGTTACCATTACCAGTTCATCATTAGAGACTCTACTCATTAAGTAGTTTAACTTCTCGATATTCAAAAACTTTTTAATTCCGCTACTAGCCAGGTTTATACTAGTGATACGAAGTCCTTCTTTTCTCGCTATATCATATAAAGCGTAGCGATCATCAGCCGTCGCTGACTTAGTGACTTTCTCACCTTTCTCGTCTTCAGCAGTATAAGTAAAAATTGGCATGTTTATTCGTTTATTACACGAAGCACTTCCTCGATACTAGTAAAACCACGAGCCGCTTTATAAATACCGTCTTCTATCATGGTGAGCATTCCTTCTTTACGCGCTTGTATTTCAATATCGTCACCAGTCTTCTGTGCCATTACCATGTCTTTGATAGTCGGCGTCATCTCCAAGACCTCATGTATACCCATACGTCCTCGGTAACCGTCTTCGGTTTCACCTTTTTCTTTGGGATGATAAAAGGGTATGTCATTCCAGGTGGCATTATCGGCCACAATTCTCTCTTCTTTAAGGGTGTTTAGGATCAAATCCAAATCAACATGATTAGCTAAATCAGCTCTTTCGGCCTTGGTTAGTATGTATGGCAACTTATCGTCTGATAGTTTTCGCACTAGCCGTTGACCAATAGCGACACGTAGAGTTGAAACCAAGAGGAAAGTTTCTAAGCCCATATCAACTAAACGAGCGACGGTACCGGCCGCGGAATTAGTGTGTACTGTAGCCAATACCAAGTGTCCAGTGAGGGCGGCGTTAATGGCCAAACTAGCTGTCTCTTCATCGCGAATTTCTCCCACCATAATAATGTCTGGATCTTGACGCATTAAAGAGCGCAGGCCAGCCGCAAAAGTAAAACCGATTTCTGGTTTTACTTGCGACTGATTAATACGTGGCATCTGGTATTCGATTGGATCTTCGATGGTACAGACATTTACCTCTGGGGTATTAAGTAAGTCCAAAATCGTGTATAGAGTGGTTGATTTACCAGAACCAGTCGGACCAGTGACCAAAATAATCCCCGTAGTAGCTCGCGTAGCCTTATGAATACGTTCTAGTGTAGAGCCATGAAAGCCAATCCCCTCTAGTGAAAAACCACTACGATTCTCGCGCAAAAGTCGCATCACTATCTTCTCGCCATAAAAAACCGGGAGTACAGAAACCCGAAAAGCCACTTTCTGACTATCCATTTCCATTTTGAAACGGCCGTCTTGTGGTAACCGCTTTTGATCTAACTTGAGATTGGATAAAACCTTGATACGAGCTACTAACGTACCTGAGGCATGTTTAGGCAGCTTCATAGCATCGCTCAACATGCCGTCAATACGGTAACGCACTACCACTTCCTCTTCCATCGGCTCAATATGAATATCGGACGCCCCCTGAATAATAGCGTGACGTAACAAAGTATCGATAATACGCACCACCGGTAGATCTTCCGCCATTTTCTTTAAATCACTTTCTGACATCTCTTCCCCATTTTCATCCACTACCACTTTAAGAGCTGATGCGTCTTTCATTATAATGTCGCCAAACTCGTCTTTAAGAGTCTTTTGGTATTGTCGTAAAGCTGAACGCATCGAATCGGTATCTGTCAAACGCGCCAGTATCCTTAAGCCTACTTTCTTTTTTATAAAGTCTATGGCTGGCAGGTCCGCCGTATCGAGCATAGCTACCTCTAGTTCACCATCACCTTTTTTGTAAGCGATGATATTGTGATTACGAGCCACTGGCTCAGGTATCAATGCCAGCACTTCAAACTCTATCTTCACATTCTTTAGCGAGACAAAAGGAATACCCAGTACATAAGACTCGATACGACGCATATCATCCTCCGTCATGTGACCATGGGCAATTAAAGCTTCCGCTAGAGAGCGGCGTTCATCTTTGGCGATTTTTTCGACCGCAGCAATATCCGTCTTTTTGATGAGTCCAGCATCAAGCACGAAACGCTTTAGTTGTTCATCTTGTATACGCACACCAAATAAAATGAGCTATTAAGAACCCCTCCTTCTTACTTGTATTGTATCACCTAAAGAAAAATTTGTGGTCAATTAATTCCCCACTTTAGTTGGGCCTAAAATTAAAAGTCGTGAAGCTGGCGCTTCACGACTTTTAATTTTTTTGA
>JAYTMA010000101.1:0-1843 GCA_043728975.1 bacterium
GCGATGTTTAATCCATCAACAAATTTTGGTGCTAATGTTTTAACTACATCAGTCTGATCAATGTCTTCGTATTCGTAATCGTAATTCGAGTAGTAATTAAAGCCGTTATTGTTGAAATAATAATTACTAGGATTTTTTTCAGACGTATATGGTACAAGGTTGATGGTATAAGTTAGTTTGTAATTATCACCGGAACCTTTGTACTCATACGGGACATTACTATAAACATCACTCGGGAGTTGCTTAATAAATGGTAATTCATCCATATATGAATCATCATACGAATAGCTAAAGGCATTATCGTCAGCCCAAGCTGAGGTAGTAGCCGTAGTAGCTTTTTTAGCCACCTCTTTTCTTTTCTTTAATAGTTCATCTAGTGAAACCGGGTAAGCACCGGCCCAAGTCTCGTACTCGCGTAAAGCATTACGTAGCGCAGAAATATTCTTTTGTTGGTTTTCAATCTTCACTTCTTCCAGGGTCTTCCCGGTTATTTCAACCATCAACTCATCAAAAGTCATATACTCTGCTGGTTCTAGCACTTCCAGCTTTTTGTTAATACCAGACAGTAGCGTTGTGAAGGCCATGTTTATTTGTTTACCCTTCAAAGCGGGCGCCTCCGCAGACGGAACATAACGGACGGTCTGTTCCATCTTTACCGGATAACCTTCTGCATCAAACCAAATATTGAAGGCTGTATTATCAGACAAATAAGTAAACGAACGTTCAAAGTCTTCACTTTTTAGATAAGTAATTAGCTCTTCTAGTGCTTCAGTAGAAAAATCATCTTTGTTTTTGCCTTCCTTTAGGACGGCAAAGGCTTCCTCCGCAAACGGGACTAGGCTATCTTTGTTTAACTTTAAACTATATCGAGTCAGCGTCTCGTCTGCGACCGTCTCCGTAATTGCTCCGGAAGTGATGTTTACCACCTTGTGTTTAGTCGCAACTTGTAGCAATTTATTGAAAGTAGCTCTAGCCTCGGCCATTTTTAGTTGGCGCTCATTTTCGGTACTAGGAATAAATTCATCATAAATCTCACCATAGCCATAATTACGCAAATCATTTTCCGTAAAACCTACCCACTTACCGCGCAACTGACTAAACATACTAAAGAAAGTAGGGATTTTATTTACAATACCGAAGTACTTGTCATTTTTCTTTATTCCTTCTAGGTCGATGGCAAAGTTAGCGTCCCCGAGCGATACCTCTCCAGCTAAGCGCATTCTAGCGTCGGCTGGTTTATTTGTCTCATTATCGATACTGCCGCCAAAGGTGAAAGAGGCTAGTAAATTATTTGGAATAATTGACTCAACTTCTCCTAAATCAAAAAAGCCAAAAAGTTTTGGTTGGGTAGGTTTATCAGTAAAACCATAAGCACTAATGTAACTATCTTGGTTAAGAGTCACCTTCTTGTCTGTACTAGTGGCAGTGTCTTCCTCCATACCAAAATTATCATAGGCGAAAGAATCATAACCTCTTAATGCTTCATAAGCTTCGTTGGTCTCCACGGTCAACTCTAGCGTATAGGCCGTCCCATCGGTTGAGCGCGTATATAGGTATGGCTGACCGAGAGGATCGCTTGCCACTAGTTCCACTTCTTCGAGTGTTTTAGGGTAGAGAGCAGTTGTCGGAACGCTGCTATAAAGAGGCCGAGTTTCATCTAAAGTGCTTTTTATTTTCTGGATATATCTAATCCGATCGTAATCTCTCTGATATTTGGCCAAAACTGCCGGGTCTACTGGTGTCAGGTCGGCAAAGGCCATCGCACCTTCCTCCCTTTCCCCAATCCCTAAAGAGAAAGTAGAATCGTAACTAGTCATTTTTATGGCCGTGATTTTTTCATACA
>JAYTMA010000102.1:0-1264 GCA_043728975.1 bacterium
GCCTCAATTGAGCACATAACGAGAGATGATACACAATTCTCTGAAATGGTATCAGACACTAGGGAAAGACCTAGCCGCAAAGGATAAGACAAAAGAGTATTTAATCGCTCCTTGTCGCTGTTAAATGAACAAATGCCCGGAAGGGCATATTGTGAATTTATGCAGGCGCTTAAGATATTTCGACCTCCAAGGGAGAAATAGCTTGCAGCGAGCTGTAATTTTCATAATGACGCAATCAAAAAAGACGCTTCGCAAGAGGCGTCTTTTTTGTACGCTATGGAGTGGTCTTGGAATTTTTCTCGATATAGTCTGGGGTGGGAACGTTCTTATTAATACCAAGACTGGTCAGACTAGAAGTGAGCATATTTATCACTCCCCAAAAAATGACGATAGTGATAAACGCGAATACACTGTATAGAGCGAGGTTCTTGGCGTTCTCTCGCCCCTCTTCTTCAGCTCCACCAATAACAAAGTATCGGATAGCATTGATGATAAAGAAAAGAAACGCTAGCCCGATTAGAAAAGGAATGAACTTATCGTTTATGAAAGTGAGGAGGTTTTTGAAGAAATTTTGTAGGCCGTCACCAGTCGTCGCCGGCGCCGCTCCTTGCGCGAAAGTTAGGACGGGGAAGACGACAAAACCGAGCGCAATCAGATAGATTCTTTTCATATATATAAAGTATACCGCGCCGTGGCAATAAACTAGATAAGAGTATACAGATTGACTTTTGTTTTATACATGACATAATCTAAAAAGAAATTTAAGGAGAAAAGCATGTTCCCGCACATACCAAACCTTCGGCTGCTGCTGCTTGCAAGCATATGCAGTATTTTCTTTCTGATGCTCATATTTGTAGCTCCAGCGCAGCAGTCGAGCGACTCGACACCCACTCTCTTTATCGAAGAGGGTACTGATATTTGTCTGACCACGTACGAACCAACCAGGCAGTCATTTCATGCCTGTTGGCCGGTGGCACCAGCAGACCGGCGTGGAAAAATCGTACCGAGGGGTACGACAGCGCTCAATATCTTTGAAGACCCAGATAAATACCTAAATAAGTAGGAGTCAATCCAGGGCGCTGTAGCAATACAGCGCCCTTTACTGACCCCTTACATTTTCAAACTAAATTTGCTATAGTGCTGGGCACTTGCGAGATGTTGCCAGGCATCCGCCGTCCGCGCGAGCTGAGAAAAGCGTATAGCTTTTCTCCCGTTTTCGACCGGAGGGAGAAATGAGTCGATGTTTACGAGACTCAAGGGTTGG
>JAYTMA010000103.1:0-1199 GCA_043728975.1 bacterium
AGATCTTCGCTGGAAATGTTTACCATCGTCAATGCGACGACCCAAGCCTGCTCCCGCGCTGGGGCAAGATCGTAGTTTATGAGGGGCGAACCAAGGGTAATTATTTTACCTACTTGGTCTGGGTTTGTATCGGAAAGATGTACCGCGTACCTTCCCCCCATGCTCCAGCCGACGATATCCACTGGCTTACCAGTTTCTTCACTGATACGCGATATGCGCTCTTGCAACTGCTCGCCTTGTTTTTCAAAGCTTCCTTCATTGCGAAGAAGTCCAGAACCATACACCTGATAACCTGACCTCTGCAGATTTAGCTGAAGCCAGTACATAGAGACATCGCTTGCGCCAAGTCCCGGTATGAGCAAAACAGGGTTAGCGTCTACTTTCTTCGGCAGGTCATTCTGCGTAAAAAGTATGGCCAACGATGCTGGTATTCTCATGGCCAGCAAAGACGATGTGATTATCTCTGCTGGAATTTTTGAAAGTACATGGTCTCTCATGACTCTCTCCTTGTTCTGAGTGACAACCTATCTACTTTAAAGGTAGCCTACTTTATCAAACAAAAAACCAGCAACTGGGTATAAGACCACGCGAGAACATAATCGGGGAGACTCTCCATCGAGATTTGGTGTAAATAATATCCTGGGTGTGTTTTTGTTTAGGATCCCAACAGAAGTGGTTGAGTGGCTGAAAGGTGATTCTGAAGTGTTCTTATATTCAATTATTAATAGTAGGAACACACCCTAGGCGTGCTCCTTCTGGTTATCAGATAAATCACCTTAATAAAGAATATTAATAGTCAATATATAGGGTTTGTAATGACAAAGCTTTATCGACGGCATAAAGAGTGACGAAAAGTCTTCTTGACTTTATTAATATAACTCACAAATTTTATGGCAGATACAATTATTACAAATACTCCGGGAGCCCGAGATACTAGCGAAGGAGTTGTGATGTACGTAGTCTTGGCAATCATATTTGCTGCGATAGCGGTCGGTGTGGTAATGATGTACCAAAATGGTGCTTTTCAAACTAACTCTCCAGAGCCGGACACTACAAACATTGACGTAACTCTTCCAACTCCAACACCGACTCCAACCCCAACTCCCACTCCCACTCCAACACCTTAAGTATAAAAATGTAAACTCGACGCTGAATCAAATGACTTCAGCAGCGTTGCAAACGATAAAAAGCATCCTGGA
>JAYTMA010000104.1:0-1145 GCA_043728975.1 bacterium
AAACTTGAAGTATCGTATTCTGGCGCTACTTTCGGTATTGACTGATAGGCTAGAATAATTTAAAACTTCTGGTATACTGTCGCCACTTCACGTGTCATAATGTGACGACTGTCGGTGTAGTTCAATGGTTAGAACGAGGGACTCATAAACCCTAGACGGTAGTTCGACTCTACCCATCGACACAAATATAAAATCCTATAAATCGGTAATCGTTTACTTTAGACTGACGCTTTGAAAATCTACAAAATCATGTATAATGGGCGACACAAACTGTATCTTAAGCGAAAAAAAGTTGTTTTTGAACAGTTTATAAAAATACGCGGTCGTAGTTCAGCTGGTTAGAATGCTTCCCTGTCACGGAAGAGGTCGTGGGTTCGAGTCCCATCGACCGCGCAAAAAAATAGCCCGAAAGGGTTTTTTTTGTGCGGTTGATAACAAAATGTGTGGGACACATTTTGTTGGGACTTCGAAAAGGTTGCCAGCTCTTTTGCAAAAAAGAGCGACAACCTGAACTGAACTCGTAGAGTTCGAGTCTCACCTACCGCTTTTCGTGTTAATATCAAAAATATGAAAAAAACTAGAATTCTTATAATGGCAGCGGTCGGGGTGGCAGTTTTGGCACTACTTATGGTCGTGTTTGTTTTGGTGCCAAAATTACAAAATTCAGATGCACCAAGTAAATCCGAAGAAGTTGCAGTTGTCGAAACTCAAGGTTTTGATGGCGAACCACTGGATATAGCCTTAGATTTTTATGAAAAGTGGAGTTCGGCTAAAGCGTCTACGTCGACTGATCCGTACACAGAAGGCTTGGCAAAATCTACAGTTCTGAGTTTAGCATTGAGTAAAGAAATCACCGACAATGAAGGGGCTTACAAGACAGAACAGAAGGATATTATTATCTGTGATGCATCAGTATCTCAAGATGTTAAGGCAAAGGAGGTTTTCAGCAATGAAAGTAAAGCCCAGATACTTATTTTCCCCAAAGATAAGAATACTCGAGGGATCCAGGTCATAGTTTCTCTTAGCGGTGAAGGTGGCTATTGGAAAATTACCGATATTAGTTGTGGTGCCGGTGAACAGGATTTAAATCAGGGTGAGTTCAGTTTTGATTATGAAGGCTTACTATTAAAACAAAGCGTCCCCGC
>JAYTMA010000105.1:0-3400 GCA_043728975.1 bacterium
TCTCAGCGTCTTCTTTCTTCATTCCTTCCTTTACGACTGACGGAGCAGCGTCGACGAGGTCCTTGGCTTCCTTGAGGCCAAGACCAAGTACTTCCTTAACTACCTTGATCACAGCAATCTTCTGCGCACCAGCTTCAGTTAGTTCAACTGTAAATTCTGATTGCTCTTCAGCAGCGGCAGCTGCTGGTCCAGCTACGGCTACAGCTGTAGCAGAAACGCCCCACTTCTCCTCAATCGTCTTTACTAAGTCGTTTAGCTCTAGAACGGTCATTTTCTCAACCGCTTCGATAATTTGTTCGTGTGTCATGTTGGTTAGTTAATTTAAATAATTTTAAGTTTTAAGTGAATGTTGGAGACGTCCAGCGATTTCCTCTATGAAGGAGGAAATCGGGACGGAAGTTCGCAATAGTCGCTTATGCTCGTTTGCTTACTTCACTCAATACCACAGCGAAACGCTGTCGTGGTGAGTTCAAGAGTTGGGCAAACATACCGCGTAGAGTCTGCAGTGGTGGAATTGAAGCGATCGCTGTCATTTCCTCCTTGTTCTTGAATGCTCCCTGGAATACTCCGCCGACGATAGCTATATTGTCCTTAAATTTAGTACTGAATTCTTTTATGCCCTGGGCTGGAGTAATTGCGTCTTCGCTGTAGGCGATAGCAATTTCACCATCGAGCGTTGGCATGCTACCAGTAAAGGTAGAACCAAAAGCTCGTTCCATGAGGGTCTTCTTCGCGACAAAGTAACCTACTCCCTTCTCGCGTAATTCCTTACGCATAGCAGTGGTATTAGCTACTGAAAGACCCTTGTAGTGAACAAACACAATTGAGTCTGCACTCTCGCGGACGGTTTCCAGCTTAGCGAGAATGTCTTGCTTCTTGGCTTTATTGATGGCCATGATTTCTATAGTGTAAAAGTGCTAATAAATACAGGCCACGGACACAACAAATTTTGCTGTGTCATAGGCTTCGACCCCAATACCAAAGTAGTTGGACCTCGGTCGGCGACTATTTTGTAGTCATTACCGCACATTAGTGCGACCAACTGTCATGAGCCTGTCGGGGATGAATATAGCAGGAAAATAGAGAAGAGTAAAGACTACGGCCACCACGGGAAAACGGATGTAAGAAAATCACTCCAACCTCCCTTTCTTCTTACTGTTAATAAAAGAAAAATAATAAATGATACGGTTGATATAGAAAAAGCCAAACCTAAACCAGGTTTTTGTAAAACTATGGCTATACCAGTGGAAATCATGACAAAACCCGAAACAGCTGCCAAAAATGCTAATGCTCCAGTAAGAATGTCACTAAATAAGGTTTTCATTAAACTAATGTTACATCATAACCCTAAAAATACCAATATTGCTAATAATTTGTTATTATTTATCACGTTCGGGCTATAGCATAGTGGTAGTGTGCACGCATGGGGTGTGTGTGGTCTGGGTTCGATTCCCGGTAGCCCGACAATTATTTTAGTTAGGTAAAGCAAAAGCCGATCGAGACATTCGTCTCGGTCGGCTTTTGTGTATACTTTTACTCAATCACCTCTTTCCCTTTGGTCGATAGATATTGGGTAGCCACTTCAAGTAACGATACCAAACCAGCAAGAGCTAGAACTAAAAATATAAAACTTGTATAAATGGAAATCAAATAGCAAAAAGTGACCAAGGCAGTCATCCCGATACCAAAGCTCCATGGAGATAGAATAATGTCAAGAATAGTACGTCTGGGACCAGTCGGTGGTTTTTCTAGGGAAATCGTTCGCGTGGTTTTCTTTAAGTCATAGAATTGTTCGCGAAAAAATTTGGTAGTGGTATCAAAGGAAAATAAACGCTGGAGACGCCACGAGGCCAAAATGATAACCGCTAAATCAAATTTAGATAAATCAGAAAGCGGGATGCGGGTTTCAGTATCAAGGATAATCGTGGCCATGATTAAAAGAAAACCAAAGAAGGCGAGAAAAACAAAATTCCAAAAATATTGATCCGTTATTTTTATCATACTTAATTACTTCCCCATCCCTAGTCCAACCACCAAAATGAAAAACAGAACTGCAGCCACGACCGCCACAAAATTCATCATAAACTTATAGAAGGTTTTGTTGAACACACGAGAGTAGTATAGCATCTTCATTTTACTCTAACAGTAATTTGCCCAACTAGTCGTTTAGTAGTTACCGAAGAAGGGTCGCGTTAACTGTGGAGCGGATGATAGCTAGTTGTTCCTAATTTAGTTGTTGCGCTTATCGTAGAGACTTGATTTAATAGGTTATTATCCTTCAATTAATCAAAGAAAATGACACAAACTATAACCAAAAATATTGTTGCTGTAGCGTTTATTGTTGCTTTATTTAGTATCCTATTCTCTTTGCCACAGGCTTCGGAAGCAAGAGAAATACGTGCTGAAAGAAGTAGCATGAGTGAAATGATGAAAGATAGAAAAGCCTCTACCACTTCTGAAAGGGGTGAGATGGAGAAAAAACTTAAAGAGAAAATGACGGCTTCAAGCACCGCTAGCTCAACTCGACCTTCAGTTAATCTTAGTTGTGTGCAAACAGCCGTAGAGGAACGTGAGACGGCAGTCAGTGCAAGCTGGGGTGAGTTCAGTACCTCTATCACTGTTGCCCTTACCGCACGTAAGACTGCACTAGTAGAGGCTTGGCAGCTTACCAATGGTAAAGAACGAGCTACTGCCCTAAAAGATTTAATGAAGAATTGGAAGGACGCGAGCAAGGGTGCACACGAGGCCTTGAAAACCGACCGCAAAGCTTCCTGGGCTGAGTTTAAACAGACAATGAAGACTGAGTGCAAAGTAACTAGCTTACCAAAAGAAGACGCTGAAATGAAAGACGCAGCTGGAGCGGTAAATCTCTAATCGAAGAGCAACCCCAAATAACAAAAGCCCCACGCCGTAGGCGTGGGGCTTTTGTTATTTGGGGCTTCTCCCTGAGTCACATCTCAAAGAATAATTATTTGATACTTAAAGCTGGTGTTTTATAGTACTGCAGTTCTGAAGGATTAAGTCTGGCCGGGATATCTTTCCCTTCTTCTGTCATGGTAAAAGGCAGATTAGTCATCAACAAAGAGAGCTTCGATTCTTCATCCGCAACCGCAATCATTTCTGGTGTTAGTTTCAAGACCGTAACCAAAGTAAAGGTACTTACCTTACCAGCTGGTACAAAGTACTCATTACCTAAGACCTTGGCATCACTAAGCACAATAGAATAAGCATCACCCTTCTCTATTGTTCTCTTACCATCATTTTGGATTACATACCCAGCATAAGGTACCAGAGCTGACGAAAGTCCTCGCCTAGAGAGAACAGGCATTCGTAAGTCCCGACCATCTAAACCAAATCGATACGTGACTGTAAATAAGAAAGTATCAGCGTCTAGCTTAGT
>JAYTMA010000106.1:0-3636 GCA_043728975.1 bacterium
CTACCGAGACGGCGCATCAGGTTCTCGACGTTTCGGCCGAGCATTACATCACCGACAAATATTACCGAATCAGCTGGGGAAGCACTTTTTGAAGCAAGTCGTGACCTTTGAGTAATTTTTTGTGGGGCGACTGTTATTTTATCTATGGCTGAGATAAATGTTCCGGTTGATGCTGTGGCTACTATTGGAAAAACGGGCTCCAACAACAACAGTTGAATAGTTAGAACAATGCTTGCGAGAGTAAATAGAATTCGATTAGGTTTCATCAGAACTTTGCAACGTTAATCTTCATACCATCGGCTGGATGAAATACTCCCATCTTATGAGCATACATATAAAGTAGCATTAGTACGGTGGCCAAAAGTATTGCCACCAGAATCAGTAAAGAAAGTTCCAAATATGACAGGTGTCTTTTTTTATGACTTTGCGCGATGTGATCAGTGACTTTAATGTCAATTCCAAGTAGTTTTGAGACTTCCTTTGGCTTCAAACCTTCATCTGTTCGAAACACTTTATGGAGACTGTCCACTCTAGTTTCGCTAGTCTTGGTGTTTTCGCGCAATACAACTAAGGCAGCGTCGACTTCATCATCATCAAATCTAGCGCTAATAAGCACAGAACGAATTTCTTCGTCTGGAGCTGAGCTGCCTAAGCCATTTACTTTTAGGATGGACTCAATATGTTTTTTGTCTGTCATGAAATTTATTCTGTCACTTCTCGGTCTTTTACAATGTATTGATTATAGATCTCAAGTAGCACAAAGAACAAAGTAGTTATCACCGGTCCGACGATAAATCCGAGCGGGCCAAACAAGGCAATCCCGCCTAGGACGGAAATAAGGATGACAAATGGGTGCATATTATTGCCCCTTCCCATGAGATATGGTCCGACGATGTTATCTACCAATCCGACGATTAGGACCGACCAAAGCAAAAGTCCAAAACCAAAAGTGTTATTTCCAGTTAAGAATAAATAGACAATCGCTGGTCCGGTCACGATGGTGGTGCCGACACCAGGCATCAATGCTCCGAGCGAGGCAATAGAACCCCACAATAAAGGTCTTGGGATATCAAACAGGTAAAAACCGACGGCCACTAAGGTTCCTTGAATAATAGCCAGCAGCAAAGTTCCAGTTGCCACCGCTCGAACAGCTCTGGCCATACGTTCAAAAATAACTCGATCTTCTTTATCAGGCAGTGGACTAGCTTTAATAAGAATTTGCATTAACTCTTTGCCGTCGCGAAAAAAGTAAAAAGAACCGAGAATAGAAAGTATAAACGTAAATATTGTGGATACGGTTCCAGCAAAAATAGCTGCAAAGTGACTTCCCAACCAAGCGCCGATGGCTTCAAGTTGGGTGGAGGCATTTAATGTATAATCAGGCGAAACAATTCTTATCTTTTGTTCAATGACTGAAAATGTTTGGTAGAAACCTCCGGCTTGGCCGGCGCTAATATCTTGGTAGAAACCGATTACTTCTTTGACTAAAAGTGAAGACAGTAGAATGACCGGAAGAATAATTACTATAAACACCAGTAAGGTAGTGAGAAGCGCGGCGATGGTTTTATTTTGCTTAGGAGTGACTTTTATAATCCGCTCGTGCAGTGGGCTGCAGATTGTAACAATTATGGCAGATAGGGCTAAAGCGCTCATAAAGGGAGCCATAATGAGCCACACCATGTAGCCGGCAATCCCTAGTAAGCCAAAAAAGAACGCGTATTCAACCGCTCTACTTATCTTGAGAGTTTTCATACCAATTATAATACTAAGAAAAACGACAAAGGACCAGGTGAAATTCCCGGTCCCTAAGCTTATTTGCTTTGAAGCATTTTTTGTTGCGATGTGAGAGCGGATGCTTCAATGAGATGAAATGACTCACGAGCTGCTCCATCAAGTGCAACGAAACTAGTGCTAAAAAACTGTGACAAACCCCATAACATTACAAGAAAACCTAGTGACTTTCGCATAATAATATATGTAGCAACCTCTAACCTTATTCGATAATAAGGCTCCAACTATTTATTGGGAGGGTGCATGGGCTGTGTCGAAGACCTTTCCACATATAAGGATATAGCATATATGCTATACTGTCAAGCATCTATTCTAGGCCTTTATCTATAGCTTGTTTGAGCTCATCTTGCCTAACTTCTCCGCGCTGATGGGTAAGGATTTCGCCGTTTTTGGCATAGATGATTGTTTCGGGCATAGCGTAGCCGCTACTATTTGAAAAATAAAAATCATTCGGATCTAGTATGAATTGAATTTCCTGTGGTGGCGTGATGGTCGCTAAAAAACGTTCAGCTGAATATTTGTCTTCTCCTCGATTAACAGCCAGGACGACAACCTCCCTATCTTTATAAAATTGTGCTATTTCAGCTAATCGTCCGAATTCAGACGTACACGAAGGACACCAGCTAGCCCACGAAAATACCACAATTACTTGACCGAACTCTGGAGCCAACGAAACTGGCTGGCCTTGCAAATCCGTAAATTGCGCGTCTTCCTTGTCTGGCAGAAGCGCTGTGGCGGCTGGTGTACTGTTGCGTTTTTGTAAAATACTTTGATCGCGAAATGTTAAATACAAGACTCCCAGAACAACAACAAGCAGCATTACTGCCAAGGTTATTACTCCTGGTTTTTTGAACAAGTAAGACATTTAGCTTAAATATAATTAGCAAAAGAAGGAAAGTGCGCTTGCAACTCAGCATTTCTAAGGGTGGCAAAGACGAACATTCCAATTACAATAAGTGCAAACAGTATTACTGTTAGTACAATAGTTTTTTGACTCATACGCTGGGTTATTAGCGGTTATGTTATAAGTATACCGTATGTTTACTCTGACGTAAGCACATCTGTACCGATATACACGACGATACTAGCTGAACTCGAAGCATTGCTTACAAAAGCCGACAAAAGTGCATTAGCGAGAACCTTACTTACTGCAATCGCGGTATCAGACACGTCGGGACTGTAGACAACGACCGTCTTCTCTTCAATAGAACCGACTTCACTACTTGAAGTCGCAATAACAAATCCTGCGGTAGTTAGGTTTTTAGTAACCAAATCAATTGCCTCATTCTCTCCACTTCGATTTACTAGAGAAAGCAGCTCGCCTTTCCCAACAACTGTCGGCACAGCTGATGTTTGTGGATTAGGGTTTTTTGAGTTTACATTAACTTGAGCCCCCTCGCCTTCAATTAAGACTTCGTAGTCACGCTCGGGTGTAAAGGCGCCTTTAAAGAACCACACTACCAGAGAAACGAAAATTATTATTGCTAATGCAACCACAAAGAATTTCCAATATGCGCGAACAAATATTGAAAGTGTTTTGAAGAAAGCCGTAAATGAGTTAGAGTCTTTAAGTCTGGTGCGGAGGTCAAGAATTCCGGCTTCTATAGGAGCCGCTAGTCGATGTTTTGTAGGTTTTTTAACTATAGACTGGGACGGTGCTGCAACCGGAGACGCTGCGACTCCAGCCAGCGTAAGCATTTTTTTAACATACAGTCTTATCGCCCAACTGACTAAGGCGATAAATCCACCGATAATAGAAAATATAATCAGAAGAATTTTCCAGGGAATAACCCAAAAGGCAGTGTCGGCTGTCATGAATTGTCTAGTGTCTACACCGTATGCCAT
>JAYTMA010000107.1:0-3512 GCA_043728975.1 bacterium
TCTATCGCTTTGCGATAGAGGTTAAGCAACGAAGTTGCTTAACTAAAAGGCCATAGGCCGAATAGATACCCCGTCCCGTAAGGGCGGGGAGATTCATTATGGCAAAGATGTGTCGATTACTAAATTATGCCTGCATGGCCATTCTGGTCTTATTTACGACCTCTTTCACCGGTGCATTGGCCTTTATAATGTACTCATCGCTACCTTGTCCTACGGCCAAGTAGACGTTTTCTGCATCACTCATATTGGTGAGAAAGATGACTTTGGCATCTTTACCCCAAGGATCAAGCCTAATTTTCTCTACTACTTCATGCCCATTCAAAGCAGGCATCATAATATCCATCAAAATAGCGTCTGGGTGGTTATCTAGTGCCATTTTCACTCCTTCTAGACCATCTTTAGCTTTAAGTACCTTGATTCCCGCTTGAGTAAAGGCGGCGGCATAGAGCTCGAGAATACTCTCATCATCTTCAACGATAAGCACGACTGTATTAGTCATATAGATAAATAGTAACACATTATACTATTTGAAGTCTTGAGCCAAAATTCAAAACCATCAGACAAAGTGTCTGATGGTTTTGAATTGTACCTTTGTGCACCTGCCAGGACTCGAACCTGGAACAACGGTTCCGAAGACCGCTATGATATCCGTTTCACTACAGGTGCTTATATCTTTGCTGTGTCGAAAATCATACGCTGTAACAAGGGAAAAAGCAACGACTTTCTGCTACAATATCGGTACATGATTGATATTAACGCTATCCCATTAGTCGTCAGAAGTATTAATGAAACGCTAGAAAAGGCTGGTTTTGAAGCGTATCTGGTTGGTGGTTGCGTGCGTGACCTCATGCTCGGGAAAATACCCAAGGATTGGGACTTCACCACCACCGCTCACCCAGAACAAATCCGGGCTCTGTTTCCAGAAAGTTTCTGCAATAATGACTACGGCACCGTCGGGATCAAAAACGAAGAGGAGACTGACGAAAGACTAAAAGTGGTAGAAGTTACCCCTTACCGTAGCGAAAGCGGGTACAGCGACAGTAGGCGCCCTGATAGCGTTACTTTCGGAGTTTCACTAGAAGAAGACCTAGCGCGGCGAGACTTTACCGTCAATGCTATCGCTTACCGTATCGATGACCAAAAAATTGTTGATTTATATGGTGGAATTGATGATCTACAGGACAAACGCTTAAAGGCCGTAGGGATACCAGACGAACGGTTTGCTGAGGATGCCTTGCGCATGATGCGTGCCGTTCGTCTAGCCTCTGAGCTAGGCTTTGTGATCGATGGCGAAACGATGGCTGGTATCGTCAGAAACGCCCCGCAACTTGAAAAAATTGCTATTGAGCGTGTCTCGGCCGAGTTCCTTCGCCTAATTGATTCCTCAGCCCCGATGCAGGGGATTATCTTCCTGCAAAAACTAGGTTTACTTCAATACATCCTACCAGAGCTTCTCGCGGGGGTTAATTGCGAACAGGGAGGTATCCATGATTTTGATGTGTTTGAACACAACCTCCGCACCCTAGAAGCAGCCGCCAATAAAGGACACAGTACCGAGATCCGTCTCGCGGCCTTGCTTCATGATGTTGGCAAACCAGCCACTAGACGGACCGGAGGAAAGAACAAACACTATACTTTCTTTGGGCACGAGGTAGTAGGGGCTAAAATGACCAAAAAAATCCTTGAACGCCTTAAAATGCCCCGAGAAATCATAGACAAAGTCGAAAAGCTAGTCCGTTGGCACATGTTTTTCTCTGATCCCGATGAAATAACACTAGCCGCCGTACGCCGTACCATTACCAGGATAGGGGAGGACCAAATTGAAAATCTGCTTAATTTACGTGTTTGCGATCGAATTGGGACCGGCCGACCAAAAGAACAACCCTTTCGCTTTCGCAAATATAAAGCCATGGTGGATGAAGCCTTGCGTGACCCAATCTCGGTTAAGCTCCTCCGAATAAATGGGGATAAGATTATGGATATGTCTGGGGAAAAGCCGGGGAAAAAGCTGGGATATATACTGCATGCACTATTGGAAGAGGTGTTGATAGAGCCGGGGAAAAACACTACTCAGTACCTAGAAACCAGGACCAATGAGCTACTTCGCCTGCCTGAAGATGAACTTCTGGCTCTAGCCGAAGCCGGTAAGGACAAGCAAGCCCTTGAGGAAGCAGCTGCTCTGAAAGAAATTGCTAGGCAACATAAGGTTGGATAAATAGGACCAAATATAAAAAATCCCTAGCATTGTCCAAGACACTACCAATAGCTATTGCCTTTACCTTTAAAAAACCGCCCCGTGAGATTACGGGGCGGTTTTGCCTTTGTGGCGTTGGCTTACGCGCTACAGCGACGTTCCAGCCACAAGATTACAGGGGCAATGATGACTGCCCAGCAGATCATGATGATCACGGCCTGGGGCCGAGTACCGAGCTTGACGCCAAGTAACTCATCCGGGACCAAATCAAATCCAGTCAGGCTGGTTAGAAGAAGCGTTCCCAGCGTTAAGGACATCAAAACGACTGAAACAACTAGGGTGGCCCCTAGCCTGAAACTCTCTTTCCTTGTCTGAAGTTCGGTCACTGAAACCTCCAAAGAGCGGTTGTAAGAAACAAATGTCTTATTTATAGTACTTCATTTAACTTGACCTTTCAATACCGTTAGCTGACAAGCAAGCTTTAGATTAAGTCATAACACCAGTTTCCGCTATCCGGATAGTAGTATTCAACTTGAACTTTTTACAGACTGTAATAGGTTAACCAAATCCCAATGAGTGAGAAAATTTAGGCAAGAAAAAAGGCCTGGGGGTATCGTGAGCTAATCATGAATGATTCGCTGGCGATGCCCTCAGGCCTTTTGATTAGATCGAGCTTTATATTTTTGTGGGTTATGTAACCCTAGATGGCGCCTCATGGGCTAACCAAAGTGCAAAGCTCTACGTTGTACTTACTTCGTTTACTTCTTGAGAAATCTATATCTCTTACTTTACGGCTGGAGTGTGGTTGCTTTCTTCTGCTCATTCCAGCATCGCGTGTA
The DNA here is from genome assembly GCA_043728975.1 of bacterium. Lineage (GTDB taxonomy): Bacteria > Patescibacteriota > Minisyncoccia > Phycocordibacterales > UBA918 > OLB19. The sequence continues at coordinate 3,034 of JAYTMA010000107.1, forward strand.
AGGAGACTTCTCTATGTGGGTGGGTTGTTATGAACGTTTTTTTATTTGAGTTTTTTGGAGGTAATACTCAATTGTTTTTTGAAAGATCTCTTGAAGGGGTATCCCCAGGGTTCTGCGCTGAAGTGTTTCAGTGGAGAACTCTGGAGGTACCTGCTCGCCCTTTCTGGGCCTACGTATATATTATGTCCTTTATAAAAGAGTGTAAAGGACATGATGGTGGATAGCTGTTCATAACTACTACTTATGTGTCCTTTATAAAGGACACATAACATAATGAAAAAATTTACACTAAATTCAACCATATTATTAGCCGTATAATTATGATGAACTTCACACTATTGACATTTCTCAGATGTGTTTGATTCTGTTGTAACTGTTTACAACTATTTTCTATTGCTCTAGAGCTAGTTCTAGAGAGACCGGGCAATGGTCCGAACCCATGACTTCAGGATGTATCCGCGCGTACTTAATTAGAGGTA
>JAYTMA010000108.1:0-4018 GCA_043728975.1 bacterium
CCGTAGCCACAACTTATTTGACTGCAAAAAGTGCTTCTAAGAATGAACTTTCCGAATTCAAGAAAGAAATGAAAGAGCATTGGCAAGGTTTGGTAAAGACCGCTAATCCAAAGAAGCCAGCCAAGAAAGCCGTGGCAGTAGCCAAAAAGGCGGTGGCAAAGGTTGTAAAGAAGTAGGTTTCGTTTAAGTGATAAAAGCCGGGGACAGCTACGCTGTCCCCGGCTTTTATCATACCTAACCCATTTCATGTCAAAAATGAGCTAAAATATAGCCATATGAAACGAGCCATCGGCTACACAGTTTTTGCGTTATTGGTTCTGCTTGTTTCTGTCTCCTACCAAGTGGCCGCTAGCCCAAAGTCGGTACTGGTGCCCTACCAAGCCAATAAGCTAATCGCCAAAAGTGACCCCCCGGCGCTTAGTGTTTCTGCCTACGCTATTTTTGATATTGAGACCGGAGAAATAATTTCAGGCTTTAATGATGAAGCAGTTTTTCCGATTGCTTCCGTCACCAAACTCATCACGGCCGCTGCTACAATAGAAAAGTTACCCAAAGAAAAAGAGGCGACTATCATTTATAGAGATGTGGCTGAAGATGGTCGTTCTGGCCGTTTGAGTGTCGGTCAAAAATACACCGCCCACGAGCTCCTCTTCCCTCTCCTCTTAGAATCTTCCAATGATGCCGCTGTAGCACTTGAGCGACTAGCCGATGGTGCTTTAGTTAAAGAGATGAATGAACTAGTAGAGGAGGCAGGAGCAAAAGATATGGTACTAAGCGATACCTCGGGACTATCAACTGGAAATATTGCCACCGCGCGCGACCTGGCTACTGTATCGAGTTATTTATATAAAACCGAACCCCATATTTTTGATATCACCCGCCTCAGTAAAAGAGCTGGTCCTTATGGTGGTTGGACCAACAATAGTCCCGTCTTAGAAGCTAATTATCGTGGTGGAAAACACGGCTATACGCAGGCGGCTAAGCGGACTGTAGTAGCACTCTACGAAGAAGGTTTTCCGGCTGGCAAAAAAACTATTGGCTACGTGCTTTTAGGGAGTGAAAATCTGGCCTCCGATATGGAAAAATTGCGCCTTTACGTAGCGCAATCCGTGTCTTTAGAATAATTTGCTATACTACCCGCTATGACTGAACACGGAGCTTTATATCGAAAATACCGACCGCAAACTTTTGCGGAAGTAAGAGACCAGGAACACATTATTAAAGTGCTTGAAGGGGCGATTAAAAAAGGCACAATTCCGCACGCGCTACTTTTCTCAGGTACTCGCGGGACAGGAAAGACTACGCTAGCACGGATCTTTGCTAAAGCCATAGGTACTAGTAGTGTGGATCTTTACGAAATTGACGCGGCTAGTAACCGGGGGATTGATGATATTCGTGAATTAAAAGAAGCAGTCTATACCGTACCTTACGAATCAAAATACAAAGTGTACATAATTGACGAGGTGCACATGCTCACCAAAGAGGCCTTCAATGCTCTCCTCAAGACACTAGAAGAGCCACCAGCGCATGTCGTATTCATATTAGCTACCACCGAAGAAGAAAAGTTACTGGATACAATTCTCTCTCGCTGTCAGGTCTTCCGGTTCCGCAGTCCATCGCGCGCTGTCTTGGCGGAAACTGTGACCGATGTCGCCAAGCAAGAAGGCTTTGTACTTTCTAGAGCCGCCGCTGATTTAATAGCAATTGCCGCCGATGGCTCATTTCGAGATGCCCTGGGAGTAACCCAGAAGGTGATGTTAGCCTCTGGTGATGTTATCGGTGAAGCCGATGAAGTGGCAACAATAATCGGCGCCCCTAAAAGTGAGATTATCCTCAATCTCCTAAAGGCTCTCCAAGAGAAAAATACTGAAGCTGGACTCACAGCTATAAGAGAAGCAGTCACAGCTCACGTAAAGATGAAGCTGTTTGCACGATTACTTTTAGAGCACGTCAGAGCGGTTATGCTAATACGACACCAACCTAGCCAGGCCGAAGACATCCTCGCGGCCTTTGGCGAAGGAGCACAAACTTTACTCAAATCTCTCGCTAGCGAAAAAACCTCCCCCATAAATTCCCAACTCCTCCTGCGTCTACTTGCTGCTACCGAAGGAGTCGAGCGTTCACCACTACCACAGCTACCACTGGAGATAGCGGTGATTGAATTAACTGCTAGCTAAATTATGGAAGTATTTTTTCTTCGTCACGGACAGACCAATGGCAACATTGCTCGCCGGCATCAGCACAGCAATACTCCTTTAAATAAGATGGGTGAAACGCAGGCTAGAGAAGTGGCGCCTAAAATCGCCGCCTTAGCCCCGACTCATTTCATTAGCAGTACCCACTTACGAGCGATGGAAACGACAAGGATAGTAGCTCAGGTTTGTAACCTTACTCCCAATACCCACCCGGCATTTGAGGAGTTAGATAGGCCAGAGTGGCTAGTAGGTAGGCACTATATTGGACTAACTACGACCTGGTACGTTGTACGTTGGTTTTTTGGTCTGCCGATAAAGTCAGGGGAGTCGTATGAAGCTTTTGTTAAGAGAATAAAAATCGCCCAAACGCACTTAGAATTTTTACCACCTGATGCTCGAGTGGTAGTAGTTTCTCATGCGGTGTTTGTGAATATTTTCTTAGCTCATTTGTGTATAAACAAGAGACTAAGTATCTGGGGCGCGGTGAATAGCTTTATTAGTATTTTCTCCTTAAGTAATACCGGAATCATTCACTTGCACTACGATACAACTAAAAATCCTAACCAGTGTGGCTGGACCATTATTGAACGCTAATCCTTCCCCCGGCTTGAATCTTTCTGTGGCTATGGCACTATATGGAACACTTCGCCTTTTTACATAAGGCTAAGCAAGAGGAATAAAAGAATCATTGGGGCTGAAACAGTCACAGACTGTTTCAGAAGGTTGACTAGTATTTTATGACGCCAGGAATCAAAATACAGACAACTTGTACCGATTCTGTAAGAATCGAGTCCAGGAATCGAACCCAAATTACACACAAATACCAAGCATATTGCCGATTCGTCTAATGGTAGGACTCTGGTTTCTGGTACCAGCTATTGGGGTTCGAGTCCCTGATCGGCAGCTCTTAGCATAAAATCCCCGAAGAGGGGATTTTTGCTTTAGAGCTGCCAGATCAAGAACAGTCTGGGAGACTGTTCTGTAGGGACTCGAAAAGGTTGCCAGCTCTTTTGCAAAAAGAGCGACAACCTGTACTGAACATGTAATGTTCGAGTCCCTGACTAAGTACGCTATAGGCCATATTTAAACTTTGTGACAATACGTTTAGTGGTTCTCATTGAGATCGTCGCAGTTTGTTCGTAGCTACGTCACTGTGGTGCCATAAAGCATCACGTACTAGCACTGTGATGTATGCCGAGATCATAGGGTGGATATTTTCTCCGCAAGAACGGTCGCTCACTTCCCAAAGGTCACGGAGGGCTAACTCAACGTCTTTATCGTAATACGGGGAACGACCCTGTCTTTCTTCCTGTGCCGGATTACGGAGCTGGAGTCTACGAAAAGTCCTAGCCACTGACTTCGGGTGGCACTTGGTTATAAACACCATATGGGTGGCTATTTCACCGCGTTGCTTCCGACTATCCTTAGCAGACAACCATTCGTCCAGATGTTCTGCAAACACCTCATTTTTTGTCTTCTTAGTCATTTGACTAAGGTAACCAACTTATGGACTATTCGAGAGGGTTTGGGTAACAGTTATTTTGGCCTATAAGGAGGACTTTATAATTTAGAATATTTCTGTATAATAGCCAGTCAAGACCGGGCTCTTAGCTCATCCGGTAGAGCGCTTCCATGGCATGGAAGAGGTGAGCGGTTCAAGTCCGCTAGAGTCCACCAAATTTGATTTGCATCAGAATTGACCAAGCCCGCGCCTTCGGCGCGGGCTTGGTCTGGCATTTCCGAGAAAAAATAAAAGACTAGCGTTCCCCTACACGATACGCGCCTCTGTGCGAAGCACAGAGCTTTCCAAAATGGAAAGTGTG
>JAYTMA010000109.1:0-3134 GCA_043728975.1 bacterium
TGCCTTGGTCGGACCTTTGGGGGTCACCTTTGGGGGATTTAGGGTGTTCGTAATTAACTTTACTGACCTAAGTCAGTGGTAGAATACAGGTATGGATAGTCTGCATTTTCTATTAGTCCAAAATCAGAACAATCTCGACAAACTTCGAGCGCGGACTCGTTACTGTTCAACTATTATTGCTTCAACTAGATTTGATACTCATAAACAATACGGACCATATTCAGATTATTGGGAAGATTGGTTGGATCATGCTGGAATAATTTTGGGAGACTTGCGTTCTGACGTGGCAGCAACAGAGCAGTTCGTTTCTGAATTTCGAGATTTTGTAATCTTCATCCAAGATAAGAGCGAAACAAGTAAGGTCACTAGGAAGAAGATTGAAGAGATGAGGACATTTGCTACCGAGGCCATCGCCTGCCAACTCGATATGATTCACATGGCCGACCAACGCATTGCTGAACATCGGGAATTTACACATAAGCTTCTCTTGGTAGAGGCGATTGATAGTTCGAGTGAGGAATAATCACAAAGACCACCCCGAAGGGTGGTCCGCTTAATGGTCGTGTCGATACCGTTCACCTTTTGGTGTTATACCGTAGAAATTGACGGTCCATCGGCCAACTCGCACCGGTGTAACTTTGACTAGCTTACGTTTAGCCAGTACGCCTAGGCCATATTTTGCCAGAGGAATTCTGGACAGTTTATCGACAACCTCTCCTGGTTTGGTGGCTGTGGGGTGTCGCATGTTATAAAATTCGGTTATTTTCCTGGCGGAAAATGTGCCACTAGCAGGCAGGAGGCGTAGTAGCCTCATCACATACGAAGTGAGATCTTGATCTCCTTGGCTTGCATGAGGATTTCTCCTTGGGAAATTTTGAACTAATAGAAGATAGTTTCTAGTGAATATTCACAAAAGACTATTTCCTCTACACTTAACCCTAGTTTAGCAGAAAATGCTTCTTTGACGCTAGTACGGTTACCAATTTGGTCAATTAGACCTTTCTCCAGAGCCTTAATTCCTGGCATTGATGACCCATCAGCTAGGACCTGTATCTCTTCGACGGACTTATTTCGATATACCGCAATTTGGCGTACAAATTCGTCGTGAACTATTTTTAGGTCAGCCTCAAACAGTGCCCGTTCCTCTTCCGATAGTTCACGGTTGGGATTACCAGCTTCTTTAAATTTACCAGAAGTTAATTCAACAAAACTAATTCCCTCCTCCTCGTTTTTGCCGGTATTTTCAAGGTAGGACATAGTGACACCAATACTACCAACATCTGACATGGCTGAGGCAATCACCGTATCACTACTAGCTGCTACTAAATAGGCACCAGAAGCACCAACATCACCAATCAGACTGACTGTCGGCAAACTGCTATTACTAATGTAGTTACTTATTTGCTCGGCCGCAACGGGGGTGCCACCGGGAGAATTTATTTCCAGGAGCAACCCTTTAATATTGATGTCATCTTCGGCCTTACTCACAAAGTCACGGACTGTCCCCGGAGTGATCACTAGTGGATAATCATCAAAGCCATTAAAGGGCAATATTACACCCTCAATCGGTAAGACGGCGATGTTACAACTACCGTCACTGACTGTTTCTATATTGTACCAAGAATCAATAAAAGCAAAGACAAAAATAATTGAAACGATAGTAATAACCGCTTTGAAAATTATGGTGACAGCTTCCCTTCTAAAAGTTCGATAAAACATATTGAGCAATACTAACATATAAAGAAAAACTGCTACGATATAGCGCCAAATAAGGTAGAATAACAGAGAAAATTATGAAGGAGACATTTCGATCAATGTTTTATTTGTTGTTACTAGTCCTGACTGGTACTTTTTGTGTTGCGGTTATCACTTTTGGTATCTATGCGATTAATATCAAATCAGAAGTGACAATGATTGCTAAAGCCTCACCAGAAAGCACAATCACCCCCTTCCCGATTGGTGTTAGTCCTGTAGAAAAGTCAATTGTAGAAAATCCGGCGGTTGATGTATACCTCAGGCAGTATTTATCTATCAATCCCGATAAGAGCCGCCGGGTTCGTATTTTTGCTAAGGTAATGTACGAGTTAGCAAAATTAGATTTTTTTCAACAGGTAGCCTCACCACTGACTCGAATACTAGTTATTTATGCTGGAGAACGGAAAGAAGAAGTAGCAAAAAACTTCGGTGATATTCTAGACTGGAGTAAAGAGGAAAGAGAACAGTTTTTAAAAATCGTTACCAAGACTACCCCGTCTCTTTCAGACGGCAAGTTTTACCCCGGTCGTTACACCGTAGCAAAAACAGCTACCCCAGAGGAAGTGGCGGATTTGGTTTTGGCTAAGTTTGCGACCGAAATTGCCGATCGCTACGACGCAACAATAGAGGAGACTGTGCCCCTACAGGACGCCCTAGTCATTGCTTCTCTCCTTGAACGCGAAGCTTATGACTTCACTGATATGCGTGTAATCTCAGGAGTTATTTGGAATCGTTTGTTTATCGATATGCCACTTCAGCTCGATGCTAGCCTACAATACACCAAAGGCAGTAATTTAAATGAACCTAAATGGTGGCCAATGGTCAAGCCAAGTGATAAGTTCGTCGAATCACCCTATAACACTTATCAAAAAACTGGACTACCCCCCGCTCCGATTGCCAACCCTTCGGTTGAGGCGGTGGTCGCAGCCCTCAATCCCCGTAAGACAGATTGTATGTTTTATTTCCACGAAGATAATGGTACTTTCCACTGTACCAATACCTACGAGGAGCATGTGGCGTTACTACGGTCGATGTATGGACAAGGTCAATAAGTTACCAATTTAGGTACGTGATAGTTAGTTGCAAAACGGTCGCAAAGCAAACCCACAAAAGATAAGGAATGTTTATTAGGGCTACCCACTTGAAGTGCGGATAAATAATATAAAGAGCCCAAACCAGAGTCACTAACACAAGTAAGATATCTACCGCTGCGAGGGCATTACTTTTGAGTCCAAATTGAATTGGTGTAAAAGCAAAGTTAAAGAGTAAGTTAAGTGCAAAAGGTAGCGCAATAATACGCGGTAGCTCTCCCTGCCAGATTTTATAAAAAACAAAACCAAAGGAAGCGAAGATAATAATATACAAAACGCTCCACACTG
>JAYTMA010000110.1:0-1363 GCA_043728975.1 bacterium
GATCAGGGTTGTGGGTCGGCTATGATTAAAACCCCAGCTCTCGCTGCTGCGATTATTCGCGCTGCTAAGCGCGGAGCAAAAAGTGAAGAGGGAGGTATACCGGTTTCGGTTAAAACTCGCCTTGGCTACCACCGTGATGAAGTAGAAGAATGGATACCGGCCTTGCTGGCTGAAAAGCCAGATGCCCTGACTATTCATGCCCGTACCCGTAAAGACATGAGTAAGGTTCCAGCACGCTGGGAGCGTGTAAATCGAGTCGTTGAATTACGTAACGAACTCTCTCCAGAGACTTTAATCATTGGCAATGGTGATGTGCTTTCGCTCTATGACGCTAGTGTAAAGGTGGCTTTAAGTGGTGCTGATGGTGCGATGGTAGGGCGGGCTTTGTTTGGTAATCCCTGGTTTTTTCACCCGACTATTTCCCTGCCAATTAAGATGACAGCTCTCCCAACCCATGGTGTAAGACTGGAAGATATTTCTGCCGCCGACAGTGCTGACAGTAATATGAAATATGTGTCGCTTCGGGAGCGCTTACAAGTTATGGTTGAGCACAGCTACTTATTTTGTGAATTACTACCCTTTAAAAATTTTGCGGTGATGAAAAAGCACTACAAAGCTTACGTCAATGGATTCCTTGGAGTCTCACCACTCCGGGTAAGATTGATGGAGCAAACTGACCCCGCTGGAGTTGAACAGGTGGTTTTAGAGTTTTTGAGTAACCCGCAGACGCAGTCACACACCTAAACGAAGTTCATAAGTTAAGTTGTCCACCCGCGTTTTGAGCTATTGCCTAAATACTTGTTACACTAATATTAGATGAACGAGATTTTACACGCCAATATTTTTTTCTTCATTGCTAGTATAGCGACGGTTTGTTTTTGCGTTTTGGTTAGCCTTGTGCTTTACCAGCTTTTAAAAATCATGCAGTCTATTCGAGCGATTTTGAGCAGAATAGAAGAGGGAAGTGAAGTGCTGGCAGAGGATTTAGCCCAAATACGAGCAGTAATTGTTGAGGGCGGTATATTTTCTCGTCTCATTAGTATGTTCTTTGGTGGATTTAAAAATTCTACTACTCCAAAACGAAAGCGCAGGATTATAAATCGTAATAATAAATCATATGGCAACAAAGAAGATGATGCCGAAGAAGGAGGTGATGAGTAGTAAACAAGCGATTGGACTCGGACTTGGTATTACGGCGGCCGTAGCGGCAGCAGCGGGGGGATTTTTCCTCTATGGCAGTAAAAATGCAGCTAAGAATCGTAAGGCAGTAAAAAGCTGGGCACTGAAGGCAAAAGCTGAAGTCTTGGAAGGAATTGAGACGGCAAAAGATATGACGCAAGAAGAGTACGAGCAGTTGATTAAT
>JAYTMA010000111.1:0-5836 GCA_043728975.1 bacterium
AGAAATGTGGATAAAAGTTGGGGATAACCCGGCTTTTCTGTGGAAAGGTCTGTGGAAATGGTGTTATTATAAATATGCGATGCAAAACATCGTAGGAACTTACCCTCACAGAAGCCCGCCAACAGCGGGCTTCCAGGGCCCTACGAATTCCAGAATCTGATACTATTCAAGTAATGGAAAAAGCGCTAAATCTTAAGACCAAGGACGGCAAGGTCATCCGGTCTACACTTAATTGCACCGAGAAAGCTAACGATACGGTTGCTGTATTTGTGCACGGCCTCACCGGTAGTCCCAATGAACATTCTTTTCATAATGCTGCAAAACTTTTCCCGCCAAAAGGAGTGGATACGTTCCGGTTTGCACTCTACTGGTGGGAAGACGGTAATCGTAATCTTAGTGAGTGTTCCATTTCTACACACGTGAGTGATTTAAATAGAGTTTTACAATACCTTCGTCCTAAATATAAAAAAATTGCTGTAATTGGGCACAGCTTAGGGAGCCCAACGATACTAAAGGCTGACAAAAAATTATTTAACAACGTCGTACTCTGGGACCCTTCTTATCTAAAAAAAGGCATAAGAAAAAGTTTATCTGAAGTAAAAATTAATGGCAAGCTATATTGGCTGAGTAGCGATCAAATCGACTATTTACTATCAAAAGAGATGGTTGATGAGTGGGAATGGTTTAATGGTAAGAACGAATTAAACCTTGTATCAAACTTACAAAAGCCATTATTAATCATAGCTGCCGCTAAGGGTATTCTTAAAGATGGGAGTCAAGCATACTTCAAAGCCGCTAACGGTAAGAAGAAGTTCGTATTAATTCCTAATGCCACTCACTGCTTTGACGAAGAAGGCACCGAGAGCATTCTCTTAAGGGAAACTCTGGCTTGGATAAAAATTTAGAGTATTGTGGGCTTCCAGTGTTCTACTATGTCGTGGTATGTTAACTCTATGATGCAACTAAGCGACAAGGTATTGCCAGAGCACACGGCATTACTGGTGATAGATATCCAAAGAGATTTTGCTGCACCAGACGGAATGCGGGCAAAACACGGGGGCGATTTATCACAGGTTGAACTAATGATTGATAATCTTGAAAGATTAATCGTGGCTGCTCAGTCTGCAGACGTTTTAACTTTGTACACTCAACAGATCTATGACCGTGACAAACTTAACGACTTGCAAAAAGAACAATACGATTTGGACGATAAGTTGGTAATGTGCGACCCGATTACACATGGTCCTGAGTTCTACCGAGTTAAACCCGAGAACATAGAGAATGTCTATACAAAGTATAACTACAACGCCTTTTCTAATCCTAAATTCACTGAAAAATTGCAACAGAACAAGGTTAAGACTTTGGTTATAACTGGCATGGACACTTACTATTGCGTAGAAACTGCCATCCGTAACGGATACGACTTAGGTTACAAAATCGTAGTACCCAGTGATGGGGTAGCGGGGAATGCGAGACATTTACCATTGCACGAAAGAACACTGGAACTCGTCAAAAAATCATACGGTGTCGTAACTAATTGTGATGAACTAATTTCACTTTGGACCACTTAAGCAGTGATGGGATTTATATTTGTAGTAGGTTTTATTCTGCATTCTTCCAATGTCGCACCACAAGAGTACTGATTCATCTATAGTCCTGATCAATAAATTAATCAGTCGTTAGCTGAATGTCGCACAATATTTGAATATAGAGAGAGACAGGGGAGAGGCGAGGGTAGATTAAGGGTTTTTACCTATATAGACCGTCTTATAAATGAGCCGGCTGTTGGGTTGTTTTTGTTGTAGAGATTTCTTAATATAAAATATTTAATTTATTTTAAGAATTTTCTAACTAAAGAATCTGATTTTATTTTTTATAAATTATTTATTTTTAAATTAATCTAAATTTGTAAAATATCTACATTTTGAAGTTAAGTAGGTCGACTCTTACTGCGTCACAAAATTCGATGAGCTCGAGTAGCAAAGTGAGACCTACCCTACATCCTCTTAAAAAGTTTCCGAACCCTTAGAATTGATCGTAGTGGCTCGCATACAGTCGACATGCTACGTACGCAAGCCTCAGGAAGTAATTTGAGACGTAGGTAAGGTCAATCTAAAGTGCAAGTCGACCCAGACCATAAATCAACAGAAATCTCGGCTAGAAACTGGGATTTAAAATGTGAGAAATAAAACTGAAATTTAACTCAGTAAGCAGTACCCGGACTAGGGTACCTACCAATACGTTGCTGATCTGAACCACCAGGACTACTCAGAATACGGGGATAACGAAATAGCGTTATTAATATATATTTAGTACTATATAACTGAGTATTAGAGATATTATACTCAGTTTTACATATATTGTTTTTAAACCCCATTTAGTCGGGTAGTGCTGAGCGCTTGAATTAGTCGCTCCCCCTTTGTGAGATAATGTAGTTGTCATGCCTAAGAAAAATACCAACTTCCAAATACTTCCACATATGGATGACTTCCTGTTGCATATTCAAGCGAATAACTATTCGGAAAAGACGCGGGCGAGTTACGAGAGGGACTTGCAAACTTTCGATGGCTTCTTAGTATCTGAAATGAGCCGACTCCCCTTCTCTAGTATCACTAAGAAAACCCTGGAGTACTTTAAGGCCTACCTAAATTCACGTGACCGTAAAACCGCTAAGGGTGCACCCACTGACCAGTTTCTGTCTAGTGGCTCAGTCAACCGTATGCTGTCTTCCCTACGCCGATACTTATCGTTCCTGATTGATATGGACATACCCACTCCCATTGCTCCAGGCTCGATTAAGCTAGTTAGAGCCGGCAAGAAGCATGGTCAGGTGGCTGAGTTTGAGGATCTGGTACGACTGATTGAATACCCGATGAAGATCGAGAAAAATAAGTTCATCGCTATGAGAAACCGAGCTGCGCTAGAAACCCTGTTTGCGACCGGCATGCGTATATCTGAGCTCATCAATCTCAAACGTAATCAACTTGATAAGTCGGGTAGAATTTTTATCCAAGGTAAAGGTAAGAAGCAACGTTTTATTTATCTTACTGATCGTTCTCGGACACATCTTGAAGCATACTTGGCTCTTCGGACTGACGACCTACCGTACCTATTTATACCAAAGCGTGGACAAAATGTTGGACAGAAGGATAAGCATATTTCACCCAATTATTTACAGATGAAAATCAAGCGATACCGAGAGCTCTTGGGCATAAACGTCCCCACTAGCGCCCACTCGCTACGACACGGTTTTGCGACATACTTAGCAGAACAAGGAGCCAGTCCAGTTGCGATACAGATTTTACTTGGTCACGAATCACTAGACACCACCACTCGTTATGTTCACGCTTCAGATAAATTTGCCGAAGACACTCACAAGAAATTCCACCCGCTTGGAAAATAATAAGTCTATATGAGTAAAGATTTCTGGACAATTGAAAAAATTAAACTGGGTTTCGATAATTTCATACAAGATAATGGGAGACTACCTCGGGCACACGAAATTGATATTCTTAGAAACCTCCCTTCGTCACGTTTGATACAGCGAAGATTTGGGGTCTGGAGGCATTACGGAAGGAATTAGGATTTGAATATTCACATTTTGGTAAAGGAAAATTTAGGAGTGCAATTGCACATGACGTTAACCGTAGAGGGCGAAAAAGTGAATTGGATCTGGAGCAGCAGCTTCAGAAACAGTTTGGAGAAGTTTTTGTACATTCTGAAAAAATGCTTGCTGAATCTAAAGTGCGAGTAGATTTTTACATTTACACTCCAGACGGTAACTTTGCTGTGGATATTTTTTATCCCGACACAATGCGAACATTACAAAGCAATGTAAATATCAAAGCGAAAAAATACGAATTCCACACTGCTCAAATTTATTTAGTTTCCGCTAACAGCAGTATTTCGCAAGAATACCTCAATCGGTACTCGGACTCAAAAAATATTCCTTTACATTCCAATGTAACCTTGGTTTCCTTAGAAAACTTCCTGGGTCTTATAAAAAATATGTCGAAGTACCCTAATCCTCTTCTCTAAGATAGGCTCCGCCGAGGAATTCGGCGGTTAGGCGGTCGTAGTCGGGCCGGTGTTCAGTCAGGTACACCTGTCTCTTCCCTGTGTTACTGAGGCGGGGAGTTATCTCTTCGTGTCTTTGTAGGTAGTCAGCTAGTTTTTCGGGAATCACTTCATCTTGAGAGATGATTGGAAGTGAAGTTCCGAAATATTCACGCAGGGAACTTTTAAGAAGACAGTAGTGAGTACATCCCAAGACCACCACCTCCCTTTCCCCCACCCTGGCTTGCTCTATGGTAAAAATCGCCGACCTTACTGCCACCTCAGTCTCACCAAGTTCAATTAGCGTTACGAGCTCCGGAGTAGCGATTGAAGTAAGCTCGGCAGTGTCATCTAGCTTCTGTAACTCTCGCTCGTATTTTTGTGATTCAACTGTTCTGCGGGTAGCAAGCAGTATTGCGCGACTGTAGTTTCTAGAAATTACTTCTTCGACAGTAGGAATAATTACTCCGAGTACTTTTCTGTCGGGGTATTCTTCCACTAGAAAGGTGTCCTGCAATTTTCGTAGCGACTCTGCCGACGAAGTATTGCAAGCCACCACAACGAGCAAACAATCCTTATTAAAGAGTTCGACAAGCGCTTTTTTTGTCAGCTCGTATATCTCCTCTTCGGTTTTGTCACCATAAGGCAAATTGGCCGTGTCACCATAATAGACATAGTCAAATTGTGGCAAAGCTTTCGCAACCGCCTTTAGTATCAAAAGCCCGCCCAAACCTGAATCAAAAAAGCCAATGTTCATAACTATGCTTTTTTAGATTTAAGTGAAAGCACACGCTTATAATGTGGTTCGCTAACTGGCTGTACCGACAGTCGACTTCCCTGTTTGGCTACTTCTATTCCAGTAAATTTCTTATCGGCTTTAATTTCGTTCAACGTAAGCGGTGTGGCAAACTCTTCAACAAACTTAACATCAACCGTCGACCAGCGCGGATTTTCCTTGGTAGATTTCTGATCAAAACCATCACTTTTTTCGTCGAACTGTGTGGGGTCAGGATAGGCTTCTTTCACAACTGTAGCCAACCCTACAATCCCCACCTCCTTACAGCTAGAGTGGTAAAACAGTAGCCCATCTCCCTTTTTCATCGCTCGCAAGAAATTGCGCGCCTGGTAATTGCGCACATCTGTCCAAGACGATATTTTATCCCTTTTCAAGTCGCTAATCGAAAAACACGACGGCTCACTCTTTACTAACCAGTACTGCATATAGCTGTATTATAACGTAATTGCTATAATAATATGGTAACCCTTTAATCATAACTGTCGTTAAAATTAATTATATGTTTCGTGAATCTCACCTGGAAATAGTTAGAACTCATGGCTCAAAGCTTGGAAGAATCCTTATGGGTCTGCTTTTTCTCGTATCTGGTCTTTTAATGTTACTGGTACAAGGTCCGGCCAACGTAGCTGCCTACTTTACTTCATTGGGAGTTCCGATGGCTGCCGTGCTGGTCTGGCCTATTATTTTGGTAAAAATTGTAGCTGGTGGCGCTATCGTCATCGGTAAGCGCACCACTGAAGCGGCGGCGGCACTCATTGTCTTTACCCTTATTGCCACTCTTTTAGGGCACATGAACGCCGAGATTGACCCAACCTTCCCTACCAGTCTGTTAAAAAACCTAGCGATTGTGGGAGGTCTTCTTTATCTCATGGCTTTTGGTCCTCACGGTATGAATATCCTCGGAGATGATCCAGGAGAACTTCCCGAACAAGCTGCGTAGAAACTCATTTAACAAAAGAAAAGCGACGCCCGCAAGGGCGTCGC
>JAYTMA010000112.1:0-2763 GCA_043728975.1 bacterium
TTAGATCACCGTACAGCCCTCATTGTCCATGCTAAGACAACCGGTAGGAGTATTCTCCTTGGCGATATATTACCTAGACCAGAAATAGAATTAAAAAGACGAACCGAACTTTATAGTACTGAAAGTGAAGAGACGAAACGACTTTCTTTTACTTCTTTGCTTACAATTATTGAGCAGAAAGAAAAGCCAACCGCTGACAATCCGTTCTCACTTTTTTCCAAAGAACTAACACAAAGAATCACTGCCACCATAAATAGCCGCGGTCGGGTTTTTCTCTTCGGTGCTAGACGTGGTCTTTCACCAGTAGTTACCTGTATTGATTGTGGGTATATTTTTCGTTGTGGAGATTCGGGCAGCCCTTTCTCACTGCTACGAACAAACAAAGATGGTAAAGAGGAGCGTTGGTTTGTGTCTTCGACTTCTGGTAAGCGATTACGGGCAGAGGATACCTGTCCCAACTGCAGTTCCTGGCGTCTGCGTGAGCGAGGAATTGGCATCCAGTCAGTTTATGATGACTGCCTCCTCGCTTTTCCCAAACAAAAAATTTTACTATTTGACCATTTAACAGCTAATACCAGTAAAAGAGCCCTCGGTATAATTTCAAATTTCTACGCTGATCGTGGCACTATTTTAATCGGGACTAGTATGGCTCTTCCTTACCTGGCTAATCAAGGGGTAGACTTGAGTGCTGTGATATCGCTAGACGCAACGAGAGCCAACCCCACTTGGCATACTGATGAAAATGTTTTGCGTTTAATTTTAGAGCTCCGTGAGTTTTCCCATAAGGAAGTATTAATCCAAACGAGGTCCGCGACCGATGACTTACTGCGGTGTGCTAATTCGGGTCAGATTGAGAGTTTCTACACCGAAGAACTATCTTTGCGTGAGGTGTTAAAGTATCCACCCTACGCCACATTTATTCTCCTCAGTTGGCAGGGCGATACGGTGGCGGTAGAAAAAATTGAAACCGAAGTAAAAAAACGCACTGCCAAATTTACTGGTAATTTCTATAGTAATCCACTATCAAATGACAGTAAGACTCTCCGTCATGCCCTGTTTCGAATTCCTGGAGAAGAACCAGCCTATGTTGAATTAATTGAAATAGTTAGGACCTTCCCACCATACATAAAGATTGAAATTGATCCAAATCGGATTGTATAATTGACCCATTTGTGTTAATTTTCAATTAATAACAAACCATTATATGGCAAAACTAGTCCCGGAAAATCACCCTGCCCTCCATACTATCGCCGAAGAAATTACTCCGGAGGAGTTTGCTGATGGCACAGCCAAAAAAATCGTTAAGGATTTACGTGGGGCCATTAAAACCTACAAAGTCGACGGCTTTACCGCTGTCGCAATCGCCGCCCCCCAGATCGGAGTGAGTAAACGGGTGTTTATTATTGAAGACCAGAGTGAAGACGAAGACAAACTACCGACTGTCATCGCTATCAACCCTCGCTTTATTAAAGTATCGAAGAAAACCAGAGTGGCCGGCGAAGGCTGTCTTTCTATTCCCGACTATTACGGTCTTGTGCGTCGCGCCACCAATGTCACAATCGAGGCCTTTGATGAGAATGGACAAAAATTTACCCGGGGTGCCGGCGGTCTCTTGGCCCAGATAATGCAACACGAATACGACCACCTCGATGGGATATTATTTATTGAGCGAGCCGAGAAAGTCTGGACTAAAGATGAACTAGCGGAACAAAAACAAAATCACCCTACTCTCTCATGAAGTTCGCCTTCTTCGGAACACCAGATTTAGCCGTTAATGCGCTTTTAGAATTAGAGAAGTATGCTCTGGTACCTAGTTTAGTTATAACAGCACCCGACGCACCAGTTGGTCGTAAGCAAATCATTACTCCCCCACCAACCTCGCTCTGGGCTACCGAGAGAAATATTCCCGTCTTTCAACCAATAAGCCTCAAAAATCCTGAGGCCCTAAAGACCCTCACTGAAGAAACCTGGGATATATTTGTTGTTTTTGCTTATGGCAAGATAATGCCCGAGTGGCTACTAAACCTACCCAAGTACGGCACCATCAACGCCCATCCTTCTCTTCTCCCCAAGCTCCGCGGAGCGAGCCCAATTCGTAGCACTCTCCTTTACGACCTAGCAGCTTGTGGTGTAACGATTATCCAAATGGATAAAGAGATGGATCATGGCCCAATTCTCTATCAGCAACCGACACCTCTAACTGAACCGGTCTCGGGTGAGGAGCTAGACAAGACTTTAAGTCACGTCTGTGGCGACTTGCTAGCCTATGTCATACAAGAATTACCTAAAGGCAATATTACTCCAACACCCCAAGACCACACCCAAGCGACCTTTTGCGCCAAGATAACCAAGGAGATGGGCGAACTAAAAATCGACCCCCGCAATTTACCAAGCAATGAAGAGGCAATTGCTATTTACCGTAAAATTTGTGCTTTTGCCGGCTGGCCTGAAACCTTCTTCCTGTATGAAGGTAAAAGGATAAAAATCAAAGCCGCTCATTTGGATCCAACCGGACAACTCATAATTACTAGAATAGTCCCCGAAGGAAAAAACGAGGTTGATTTTGCTCAGTATTTAGCGAATACTAAAGTCTGATTATAAATGTATTTTGGAATCTATTTTAATTAAATTCGTAGATTATCTAGTATAAGCTTCAAATCGCTTAGTGACACGATAAATAATTATTACCTCCTGGTTATTTTCAAACAAAAGTCTATAATCCCCCACCCGTTTGCGATAGCCAGGAAATGGTGTCTGAAGCTT
>JAYTMA010000113.1:0-3620 GCA_043728975.1 bacterium
CTCCCCGCCCTTACGGGACGGGGTATCTATTCGGCCTATGGCCTTTTAGTTAAGCAACTTCGTTGCTTAACCTCTATCGCAAAGCGATAGAGTAACTCACTACATCCCCGGGCTTACGCCGCGTCGGTATTTACGTGGACTAAAGGAGGTGTGTGCCGAACAAAAACAGGCCTGGATGTAAGAAAATTATTGTTTAACGTTTACTTAATTAATTATAACAAAATGCAATGACCAGAAAAGTATTACTTTTTAGTCTGCCTATTAATGCCCCTTATGGTACGACGTTATCAACTATACACAAGAGAAAACACCTACCGAAGTGGGTGTTTCCCCTTCCTTCGTGTAGGTGTTTAGTAATCCTTTCTCGGTGGTATGACAGTATCACCGATTTGAATGATACCCCCTCTTACAATTTCTGCGACGAGGCCGCCACGGTCAAAAAATGCGTCACGGAAACTTTGCTCGATTCCAACCAATCTACTTGGTCGAGCACAAGGATCGCAATACTTTACTCCCCGAAACACAGCTTCTCCGACCTGGAATTCTTTGCCGATCAGATCCATGAGTTCGACGCCTGTAGTAATGATATTGCGGCGACTATCGAGAAAGGCAAAGCTCGAGCCTTCGAAGAACATTGCGTTCATGAGGGTAACCTGTCGCTTGCCAGGCTTGCCACGATTGAAGCTCCCGTTTCCTCCGTAGTATCTGTCACCGACCAGACCATTGCCCGCTTCAGCTGTTACTGCGCGAACTTCTGCCATTGCTGCACCGGCTTCACTACCGACGCAAATGCACAAAACATTTCCATTTGCCATCATGTATCTCCTCAAGTTTAGGTTAGATCCCGTCTCAAGAATACCTGAAAGTTTGAAGGTGGCAAGCTTGATTGAGGTTGCACAAGATTTAAGTCTTACCGGACTATTCTTCTAACATGGTCTTTCATAACGCACAACAACATATAAAGCTATCCCCGTTGGCACGACCTTTAATGATGACTGTGCACCTTATGGGACGATGTCAGAACGGTTTTAGGAAGTCAGTTCTCTAAAGAGACTTAGAAAAATCTCGTCCCCAAACTGTTGTTCCATCAGATATTCTGGGTGGAACTGAAATCCATATATAGGTCTGCTTGTGTGTTTAAATACGGCAATTGAATTTTCCGAAACTGCCAATGCTTTAAGCTCGGGCGGTACTGTAACTATTCCATACTGGTGATTTTCGTAAACAGTAAAATCTTTTTTGTCACCAAACATTTCATGTTTCTCTGTTACTGTAATATCACTCATTCCTTTATACTGTTGCCCTAGATACACGATATCTCCTCCAAAAGCATGAGCAATAAGTTCATGTCCAAAACAAATTCCTACTATCGGTATACTTGTAGTACGAATTAATTCAATTTCTTTTGCAAACAAACTTTCGTTTCCATTCACTGGAAATTTACTACTGCCAGATAGAATTATAAGTGAAAACTCATTTAAGTTCTCAGGGATATTTCCATGTTCAACCACAATCTCATTTCCAGGACTAAGCTCGGCCAATTTAGCTGTCAAAGTAGAGCCGTTGTCTATCAAAAGAGTTTTCATACGTATAGATTATAGCAAACGGCAAAGGTCCCCAAAAAATTTATCATCGATGACAAACCGATTTGTTCCCCTGGTGGAACGATGTCAGAACTTTTATCGGTGATTCTCAGGGTTAAACATGTCTGCCAATTGTTTTATGGTCGGGAAAACTTTCATATCCTTTATGTCCTGTTTGTTCACAAATTTTATGTTCACACATTCATCAGATGGAATAAAATCAAGGTTCTTTAGTGTGGTTTCATAAACTACATTCACAATCCAAACTCCCCGATTTAGGGTTTGGGCCGTAATAAAATATGACGGGTTATCCGCTACGCTTGTCACCTTAACCCCCATTTCTTCAAAAACTTCTCGTGACAAACCCTCTTGCGGTATCTCTCCCCAATTTAGTCCACCACCAGGCAATTCCCACACCCCTGTTTCTTCTTCACAGATTAGAAACTTATCTTTAGACTCGTTTAGGACTAAAGCTTTGACACTAACTCGATAAAAACAATCTAGTACTTTATCCATAAAGTTTATTTTATCTTTTAAGTTACCAAGACGCGTTGTCTCCGGCTCAGCATATCACTAAATTACTACAGGGCTAGATAATTGCCAAATTTTTGATTTCGTATCTATAAATGGAACCGCTCAAAAGCGGTTCCATTTATAGATACACCTGGTGGGACGATGTCAGAACGATTTTGGTGGCTAGTGGAGAATAAAAAACCGCCCAAACGTAAGTAAGGGGCGGTGACTAAGTTTTTTTGTATCCCGCGTAGACTGGTTTGCGGTCAGGGTTTACTTAGAGACAACAGCAACCCTCCAACTCTCGTGCCAAAACATCCGAACGCAGGTTGTCAGGATACGGTCCTTTCTTTCAGCACCCCCATCCCGCTGCAACTTGAAGAGTTCATGCCCAAGTAACGGGAGCCGCGTGCCTCCAATGTCCCTTCGTGAGTGACAGAGCGAAACTATGGAATGTTTCATCTGCTCTTCTCTGTTGTTCACAACAACTCTGCGAGATTGGCAGAACGCAGTCCTTGCTCGTCGAGAGCATCAGGCCAAATGGCCTTGCCGGGATGGTAAAGATGGGGCATTGCAACTTCTCCCTGCAACTCCACCGGCATTTTGTACCTGAGTAGATCCGACTCAAAGCCCCCATTGTTGTACTTGCCGAGTGCAATCATCTCCCTTACGGGCGTGTCATAGGTGAATTGTACGGACATGACTATCTCCTCAAGGTGCGTTTTTGATCTCTACAAATCCTCGACCTATTCGAGGACTTGATAAAGTGGGCGATATGTTTCAATCGCCCAGTACAGTCCCCTTTGTATCCCGCATGGACTAATAGGCTGCGGATGGTCCTGCCTCTTTCCAGTTGAGTTCGTCCACGATGATGTCCCGAACGTCTGAAGAAAGTTCCTCCTGAAGGTGCTGTGGCGTTTTCACCCTGAACCCCGATGACTCCCAGCTAATCATCGACCCGTCCTTGGTAGCAATGCCTGCGGCCACTATCTGATTCCGATAACCATCAACCTTTCCCATGGCTTCTGCGAAATCGAGATCAGGATGAAACGCCTCCATCACCATGTACATATGATCCATGAAGTCCCCAATGATTAGATTGCTCTCCAGGAGAACCCACTTGATTTGGTTGAGTAGGTTTTCCTGACCAGACTGCGGGACGACCTTCGTAATTTGTGTAATTAGCATTTCTTTCTCCTCAAGGTGCTTAGTTCGGATGCCTTTGGCCCTATGCCGCTAGTCTTTCTGAACTTGCTGATATCATTGTCTCATGTTTATACCAGTTTGTCAATGTACCCATTGACACTTTTTTAGTACAAATAGTATTGCAAAATCAGTAAATTTTGCTAAAATGACAATATAATCATTGTCAAATACTATGCCTACAAAGAAAACTATTGAAGAAGAGACCGTAAATCCATACCTAAAAAGGCTGGCTGACCTTGGGTTTTCTAGAGCAGAGAGTCTTGTGTATGTGTATCTGTTAGAACGGGGCACAAAAACGGGAGTAGCAAAAATTGCCAT
>JAYTMA010000114.1:0-12821 GCA_043728975.1 bacterium
CACAGAAATGCTTACAAAAAATTATTATAATTTAGTCATATGGACAATCAAGAAATAATAAATAGGACGGTTGATTTTGTTAAAGAGACCCTAGCTCATGCTGAGGGAGGGCATGACTGGTGGCATATATATCGAGTCTGGAATAACGCCAAACACATTGCATTACATGAGGAAGGAGTTGATGTTTTGATAATTGAACTCGGGGCCTTGTTGCATGACATTGCGGACTCTAAGTTTCATGGTGGAGATGAAGAGATTGGTCCAACCACAGCAATTAATTTCTTGAGATTACTTGATTTAGATCAAGTAACAATTGAGCATGTTGAAAATATAATTCGACATATTTCATTCAAAGGCGGAATTAATGGTCAAAAGTGGATGTCGCCCGAACTAGCTGTCGTCCAGGATGCTGATAGACTGGATGCGTTGGGTGCTATTGGCATTGCCCGTACGTTTAATTATGGTGGTCATGTAGGGAGAAGTTTGTATGATCCAAATATTAATCCAAACCTTACTATGACACCCGAAGAGTATAAAAAGGGTGATAATCCAACAATTAATCATTTTTATGAAAAACTGCTCCTTCTAAAAGATTTAATGAATACTAAGACCGGTAAAGCTATTGCGGGCAATAGGCATAAATTCATGGAGCTGTATCTTGAGCAATTCTATGCCGAGTGGGAAGGTATACGGTAGAAAACTGTTCTGATTTTGTCGCGCAATGGGAACAATATCTTTGCTATAATATAGCCATATGTTTCAAGACAACCACCAGGGTGAGATAAAACAACTGCTACAAGAAAATCAGCGGTTGTTGATAGAAAACAACCAAATGTTGCATAAAATGCGTCGCAGTAGTTTCATCGGGGCTATACTGCGTATTATTTGGGCCTTGTTTGTTATCGGATTAATTGCTTATGCTTACTTTAATTATATTCAACCTAATATTGATTCTATTCAAGCCAAGATTGAGACTCTGGAAGCTATGGCCTCAGGCGATTCGTCCGTTTTTAAGAAGTGGTTTGAGAGTATAAAGACAAGCGTCGCTCCAGAATAATCGAGGTTGAAATAAGTTACCAAACAAGCTAGAATAGTGCCACTTGCTTGGGTAGCTCAGTTGGTAGAGCATTTCCCTGAAGAGGAAGGGGTCGGCGGTTCGAGCCCGCCCCCAAGCACAAAAAAAGCCGCGAGAGCGGCTTTTTGCGTGCTTGGGGAGTAAAGCGCCTGCTCGCTTTACGTGCGGGCTCGGACCGCCGGAACGATGCGAGTTTACGAGCGAGTGAGGAGTGTCCCGCGGCACCTGCTAGATTGTGAGCGAAGCGATACAATATGGCTTGGTGACCGTCAGGATCAGCCCTCCCCGCCTGCGCCAGATACGTGCGAGCTCGAAGCTACGGACTATGTTTTGTGAGCTTCAAAGCGAACAAAACTAGGAGTAGCCGACCAAGAAAGCGAATCCCTTTTGGATACGAAGTATCCAAAAGGGATTCGCTATTCTGGGTCGAGCCCGCCCCTAATTGATTAACGTTGCGTGTCCCGCGGCACCAACGTACCTTTGCGAATACTTGGAGCAAAGTACGTTGGTGACCAGTTGGATCAACCCTGCCTAAAAAATATCCACCCGAAACACGTAAGTGTTTCGGGTGGATATATATATTTAGGGTTAATATTTTTCTACTTCCCCTGCACTACATTTGATCTAACTTTAAGCTGAGTACTGCGATGCTTATCTAGCTTTGGAAGGCGAATCTCCAAGAGGCCGTGTTTCTCTTGTGCCTCTGCCTCATCAATCACTACTTCTTCTGGTAGCAGGAGAGTGCGAGAGAAACTACCCCAGAAGAGTTCACGATGAAAGTAATTGTCGTCATTGGTTTCTTGGTATTCTTCGCGAACACCTCTTATGGTCACCATATCGCGGGTAATAGAGATATCTAAATCGGTCGGGCTCACGCCA
The DNA here is from genome assembly GCA_043728975.1 of bacterium. Classification (GTDB taxonomy): domain Bacteria; phylum Patescibacteriota; class Minisyncoccia; order Phycocordibacterales; family UBA918; genus OLB19. The sequence goes on from JAYTMA010000114.1 coordinate 1,955, forward strand.
GCCACTAGAGCCTTGATGATGATGGAGTCGTTAGTTTGATACATATCAACCGGCAATTCACCTTCCTGCACTGTAGCCGGGCTGTCTTCTGTGTTATTCCAGTCCTCACTTTCTTCAAAGGTGTCTTTGCCATTATCTTCTTCGCCTTCGTCACCAAAATGATGGTCTTCATCAAGGATACGATCATAATCTTTGGCTGGCACAGCTCCGGTTAGTCTCTCTAGAAATGATGGTTTTTTCATGTTTGGTTATTTACGAAGAAATGGTTTGCGCGTGAATTCTAATAATTTAATTTTTTCAAATAGTAGGAACAGCACTATGATGCCCATCCAAACAAATAGTAATACTAATAGTACACCATCTTCCTTGCCTGGCTCGGATGCTCTTATTATAAAAAAGTTAAACAATGCATGCAATAAAATAGCAATGAATAACCCAATGGTACCATATACTAACCTTACCGTGAGGGACTTATAAAAGGCGAACGCTAGAGCAATACCGATAGTGGCTGAAGCTAAAACATGTAACAGTGTAGCTCCAAGGAAGCGGAACGAGCCGGTGACTGCCACGGTGGCGTATTCATTCAAAGTTAGAGGGGTAAGCATGAATAAAGCGTTTTCAAGGGCAGCAAAACCAAGCGCAATAGCAATTAGATAAATGATAAAGTCAATCGGCTCGTCAACCGCTCGATTCCAAAAAATTACTAAAAGAGCAGCCGCATATTTGAGAGATTCTTCGATAACTACCCAGACAAACATCACGTTTGTGCCAGAATAAATATCGATGGCCATTTTTTGTAGTGGTAGCGCTAGTGGTACGACCGCCATACCGCCAATAAAGGCAATAATTATCAACAACAGAGGCTCGGGATTCTTTCGATCTTCCCGGAGCCAAAACCAGAGCCAAAAAAGAGCTGGTATAAGGCCAAAGAGAAAAGCGAAAGCAAAGTCTGTTGAAGCAATATGGAGTTCCATAGAGCTATTGTAGCACCTGGAAATATAAACAAACCACCACGCCTTACTGTTGTGGTGGTTTATTTAATTCTTAATCAACTACTTTGGCCATCTTGCTACCATCAGGAATTTACCGTCTTTAAGTTCATCTCCGAGCTCTTGCCAGATAGTTTCAGTCACAAACGGCATGAAAGGATGAAGGAGCTTCAGTGAGGTAATTAGGTAATGGTAAAGCAAGCGCTGGCGCGAGGCTCGGATGTCGCCATTGGCTGCTAGTAGTGGTTTAGATTCCTCAAGTACCTGGCTAGCAAAATGATCCCAGACTAGATGGTATATTTGTTCAGCCGCGAGGTCAAAACGATCCTTTTCCATAGACTGATTGATGAGAGCTACCATTGGAGCTAATACATCGTGCTCAAACTTTGTATCCGTCTCAGTATAACTAACCTCCTCATTTTTATAGTCGCTGGTATTATCAAGTACAAAGCGAGTGATATTCCAGAGTTTGTTAGCAAACTTTTTGTAAGCGTTTACTTTGTCAGGATCAAGGTTCATGTCAGTGCCGGGGGCATTATTGACGACCAGTCCCATGCGAAGAGCGTCAGTGCCAAAGCGTTCTTGAATTTCGCTAGGGGCAATGACATTGCCTTTACTCTTACTCATTTTTTTGCCGTTTTTATCGCGGACCATGCCGTGCATATAAACTTTTTGGAAGGGGACTTTACCTGTTCGATAGAGTCCAAACATAATCATTCGTGATACCCAAAAGAAAATCAGGTCTTTGCCAGTTTCCATGACTGAGGTCGGATAGTATTCGGAAAAATCTTTTCCATCCGGAAACTCTGTGACGGCTAGGGGCCATTGGCCACTACTAAACCAGGTATCAAATGTATCAGGGTCAGAAATCACGGTGGCGCCACATTTTGTGCAAGCGGTAATAGCATTTTCCAGATCAACCATACCATGATCGCAAGCGATACAAATCTTGGCTGGAATAGGAATACCCCAGACGATCTGCCGGGAAATATTCCAGTCCTCAATTTTTTCCATCCAGTCACGAAATACGCGTTCGTCGCGTGGAGTTGTAAAGACAACTTCTTTTTTGTCCGCCGCCTCAAGAGCCATGTTAGCCAGAGGCTTTGTCTTTAAAAACCATTGCGCCCGAATTTGCGGCTCAATGTCACGTTCACACTTATAACAGCAAGGTACTGAGTGAACATATTTCTCGTCAATTCTAACAACAAGACCTTTCTCTTTCAATTTTTCAACTATCTTTTCACGAGCGTCTTTAATACTCAGGCCAGAAAATTCAGCCGCAATGGGCAGGAGTTTTCCTTGCCAGTCTATAATCTGTTCATATTCTAGATTGTGTCGTTTGGCAATTTCAAAGTCGATACCTGAATGCCATGGTGTAATCGTCATGACTCCGGAGCCCATTTCTGGGTCACTAGCTTCATCTTTTATTACTGTGGCTGTGATTGGTCCGTTTATCCACTCCAGTTCAATTTTCTGACCATGAGTATACTTGGCGTAGCGGGCATCATCTGGATGCATTACGACGTACTTATCGCCAAACTTAGTTTCCGGTCGAGCCGTACCAATGACAAAAGGACCATATTGGAAATAATAAAATTTATCAGTCCGCTCAACATGAGTAGTCTCAAGATTAGAGAGGGAAGTTTGGTGTTTTGAGCACCAGTTTACAATTCGAGCGCCCCGATAGAGTAGTTCATCATCTTCAAGTTTCTTGAAGGTGTTGTAAACGGTTTTAATTACTTTTTCGTCGAGGGTAAAAAGTCCCCGGCTCCAATCACACGAAGCTCCCAATTCACGGATTTGATTCTCCATGAATGATTTATTGGCTAGTGTGAAATCCATAATTTCACCATAGAGAACTTTAGGGTCCATGCCAAAGCGTGAGCGGCCTTCCTTCTCCAGCTTTTTCTCGTAGACAGTCTGGGTTTCAAATCCGGCATGATCAGCTCCAGGAAACCAAACGGTTTTTTTACCGAGCATGCGGTTGTAGCGAATCATAATGTCCTGCAGGGTGACAAAAAGCGCATGACCGGCATGGAGACTACCGTTAGCGTTTGGTGGTGGCATAACTATCGAAAAAGCCTCAGCGTCAGCCGCTGTGATACCTTTTTCTACACAGACATCAGGGTTAAAAAAACCACTATTTTCCCAAGCTTTATAAATAGCATCTTCGTGCTCCTTGGGCTCGTAGGGCTTTTGGAAAAGCTCGGGGGTATTTGTTTTTGTGTCTCTAGATGCGCTCATAAAATTGTTCTAATTATAAGCGCATCCTAACATGAATTAAGAGTAGTTTGAAGCAAAATTAATCGCTTTTAATCAGCTATTAACTGTTTAAATAATTAATACCCGGGATGCTATCTGGCGAGGGAAAAAACTTGGACGGTAATTGAACCAATTCTCTTTTCCGTAGATTTTTCACAAGTATGAATACCGACGGAGTTACATTGATGGCTAAGGGCGTAGTCAAGATATTCTTTTGACTCTATAACTGGCGAGGATATCAGGTGAGTTTTTTTACGGTTCTTTAAATTATTTTGATTGTCGTATTTTTCCAATTGTGACTTTAACAGCATGGTGTTTCTTCTTTGTAGTTCTAAGCCCTTACGTCGTGCTTTACTGCTTAGATCTTGATCTAAGGTTAGGGGACCAAGGTTTAGTCTTTGTCTCATGAAGTTAATATATGAGATAAGTGCATCTGGTGAATTCCCGGCACTAATAATAGTAATTTCTTGATTAAATTTAGATAGTAAAGAAGCGCGCTGGTTTGTGTGTAGGGCGTGCATATTCTTATTTTAAATAGATTAATAAATAACAGCCAATGTTTTCTTGTCTACAATTTCTAATAAGCGACCTTGGAGGGTAGTCACTTTTATTACCTTGCTTATAATTAGTTAGTCAGAAGTGGAAAGTTGTACGCCACGTCATTCAGTTGTGTGTAGTATAACAAACTGTACAGCTGATTTTAAAAAAGAAAACAATAATTTATCTATGTCAACTAATTTTTCAAATTAGAGAGAACGGTTTCCATCAGCTTTAATAGTTTCAGCAAATACTTCTGGGGTGAGGGAAGCATCTAGGTGGGCGTGACCGGCCAACCCAATCATGATGCTATTGTCAGTGGAAAGACTAAGTTCTGGTAGGTAGGTTTTAATAGCGGGGAATAATTGTGGTGAAGATAGAGAATCAAACGCGTGACGTAGTCTCTTATTGGCAGCTACACCACCGCCTAAGATAACTGATTGAATTGAATATTTAAGAATTGCCGTTTTCAACTTTTCAGTTAAGACAGTAACAGCAGCATCTTCAAAATCTCTGGCTAACGCCTGCTTTTGTTCCAAAGTAAGGACTTGGCCGTTAATTGCATAAAGCACAGCAGTCTTGAGTCCGGAGAAAGAAAAGTCTAGATCCTTAGAGTGGCGCATAGGTAAGGGAAGTTTGGCGAAAGGTGGCAGATTGGCTTCTCGGGCAATGTTAGCCAGGCGCCCAATCTCTGGTCCGCCGGGGTAGGGAAGTCCGAGCATACGAGCAACTTTATCAAACGCTTCGCCCACCGCATCGTCTCTGGTTTGACCAACTTTTTCATAGTGTCCCCATTCGTTCATCAAAATAAGTTCGGTGTGTCCACCAGAAACTAGTAGAGCAACGGCTGGGAAAGACAGCTTGGCCAAGTGATGACCATCAAAGATAGATGCTAAAATATGTCCCTCCATATGATTGACTGGGACAACGGGGGCGTTAGTTAGATAGGCCAGGGCTTTAGCAAAGTTTATTCCCACCCATAAAGCCGGCTCAAGACCCGGGCCACTCGTGACTGCGATGGCATCAATCGGCGGTCGACCGAAGGATTGATAAAAAGAAATAACTTGATCAGCCAGACCGTGCTCGCGATTGAGTAATTCGTGGACGCGTGCCAGCTCTTCTTCGCTCAAGGTTGGTGTAAAGCCGGCGGTGATTTTGGCTTCTCTTAGAGCCATTTCGAGCATTGGCACAATAGTGGCAATATGCTCTCTCTTGGCTACTGCCGGAAATACGCCACCAAATTCACGATGGCTATCAATCTGTGAAAAAAGAGCGTTACCAATTACTTCATAGGTGGCATTGGGAAAATCACCCATCGCTTCAATAATGCTGATGGCTGTTTCATCGCAACTTGTCTCAATCGAGAGAATAATCATATAATCCGCACTATACAAGAGAAGTGGTTGAGTGTCTATTGTAATCATTTAACCCTCTTCGCAATAAGAGTAAATACTTTAATCCATTGTATTATTTTGGCTCCTTTAGTTCTTTCAGTGCCTTTGTGTTGCCGTCCTTCAAAGTCTTGTAGATGCTTTTGATATAGGTCTGGGAAGGTACCCTCTTGTCTTTTAAATAATGATCCACCGAGGCTACACTACCTTCTTCACAGATTAGATTTTTATGCCCATTGCCATTAATAGTGAAGACTTCTGTGTTTCCCATACAAGCAGATCCTACAATCGGATACATCCCACCAGAAAAAGAATATCCTCCTTCAGGAGATAACAAAACCTTGGTAAATGTCTTAATTGATTTCATGGCTTTTTTGTCGGCATTTAATTGAGTTAGGATTATTTTGTTGTTTTCTTTATCCATTTCTGACAAGAGAAGACCAAGCAACGTCTCTTTATAATTTTTAAAGGAAACTTTTGTACCATCTATAGTGTAAGTACCATACTTACCCTTCGTACATGAATAAGAGAAATTTTCTGGTAAGTCGCCAGGTTTTGATTTTTCTGTTACTTTGCATATTTCGCCCTTGAGATCATATATCTCTTTCTTTGTTTCAAATTCAACTTTCGTCACCTCTTTATTTTTAATATAATATATTTCCTTTTTTAATCCTGTACAATCAAAACCTTTCAGAAATGAATCTTCATAAACAGTACCTCTACAATTCTCCTTGATGATACCTTTGACACTCTGGTAATCCTCTGCCGCGAGAGCTAGAGAGGTTGTGAAAATACCAAGCAAGATAAATGTGATAAATATTGTTTTTTTCATATGTCTATAAGTGTAGCATGAAGCACAGGTTTCCAAGTCCTGACGGGAGACATGCAGATGTCTCCCTTACCGGACACCAAACTGAAAAAGCCCCATCAAAAGGGCTTTTTCAGTTTGGTGTCCGGTACAGGACTTGAACCTGTGGCCTCTTCGATGTCGACGAAGCGCTCTACCAGCTGAGCTAACCGGACAATAACACAGTGACAGTATACCTAAAGTCTCCAACTCTGCAATTTTTTAAAGATAACTAACTATCGCCTGGGAGGACAAGTATAGTCTTTTGATTTAATTTGAAGACTATTGAAAAAAGGTCTGGTATCAATGGTTAAAAGCAGATTGGTGTCAGTCTTGTATTCTTGGCAGAGAGTTTCAAAAATACTTTCAAAGACCCATACTTCTGGATAGGGAACTACATTCATTGAAGCTGTACTTAATTGTGTAAATTCAACTGAGACAGCTTCAGAATTTATAATTGGAGTAAACCTAGCATTTGGTGCTATTGCTAAAATTGTTTGCGGAGAGGCGATTAGAGTAGCAGTGGGAACATGGCCTGAATAAAGTGACCAAGCCAAGTAATGATCAGTTAAACCAAAGAAGTTACCCAGAGGAGCTAAAATAATTAGGGCAATGGCAATAATGGCAAACAGGTTACTTTTGGTGCGGTTTAGGATTGTGCCAAAGGTATCTGGTAACCCGAGGAATAATATTAGCACCATCCCGAAGATAGCTAGATTCCAAGGCCAAACCGATGTATTCCAACTGTGCCCAAAAACTAAGCAGGACATAACAACTAAAAGCATGATTGCACTACCAATAATTGAGATCTTCCTAAAACGTTTCGTTAATAAACCTAAAGCAAAAGCCGATTCAAAAAAAGGGACAAAAATTCCGATTATTAATACTGCGTATTGGCCGGTTATACCAAAGTGAGACCAGTATGGCTCTGTAAACCAAGGAAAAGTTTCCAAGAAAAAAGCTGTATTAATTTTTTGTAAACCACTCCAGAAATAAATACCGACGACAATATAACGTGCTGCATCTAGAAGCTTGGTATTTCTTAGCGGTGAGTGTGGTAACCAAAAACTCAAAACTAATAGTGTTGCTAGGTAGTGCCAAACCCAGGGCTGTAGCCGGGTAATATCAAGAGTAAAAAGCATAGCTAAAAAAATGGCGCTAGCTAAAGCAAACCACCGAAACTGTTTGGTCAGTAAAATACCTAAGGTCAGAGAAGCCAGCAGAAATGCTGTGAGGAGACTCGTGTAAGGTTGAAGAAAACTAAACGAAGGTAGGACAGCTATAGTAGGATAGGAGCGGATCGATTCCCAGAGCGGTAAAGATAAAATTACCCCGGCCAAAAGTCCGATATTGGTGATTAAAAATAACCAAAAGAGTCTACTGCTATCTCCGCCAAACAGGTATTTTCTTCGGGCAGATATATAAAAATAGACAAAGCTGGCAAACCAATTAAAAACCGGTAAGCGAAAAAGCTGGGCTAAAGGTGTAAGCCAAGAATAGATCCTACTGAAGGCGGTTAGGACTGCGTCTGGGCCAGTTCTAACTTTTCCATCTCCCTCTACTAAATGAATGGTATACAGTAGATCCTCCTTTTTCAGGCTTGTAAGAGTGGCGGTTTGGGCGTCCACTAGAGTTGCTTGGTTGTCATTACTAGATACAGTATTGGCAAAAGCTGTACACATCTTACACTCACCATCATAATAAATGTGAATGCGAGGTTTGTTCATATAGGTATATAGTATATAAGAGTAAGCAATTTGAACAGTTAAGTTGGCGTAACCAGAAGACAAAAAGTTTAGTATTATATAGCGTATACGCTATTAGTTAATAAAACTACGTATGTGTGGAATTTTTGGTTACGTCGGGAATAGAACCGCCGCTCCAGTCCTTTTAGACGGGCTGCGGACTTTGGAATATCGTGGTTATGATTCAGCTGGAATATTTGTTCCTGGCTTTGGTGTAGTTAAGTCAGTCGGTCCGATTGATAATTTGGCTAAAAAAATAACCCAATCAATTCCTGGTACCTCTGGTATTGCTCACACTAGGTGGGCCACCCATGGGGTACCCAATGAAGCTAATGCCCATCCGCACAGCGATGCTCATGAGCAGATTTGGTTGGTCCATAATGGAATTATCGAAAATTATCGTGAAATTAAAGAAGGTTTATTGGCGCAAGGAATACGCTTTTATTCTGATACCGATACGGAAGTTTTGGCCAAATTAATTGGTAGTGTATATAACGGTGATTTGACCACAGCAGTAAGAACAGCCTTGCGTATGGTGCGAGGCACTTATGGTCTGGTAGTGATGAGTGAAAGAAAACCAGGGGAGATAGTAGTAGCAAGGTTGGGTAGTCCAATCGTACTGGGGATAGGGTCTGATGGTAATTTCGTTTCCTCAGATCCCTCGGCTCTATTGCCGTACACTAAAGACGTGATTTATTTATCTGATGGTGAAATGGCAATTGTTCACAAAGATAGCTATCAAGTGACGACTTTGGGTGGTAAAAAGCAAACTAAAGAGCTGGAGAAGATTGCCTGGAGTCAGGAATCGGTCCAGAAAAATGGCTATGATCATTTTATGCTGAAAGAGATTTTTGAAGCTAGCGAGGTAATAGAGAGTGCGATTCGAGGTCGACTGTTGGTTGATAAAGGGAGAGTTAAGTTGGGGGGATTAGAAGGTCTGTTGTCTAAACTACGAGGAGTGGACGAGCTACAGATTATTGGTTGTGGTTCGGCTTACTATGCTGGTCAGGTGGGGCGTTTTATGTTGGAAGAATATGCTCACATAAAAACAATTGTTGAGTTAGGTAGTGAGTATCGGTACAAACGCGTTTTTTCAGGGAGCAACAAAGCGGTAATTTGTGTTAGTCAGTCTGGTGAGACGGCCGATACTAAAGCTTCTTTAGCTAAAGCAAAAGAGAAAGGCTTACTTACTCTCGGTATTGTCAATGTGGTGGGTTCGGCTATAGCGCGTGAGATTGATGCCGGTGTTTATAACCACGCTGGTCCGGAGATTGCTGTCGCTTCGACCAAAGCCTTTTTATCTCAACTGACAGTCTTTGTTCTAATGACGCTTTTTTTTGGTCGTGAGCGAGAGATGACAGCGGTTGAAGGAATTGAAATTGCTAAAGGTTTAGTGGCTTTACCAGCTATTATTACCAAGTTTCTTAAAACTAGCGAGCAGATAAAAGCAGTAGCTAAGAAGTATGCCAAGTATGATGACTTTATGTACATTGGGCGCTCCTCGCATGCTCCGATTGCTTATGAGGGCGCTTTGAAATTAAAGGAAGTCAGTTATATTCATGCCGAAGCGTATGCTGGCGGGGAATTAAAACACGGCTCTATCGCTTTATTAGGTAAAGACTTTCCCGTTTTTGCTTTGGCTCCGCAGAACGATGTTTACGAAAAAATGATATCTAATATCGAAGAAGTAAAAGCTAGGCAGTCACCAGTAATTGCTCTAGCGACTGAAGGAGATTTGCAGATTCGCGCGGTAGCCGATGATGTTATTTATGTACCAAAAGTCCACCCATTGTTGCAGCCAATTATTTCTACTATCCCTTTACAGTTGTTTGCTTATTACGTAGGAGTGGAGAGGGGATTAAACGTTGATCGACCACGAAATCTAGCTAAAAGTGTGACGGTGGAGTAGTTATTTTTTGTGGATATTTGCTACTACGGCTGCGTGATCACTGATGCCAAACTCTAGACGTTCTTCAGTGACTTCATACTCTGGTTGGGAAAAAATATAATCAACCATAAATTTATCAAATATCGGCTGGTCTATTTTTGCCTTACCCAGGCGGTGTAAATTTCTGTCTAAGCTACTTTGGTAATGTTTTGGAATTTCATCTTGATAAATTTTTGTGAACTTTTCATAGAGATGATTGTGCTGGCGAGGCATATTAAAATCACCACATATAATATGAGTCGGTTCTTTACTTAAAGACTTAATAAGTAAAGAGACTCCTTTTTCCTGGTGGCTATCAGAGGCTCCGTTGCCGGTGTCCATGACGTGGGTGGTGACGATATTGTACTCCTGGCCATTATCTATAATAGTAGCCATTAGATAAGCATTTGAAACAGACAAGTAAGGATGGTCTGGATTATATACAGACGGGACACCTTTTGGGCTCTGCCAATAGTAGTAGAGGTGGGTTTTCTGTGGTAATTTTGTTGCCAAAAGAATTCCAATTACGTGTTCGGTTTCCCTAAAAGTCCGCCGGCACATGGGTGCAAAAGTTGTTTTGTAACCCCTCTCTTGAAGGAATGTCCTAATTTCATGCGGTGCTTCTTGTATACATAGGACGTCTGGATTTTCGTTATCAATAAAAGGAAAGACAGTTTTGTAGTGCTTTGGTCCTTCGATATTAAGACTGACTAATTTGAGCATATGCGTAATCGATTATAACAAACCCGAGAGTTATAATTACGAGCTGTGAACTTTGCCGATTAGAGTTTCCTTCCTCCGCTTCCGCCACTGCCTCGCAAAGCCTCGGCAACCCCGAAAGAAAAAACACTCCTTGCATTTCTGATTTGGCGGGGGTGAAATTTCTTTTGAAAAAGGAAAGAGCGTTTTTCTTTCGGGGTTCTGCCTTCCAAGTATTCAGGCAGGTGGCGGTGCATATTAGACAAAGTTCGAATGTACTTTGACCAAAATCCCGAAGCGGACTAGTCCGCACGCGCCGAGCGCGTAGTGGCTTTGTACTTTTCCGTACGCTCGACGCTCGTGGTGGTTCTAACGACGGCGCCTCGGGACGTTCCCTCCGGTCACGTCCAAAACCAAAAAACCTTCCTCATTTTTTGCGTCCCTCCCCCGACCCCTTCCCGCCTTAACAA